>JAKBWB010000049.1 GCA_021843755.1 Pseudomonadota bacterium
TGCCGGGAATAGGATTCGAACCTACGACCCGCGCATTACGAATGTGAAATCATCCTGTTTTCACACTCCCCATCAAATCAACCGCTTGCTCTTCACTAGCCACAAAATACCGAAAAAACAGTGCTTCGCGACTTCTGCTCTCGACGACCCATTGCTACGGTCGTCTACCGCGATATACTCTACTTGCACTTATAAGGACTTGCAAGCCGACCTGCGCACTAGCACCCAGGTGGCTCGCAATCCGCACTTACGGAAGCGAGAGGGCACATGCGCGCGATCATCGGCGCGAAGCTCCTGGCGAGCAAGGCGACACAGCCGCAGGCGAAGCCGTACGAAGTCTGGGATGCCAGGCTGTCGGGCTTCGTATTGCGCGTGCAGCCGTCCGGCGCCAGGAGCTACTACGCGCAGATTGCACGCGCCAAGCGCGTGGCGCTCGGGAAGGTCGGGGAACTGACCCCGGATGAGGCCCGCGAGCGCTGCGAAAAGGTGCTCGGCAACGTCGCGCATGAGCGCCCCCCATTACACGGGCTCACCGGCGCGGTGGAAGTACCGACGCTCGGCGCCTTCATCGAGAACGACTTCAAGCCGTGGCTGACCGCAGAGAGGCCGGGCAGCGCCGAACGTACCCTGCAGCGCATCAAGACTTGCTTCGGCGAGTGGTACAGCCGGCCGCTGACGGACATCACCGTCGAGCGCATCGAGCGCTGGCGGGTGGATAGACTCCGATCGGGAATCGAACCCTCGACCGTCCTGCGCGACGTGATGACCCTTTCGGGCGTGCTGACCCGGGCAGTGCGGCTCGACAAGCTCGCGGCAAACCCCGTGCGCCGCGTGGAGCGAGCCAGGATCGACCGCACGCCGAAGGTGCGATACCTGGACCCCGCCGAGGAAAAGCGGCTCAGGGAGGCGCTAATCGAGCGTGACGAGGAGATGCGGAAGGCCCGTGAAAGCGCGAACCGTTGGCGGAAGGCTCGGAACGAAGATCCACTGCCTTTGCTGCCGTATTACGGCGACCATCTCACGCCAGCCGTGCTGCTCTCGATGAACACCGGCCTGCGTCGCGGTGAGTTGCTTCAGCTCAGATGGGTCAACGTCGACTTGAAGGGAGGGCACATCACCATCGAAGGGTCGACGGCGAAGTCTCAGCAGACCCGGCATGTCCCGCTCAACGAGGAAGCCGTGAACGTGCTGATGCGGTGGCGGGAGCAGGGAGCGGAGGACGACCGCGTGATCCCGATCGAGACAGGTTTCAAGACAGCGTGGGGAGCGCTGCTCGAGCGGGCCAAGATCACGAAATTCCGTTGGCACGATCTCCGTCACCACTTCGCGTCTCGGCTGGTGCAGGCCGGTGTGCCACTGAATACCGTGCGCGAACTGCTCGGGCACGCGAGCATGGCGATGACCCTGCGGTACGCGCATCTCGCGCCGGACCAGAAACGCGAGGCGGTCGCCAAGTTGGTGCAACCGTGACCACACCAGCGGAAGCCCGACGAGTTCAACATGCTCACCACCGCAACAAACGATTTCGGTAGTAAATGAGACCACGCAAAGAAGACGCTTGGCGCGCCGCGGAAACAATCGAGGCGCTCAGCTTCGATCCGGCTCGTTACGATTGCGCGGACATGGATGCCATAGACTGGTGGGTCTGCCTGGAATATCGAAGTCACCTCCGTGCGCAGCTTCTTATACCAGAATGGGAGAGCGCGGCCAGTCGGCGGATCAAGAGCATCGCTCAACGGTTCGGGATGTCCATAACCGGCGATCCCGATGGGGAAGGGGTGCGGGAGAAGTTGCTTGCCGCGATGGCAAATCGTGCGGCGAATGAAACTGATTACGGCGAGCTGATGGCCGCCTACGATGCGCTGAGAGCCGAGACTACTCCCCGATTGATCGCGCGTGACTCCGCCGTCGAGGTGGGGCGAGTCTGTCTGCATCGTGCGCTCAGAGATGTACGCCCGTCGCTGTCCACGATGCAAATGGTGGAGAGACTGGGTGGGAGTGTCGCAACGGCGCGCACCCCTGCAGTTCGGCGACTCTTGGCGAATCCGCTGTTGTCAGAGCTCCGTCGTGAGGTGCGGGAGGCGATGGCGCACGCGGTGACTGAAAAATGCGTTCGAGACGCGACTAAAGACAAGAGTGCATCCTGGCAGCTCGCGAGGCTGGAGGTGGACCTCCGCGTCGGCGATGAGGTACTCAAGAATGGGTTTGAGCGTTGGCTTGCTGCGGTCCGTCAGCGGTGCGAGCGAGAAGGCGTCACCGCCGCGCCCGTTCGGCGCGCGCCGCTCGAGCGGTGGAGTCGGTACCGAATTCTGGGCTTTATCGACCTACAGTTCGCAAGTGACGCGTTGAATTTATCAGTGAGTGACAGTGCGCTCGGTCGGTTGTTGTTTCCAGACCCTAATAAGCTGGGAGGGAAGCAGGACGATCCGCGTCGGCTGCGCCGCACGGTACGCGAGGTCGCAATGGATGTCATGACCTACGCCACACTAGTCGAGGTCGGGTATGAAGTGCAGTACGATGTGCAACGACTCGCCGGGGGACTGCGATAGCCGACGCGACGCGCAGCATAGCGTCCGGTCGTTCCCAGTCGGACCGAAACTGGACATAAAAGCAGCCACGATCGCGGCCGGCGATACTTGGCTCATTCACGTACAAAGACATCACACACGATGCAGCTCCGTCAAATGCTGGATAACGGAGTCATGCCATGCTTCTTGTGGACGAACGCGCCGCCGCTGCCCATCTCGGGGTTTCGGTCGCATTCCTGCGCGCCGATCGGTGCCGCGGCCATGTCGGTGGCCGCACCCCTGGTCCACCGTGGTACCGGGTGGGCAGAGCGGTCCGCTATGACATAGCGGACCTCGAGCATTGGTTGGCCACGCGGCGCGTCGATCGCGCCGGCTCCGCCGCCAAATAAAGAAAAACCGTGCTCCTGACAGGGCTGCGCGGTTTTCACGGTGTCAAGCTGTGGGCCGACAGCGGCAATATATGCTGGAGGATATGTCGCTGCAACTCGAGCGCTTCCGCTCCGCGGCAGACGATAAGTCACGGAGAGCGACAGCTCCCGGTAGCCTAGGGACCGCCCGAGGCCCGACGAGCGCGCGTGCGGCTGTCGCCGCCGGACTCAAGCTGCCTAGCCAGGCTGATCCCCGACGGCAAACCCCACCACGCATGAGCGCCACGGTCGATGCATCCGCGCGAGACAGGTTCACCTCGATCAGCGCTGAGGAGCATGTTCTCGGGGCCATGCTAATCGGCGCATCGTTCGATGCGGTCGCGCGTCTCGCGCCGGACGATTTCAGCGACCCCAGGCACAGCCTGATTTTCCGTGCGATCGCTGCGTTGGGACGTGATGGGCACCAAGTCGATGTTGACGCGGTCACAGCGCAGTTGGAAGCGTTACAGCACCTGCAGGCTGCGGGCGGCCGGGAAATCCTCGCCCAGCTGCGAGACAACACGGCAACCGCCGCGAATGCGGCGCTTTACGCGAGGCGCGTGCTCGAGCTCGGCGTGCAACGCCGACTCGCGGATGCGCTGCAGCGAACTGTCTCCGGCGCTGGGCTCCTTGAGATCCTCGAGCGCGAGCAGCAGAACCTCAAAAGCGCGACGACCAATCGCGGCGCGCAAGCCTTCCCGGTGCAGCGCCTCGATGAAGCAACATTCGAGCCGAGGGAATCCTTGGTGCAGAACCTAGGCTTGGATGCGGGGACGGTTGCCGCAATCGTCGGGGCGCCAAACGGCGGCAAGACAGCCTTCGCGGTAAGTCTTGGCCTCGCGGTGGCGAGCGAACTCGATCATTGGCTCGGGCTGCGCGTTGCTCGAGCGCCCGTGCTCTACGTGGCGCCCGAGGCACCGGCATCCGTGAAGATGCGGGCTCGCGCCGCATCGCAGCGACTCGAACTTGATCGACCGGCGTTCTATGTGAGTGACGGCGTGCCGGCGCTCGGAGGCGAGACCGCTTCCACCTTCGATGCCGATCGCGTCGTCGAGACTGTCGAAGCTGTAATGCTGAGGGAAAGCACGCGAGTCGGCTTGGTGTTTCTCGATACGCTCGCCAGTTGTCTCGGTGACGGGGACGAGAACTCGGACGGCATGGTGCGCTTGGTTGCCGCATCGAAGTACATCGCAGCGCGCACCAACGCGTGTGTCGTTCTGCTGCATCATCCGAGCAAAAACGATGGTGCCGGCCTTCGTGGGCATGGAAGCCTCGCCGCGGCCTGCGATTCGATCATTCGCATCGAAATTGAAGAACTGACTGGCGTGCGCATCGCCACCCTAGTCAAGGCTCGCGACCACGCAACCGGACTGCAAATCCGCTTCGAGGTGGAACCCGTCGCGCTCGCCGAGCGCGACAGCTTCGGCGAACCGCTCACGACCATCTTGGTCCGCCCGTCGAATCAGGCCGCCCCGAGACCTCAGCCCTCTGGACGGCGCCAGCGCGAACTGCTCGCAGAGCTTGAGCGGCGATACCGAACCGGCGAGCGGCAATGGGACGAGGCGACGATCGCGAAGGCCGGCCGCGACCTCGGGATGCACCGCAACTCGCCGCGCGACGCCCTGCGCGGCCTCGTCAAGGCCGGGTACCTGATCGGCTCCTCGATGAGCCTCTCCCTGAAACATTCGCCCGAGGATCCGAAATGAGCCTGCCGAGACTCCAGGCCGGTGCACGGGCTGCATGCACGAAAGCACGTCCCCTAAAGGGGACTCGTGCATGTCGTGCACGCTGCACAGCCGCTTGGACGAGTTGCACGAAACCGGCTGCGGGCACGTTCGTGCATTTCGTGCAGTCGCTCCGCGGGGTGCTGCTTGCAAGCCTGTCGCCGGCAAAGAAATGCGGCGGGAGAAGATGTGGCGCCACAGTCCCGTGGGACAGGGGCGGGCCGTGCGGGGTGGCGGACCCCGCCATCGAAGCCGTCCCAATCACTCCCCCGCATGATTCTGCCAGCCCCGGGAGCGCGGCGCTGGCCAAGTCTTGCGGGCCTCGGTGCGGATCTCGGCGCTGCAGGCACTACAGGCGCTCCTGCACGGTGGTCTCAGCACAGCCTCTGGAGGCACAGGATCGAGTCTAAATAGCTATTCTGGTAAATTTAGCTAATTCATGTCAATATCTGCAATCGTGCATCATTCCACGGACTACGTGCGATGAAAACTGTCTCAGCTACCGAGGCAAAGAACCGCTTCGGTGAACATTTCGATTTTGGGAACGATGAGTCCTTACTGATTGAGTCGCACGGCTCGCCGAGTCACATGGCGTTTACCGCTGCGACCGCTCGACGTCTCGTGCTCATTGCCTTCTCGGCCGGCGACATCTCGCGGTATGAGGTGATGGAGTTCTTGGGACTGGAGTGGTACGGCGATCTGTTGCGCATGCTCGCCGAATACAAGATCGGGCGCCCGGATGCCGTCATGGACGAATCTCAACAGGCCGCGCTCGCGCGCGCGATGCCACTGCTGAGAGAGATCATCGAATGAGCGAGAACAGACCAATCGATGTTGTGCTACCCGATTCGGGCCCGCTGATCTCGCTCGCCGCGAGCGGGCACCTCGATTTGCTTTTGCACTTCAAGCCGTATGTCAGGATCATCGTCGCTGACCTCGTGGCTTTCGAGGCGACGCGGTATCCGGAGCGGTTCGAGGACGCCCGCCAAATCGAGTCCTTTTTCGGCGCGAATACCGAGCGTATCGAAATCAGGGAAACCGTCGTTGGGCAAGTCCACATCAACGGCGCGAAACTGTGGGATGCCTATCAACGCGCGAGTCCCGAAGATCGCGCGGCAATGGATCGCGTGGGCGTTACGCCGAGAAAGCCGCCGCGCGATCAAGGAGAGGTTGCAATCCTCGCTGTGGCAAGACAAATCGGCCGTGAACGTCCAGATGACATCATGCTCGTGTTGGCAGAGGACCAATCTTTCTTGAGTCGCGGAAAGTTTGCCGAACCACACATGCACATTCTCTCGACTCGAGCATTTATTCAAGGGCTTGCCGATTTGAAGGTCATCGAATTCGAGCGGGTTTGGAGCGATATTATCGCCGCGCGACCGCGGATCAATCAGGAATTAGTGAATCGTTGCGCACCTGACGTCGAGGCAGAATGGGAGTCCGTGATCGACGAGGGACGATAGGTCCCGATGCGCTGAGGCTCAGCGGTTCACCGACGAGATCACCGGCGCGCCTATAAGCCGCGCCCATGCGGCGGTGGAAGGGGCCTGGATTGCCGGTGCCGCATTCCCGAGCGGCGTCCACCACGGGTTGCTCAGGGCGAGAATGAGCCTGTGATTCCGCCCGCGCAGGAAGGGGGGGCTCTGGCCAGGGAGGGGAGAGAACTGCGGGCCTGGGTGCGGATCTCGGCGCTCAGGGCGCTTACGGGCGGCCCTGCGGGGGGCCACAGCACAGCCTCTTGCACCGCCGGAGCGGCAGTCGCGGCGATGTCCGGCCGAATCAGCCGGAGCGAGGTGGCAGCGCCTTGACCGTATATACCAATTTGGTATATTGCCTGCGATGCACGTCATCGCGAAGCCCGCCTTGGTCGAGTTCTGGAAGAAGCACCCGGGCGCCGAGGGGCCGCTCGAGGCGTGGTACGGGATTATGCGACGGGAGGTCTTTGCGGACTTCAACGCCCTGCGGGAGACCTTTGGCAGCGCCGACTACGTTGACCCGTTCACGGTGTTCAATATCGGCGGGAACAAATACCGCCTGATCGCGGTGATCCATTACAACCGGCGCAAGGTGTACATCCGCCAGGTGCTCACTCATGCCGAGTACGACCGCGACAAGTGGAAGCGGAGAAACTGAATATGCGCCATGCACACAATCCTACCCCCGACCCGGAGGCGATCCTGCGGGCCTGGATGCCGTTCAAGAAGGCGATCGGCGTGACCGCGGTACGGACCGAGGCGGAATATACGGTCGCCCGGTCCGTCGTCAATGCGCTGATTGACGAGATCGGCGACGACGAGAGCCATCCCCTTGCCGAGGTGCTCGATTACCTCTCCGATCAGGTGGAGGCGTACGAGGACGAGCACACGGTCATCCCCGAAGCAACTCCCGCCGAGATGCTGCGCTTCCTGATTCAGCAGCACGCGCTCAAGCAGGAGGATCTCGTCGACTGCGCGCCGCAGAGCCGGATTTCAGACATCCTCAACGGTCGGCGCGCCATCAGCAAGGATCTTGCGAAGAAGCTCGCGCGACGGTTCAACGTCGCGGCCGATCTGTTCATCTGAGGATGACCATGGCGCGAATGGTGCTGCCATGACCGAGAATAACGCTGCTTTGACTCGGCAGATGTTGGAATGGATTGCGGAGCGTCCGCGTGTGCGCTCAGAAGTGCCGGATGCATGGCGGACGTCGTGTCCGCGCCTTTCGATTTCCGTGGTTTCGATTTATCCGCGGCCTGGAAAAGCACAAAGCTCAACTATCGATTTCGAGGCAACCTCGATAAACCTGTCATCGTCGCTACACCAGCATGGGAGGAGTGGTACGCCAGGGTGATCAGTGTTGTGGTGAAGGGTGAATTACGAACCTCTCCTTCCGAACGGATCAACTCCACGATGCCTGGAAGCGGGTGAGAGCCCAATTCGCGGACTTGTGCCGCTCTGGGATTCCGTCCGCCCGCAGCGCCGTCTGTACTTCGTCATGGCGTGGGATGCCGTCCGGCTGCAAGCCGCCTGCGATCGCCTGACCGCACGGCGCGCCACGGCCATGTCACTGTGGAGCGAATGGGCCGAATCGCCCCCACGCGCACCGAGCGGATCAATTTGCGCGGCGTGTTCTCCCTCCTCCGTCGAGGACTATGCCGAACGATTGCGTCCCGGCACCAGCTTGAAGGCAACCTCTGCCATGGCGTGATCACAGCGAAGACCTCCGCCAATAGCACACTCCCGCGATGAACAGAAACTCTATCCGATTCAGTCTGTTGCAGCGGTGACCACGATCCCGCGACCGCCTGACTGGACATTCCCACTGGGAAAATTGGCAGCAAGAACGAGGTAACCCCGTCAGCGCAGCTCGGCAAGATCGGACACCGACACCCCTTGACATGGAGTCGACTCCAAGTCGTAACGTGAAGCCATGATGGGTAGTGAAGCTCGCGCACGAGCTCGACCGTCCAGGCCGGCACCGAGCGCGAGGTGCAACGGGACTCGTCAGATCGGAGGTGGGTATGAAGTCCGTGACGCTCAAGATCCAAGGCATGCATTGCGGCGGTTGCGCGCGAACGATCCAAACGCTGCTCGAGCGCCAGCCAGGCGTGAGATCCGCGGCGGTGAGGTTCGAGAGCGGTGAGGCCCGGGTGGTCTTTGATCCAACCGTCCTCGATGAGCAGAGTCTCGTTGCCCTGCTCGAGCAACCCGGCTACCACGCCGCAGTGCAGGTCGCCGGATGATCGAGTGTGCGCTCGATGAGCGTTGAGCCGATCCTGCAAGGCGTCTCCGGGACCGTGGAACAGCAAGCGGCGCCGCTGCAGCTCGCCATCGTCGGCATGCAGCATTCCTTCTGCCGGCAGAGCATCAAGCGGACGCTCTGGAGGCTCCCCGGGGTCCGCACCGTCGCGGTGAACCTCGCGTACGAGGAGGCGCTGATTCGCTGTGATGGGGCGCCACCGACGGCGGCGTGCGTCACCGAAGCGCTGTGCTCACTCGGCCATACAGAGTTCTCTCGTTTTCCGTGCCAAGAGGGCTTGCATCTGGAGTGCACTCCAGCAGTAGAACACGCTGTGGTGGTCAGTCACCCACCCGAGGTCAGCAGAGTTCACGCTAGCATGGATCAGAATCAAGTCTCTTTCGGCTGCGGGCGCATCGACGGCGCGCTCGGCCGTGGTGTGTGCAGCGATATCCTCGTTGACGGCGAGCCGATTGTCGCCTTTGCCGGCGAGACGGTCGCGGCAGCGCTGCTGGCGGCCGGCAGGCGTGAAGTCCGGCGCACACCGCGACGATCCGCTCCACGCGGGATGTACTGCGGTATTGGCATCTGCTTCGATTGCGTGATGACGATCGATGGGCGCCCCAACGTGCGCACCTGCCAGACCGAAGTACGCCCCGGTATGCGAGTCGAGTCGCAGGTCGGCGAGGGACGATGGCAGGTGGCGGTGTGAACCATTCACCGCTCATGATCATCGGCGGCGGTCCGGCCGGGATAACGGCGGCGATTGAGGCGGCGGGCGCGGGACTGCCGTGCACCCTCATCGACGAGGCGCCGCGCCTCGGCGGCCAGATCTACCGGCAGATCCCTGCAGCCTTCTGCGTTCGAGACGCGTCGGCTCTGGGGAAGGACTATCGTCGTGGCGAAGCGTTGTGAGCCGAGTTGCGAGCACATTCAGCACGAGTGAGTCTGATGCCGCGCACGGTGATCATCGACCTTTCATCACATCGCGAGATTCTGTGGGCCGCGGAAGAGACCGCCGGCGCGATACGCGCCGATCAGCTCATTGTGGCGAGCGGCGCTTACGAGCGCTCCGTGCCCTTTCCCGGCTGGACACTCCCTGGAGTCATGACGGCCGGCGGCGCGCAACGTCTTATCAAAACGCTGCAGGTGCGGCCCGGGCGCCGTGCCCTGATCACCGGCACCGGCCCTCTGTTGCTCGTCGTCGCCAATCAGTTGCGAGCCGTAGGAACCGAAGTCGTTGCCGTCCTGGAAGCCGGCCGGCATCCGCGATGGCCGCAATTTCTGGTCAAGGCACGGGGCGAGTGGGGTCTTCTCAAGGACGCGTTCGAGTATTGGCGCGGCCTGCGGCGCGCCGGCATTCCGCTGCGGTTCAATCACACCGTCTTCGAGGCGCACGGTGCCAGCGCGGTCGAGGCGGTGACCTACGGGCCGGTCGATCCGGCAACCTGGACCCCCATTCGCTCTCAGGCGGAGCAGGTCGAGGTCGACCTTCTCGTGGTCGGGTTCGGCTTGGTACCTAACGTCGAACTCACGACGCTCGGGGGATGCGATCATCGGTATGCACTCGAGTTGGGTGGATGGGTTCCCGAACGCGATGCCTGCATGGAAACCTCGATCCCGGGCCTGTTCGCTGTCGGCGATGGCGCCGGCATTCGCGGCGCTGCAGTCGCGAGCCTGGAAGGGCGGGTCGCCGGCATCACGGCGGCCGAACACGCAGGCTTATTGCCTCGAGCCGAAGCGGACCGGCGTCGAGCACCGTTTCTTGCGCGGCTCGAATCGTTGCTGCGCGTGCGCGCGGTGCTCGATGGCATGTCGCGCATTCGTCCCGGGTTGAGTGAGTTGGCAACCCCCGGAACGATCGTCTGCCGCTGCGAAGAGGTCGCGCTCGGCGAGGTCCAGATGGCGCTCGCCGCCGGCGCGCGCGATCTACAGGCCGTCAAACTCCTCACACGCCTCGGCATGGGACCCTGCCAAGGCCGCAACTGCGCGCCCGCCATGAGGTCGTATCTCTCCCACGCCACGGGACGAACTGCCGCGGAGGTTGGCCGCATCAACCCGCGACCGCCGGTGAAACCGGTGCGGCTCGGGGCGCTTGCCCGGATGACCCGGGCCATGCCAGCAGATGATCCCTTCCAGGCAACGATCCGTGAGGCACTGTCATGAACGGTTCCCTGGACGCGTTCCACGCACTGCTGCACGGCTTGCAGACCGGCGGGATCTTCTTCTACAAGGCCCTGTGGTCGATTCTGTTCGGGGTTTCGGTCACCGCCGCGATCGACGTGTTCGTTGACAAGGAGAAGATGGCACGACTTCTCGGCGGCCGCGATGCGAGGACGATCGGCATCGCCACGGCGACCGGCGCGGCGAGTTCCGCCTGCACGTTCGGTGCCGTCACCATCGCCCAAGCGCTCTACAAGAAGGGCGCATCGGCGGAGAGCACCTTTGCCTTCGCACTTGCCTCGACCAATATCGTCTTCGAGCTCTCGGTGCTGATCTACGTTCTGCTCGGGGGTGCCATCCTGGCGGCGGAGTTCCTGAGCGGTGTGATGCTCGTCATCATCATGTATGCCCTGGTGCGCCTGACGCTCCCGAGCCGCACCTTCGAGCTGGCGCGGCAGCGGCTGCAGGAACACGACGCAGGTACCCCCGCGGCCATGCGGCGACTCGCCGAGGCCGGTCTCTGGCATCGGACCGCCGATCGCTATTTCCGCACGCTGAAGCGCATCTGGAAGAGCGTGTTCTTCGGGTTCCTCGCCGCCGGCTTCATCGCGGCGCTCGTGCCAACGCGTGTCTGGACGACGCTGTTCCTGAGCCCGGTGGGGTTCCGGGCGGTGATCGAGAACGCCGCGCTCGGGGTCGTGATTGGCATGTTCAGCTTTATCGGCTCGATTGGCATCGTCCCGTTTGCCGCGGCGCTGGCGATGAGCGGGGTAGGGTTCGCCGGTGTTCTCGGGTGCATCGTTGCCGACCTCATCACCATCCCGGTCCTCAACGTCTGGCGGCGCTACTTCGGAACCCGGGCGACCGCCTACATCCTGGCGGTCTTCTTTACCGCCATGGTCGGCTCGACCGTGCTCATCACGTATCTCTTCCAGGTCACAGGCTGGTTGCCGACGGCCATCCACGCCGCGGGACGGCTCGCCGCCTTCCATTTCCGTCTCGATTACACGCTCGTCCTGACCACGCTCTTCCTCGCGCTGACCCTGGCACTCTGGTGGGTTAAGAGGCGGGGAGAGTCCCACGTTGCGAGCCGCCAAGCGCTGCGGGGCGACGCCCGATGACGCGCGCATCCGAGATTGTCGTCGTAGGCGGTGGCGTCATCGGTTGCGCCGTCGCCTACTATGCTGCCAAGCGCGGCCTTCGGGTCACGCTCATCGATCAGCCCAGACGCGGGCGGGCGACCTCGGCCTCCGCCGGCGGTCTCTGGCCACTCGGCGAATCGATCGGACTCGGGTGCGGGGTCATCTTCTACAAGGCACAGCTCGAGCAGGGGAAGGTCGCCGAGGCAGGCGGCCCGTCACAGCTGCCCCGCGCCTTCCTCGACTTCGCGCTGCAGTCAAAGGCCCTGTTTCCAACTCTGGCCGGAGAGCTGCGCGAGACCGGCGGACTCGACATCGAGCTGGAGCGGACCTCGCTCCTGTTCGTCATGTACGATGAAGCGGACGAGGCGTTTGCTCGACCCTTGTGGCAGAACTGTCCGTGTGGGCGCTCGCTCACCGAATGGGTCACGCCGGAAGAGCTGGGACGCACGGAGCCAGCCGTCACTCGCGCGGCGCGCGGCGCTCTGCGCTTCAACGGCGACGATCAGCTCAATCCTTACCGGCTTGCGGACGCATTTCGCGCCTCGGCGCGGACGCTCGGAGCGAAGCTGCTGCCCCATACCGAGGTGAGGAATATCTGCGTCGCGAAAGGACGCGTGATCGCCGTCGAAACCGCAGCGCAACGGATTCCCTGCGACGCCATGGTCAATGCGGCGGGCGCCTGGGCGCCAGAGATCGGACGGATGGCCGGCATTGATATTCCCGTGCTGCCGGTCCGCGGACAGATCGTGGCGACTGAGACGCTTCCGGAGGTGCTGTCCGCCTGTATTTCCACCACGGACTGCTATCTCGCGCAGAAGCGTCACGGTGAGATCATCATTGGGAGCACGACCGAGGAGACAGGCTTCGATGTGGGCGTCACGCCAAGGGCCCTCAAGGCACTCACGGCCGGTGCGATCCGCGCCATACCCTTCCTCGAGCAGGTCAACGTCAAGCGCGCCTGGGCAGGCTTGCGGCCCGGCACGCCAGATGAGCTGCCCATCCTGGGCTCCGTGGAGGGTGTGGCGGGCTACTACAACGCGTGCGGACACTTTCGCACCGGTATCCTCAATGCACCGCTGACCGGGGTACTGCTTTCTGAGCTTCTGAGCGGAGCTCCGTTGTCATTTCCACTCGAGCCGTTCTTGCTTTCCCGATTCGGGGCGCACCGGGATACGGGGGCAAGTCGCGTTGGGAGAGCGAGATGAGTGCCGTCGCATCGGCGGCGAAAGCCCGATCCCCTGCACGGCTGCAGATCGCGATCGGCGGTATGCAGTGCTCGTTCTGCCGCCAGAGCGTCGAGCGGGCGCTGCAGCGGGTACCCGGTGTCACCTCCGCGAGCGTGAACCTCGCGCATGAGGAGGCATTGATCGGCTACGACGGTGCCGCCGCTACCTCTGCGCGCATCAACGAGACGCTGCGCTCACTCGGCTATACGATCCGCGACCGGGACAGGCTGCGCTCGTTCATCGAAGCGGAGGAGGAGCTCGATCAGGAGCGCCGCTGGCTGCTGGTGGCGGCGCTCGTGAGCGGTGTTGGCCTCACCATGATGGCAAGCGAATGGCTCGGCCTGCCGATTGCCGGACCCTGGCTCGGTGTCGCGATGGCGCTTGGCGCTGCGCTGATGTTGTTTCTCGGCCGACGCTTCCTCTCTATGGCACTCGCCGCGCTGCGGCGGGGCATCCTCAATCAGCACGTACTGCTTACCTTCAGCGCCTTGGGCGCCTTCGTCGCCGGTCTGATCGGTCTCTTCCACCCCGCCTTTCCGGCCGCGGACTTTTTCGGGGCTGCCGTCTTCCTGATGACCTATCATTCGCTCTCGAGCTACGTCGCGGGCTTGGTGCGTACGCGCGCCTCGCAGGCGGTGCGCAAGCTCCTGGAGCTGCAGCCGGCAACCGCCCGGGTGATTCGCAACGGGGCGGAGATCGAAGTGCCCGTGGCCGAAATTGCGGTCGGCGAGTCGGTACGCATCCGCCCCGGCGAGCGGATCCCGCTCGACGGTGAAGTCATCGACGGTGAGGCGGCGGTCGACGAATCGATGGTCACCGGCGAGCCGCTGCCCGTGATCAAGACGCCGGGGAGCGCGGTGATCGGAGGTTCGCTCAACACCGACGGAACTCTCCTCACCCGGGTGGCAAGGCCAGCCGGGGAGAGCTTCGTCGCGCGTGTGGCGCGCGAGGTCGAGGCCGCCAAGGCCCTCAAACCTGCCATTCTCGTGCTCGTCGAGCGGATCCTCCTCATCTACGTTCCAACCGTACTCGCGATCGCAGCGGCGGCCTTCCTGGGTTGGATCATCGCGGGTGCGGCCTTCGGTGAGAGCGATACGACCCGAGCGGTCTTCGCCGCACTATCGGTATTGGTCATGGGTTATCCCTGTGCCCTCGGCATGGCGACTCCGCTTGCGCTGATCCGTGGAGGCGGCGAGGCGGCGCGCCGAGGCATTCTCGTGCGCAGCGCCGAGGCGTTCCAGACCTTGAAGGACGTACGCGCTGTCGTGTTCGATAAGACCGGGACCCTGACGCAGGGTCGGCCCAAGGTTCTCGGCGTCGTTCCGGACGAGTTGCTGAGCGCTGCCGCCTCGCTCGAGCGCTTCTCGCGTCATCCGTTGGCCAAGGCAATCGTTCAGGCCGCGCAAGCCCGGGATCTTCCCCTCATCGCGGCCGAAGCGGTCGGAGAGTTCAAAGAAAGTCCGGGTCGGGGCGTTTCGGGCCTCATCGATGGCACCCGGATTCTCGTCGGCAGCGCTCGATTTTTGGTCGATCACGGCATTATTCTCCCGACCGATGCCAGTCAGGCGCTCCCCGAGGCCGCGACCCTGGTGGGCGTGGCCCGAGATAAACACCTGCTCGGTCTGATCCCACTTGGCGATGAGGTACGCTCCGACGCCGAGCGGGTCATCCGCTCCCTCGCTGCGCGCGGCATCGAAGCCATCCTCGTGACCGGCGACAATCGACGCGCGGCTGAAACCCTCGCCACGCAACTGGGCATCGCGCGCTGTCGCGGCGAGGCTCTACCGGCCGACAAGGCGACCTACCTCCGCGAGCTGCAGGCACAGGGGCTGCGGGTCATGATGGTGGGCGATGGCATCAATGACGCGCCGGCGCTGATGCAGGCTAATGTCGGGATCGCCTTCGATGCCGGCACCGACATCGCGATCGAATCGGCTGATGCGGTGGTGATGAATCATGCCCTCACCGCAGTTCCCGACTTGCTCGACATCGGGCGGCGCAGCTACACGAAGACGGCACAGAACCTCGCCGTCGCCTTCGCTTTCAACGGCATCGGGATTCCCATTGCCGCAAGCGGCCTGCTGCAGCCGGTCTGGGCCATGGCCGCCATGGCGGCGAGCGTGAGCGCCGTGCTGCTCAATTCGTTCGGCGGACGGCTCGTCAAAGGAGTCCGGTGATGACAACAGCACTCAAAGAGCGGGGTTTCTCCCCCGCGTTGATCGCGGTCGCGTCGCTTGCGACCTTCCTCTCCAACATGAGCGCCGGCATCGTGAATGTGCCGATTGCCGGGGTCACGGGCGCGCTCCGGGCGGGACTCGGCGGCGGCGACTACGCTCTGGTGGCGATCATTCTCTCCTACCTCGTCCCCTATGCCGTTGTCATGCCGGTGACGGCCAAGCTCGGCGACCGCTACGGTCACAAGCGGGTGTTTCTCTGGGGGCTCGGCCTGTACGCGGCCAGCTCATTGGCCGCCGCGCTCTCTCCGGATGCGGCCGCGCTCATTGCGACCCGCGCGCTGCAGGGTCTGGGTGGTGGCGTCATCCTCGGTTCCATCGTGTTCATCAGTACGCAAGTGCGCGCAGAACGGCAGGGACTCGCGCTCGGCATTTGGCGCGCGGCGCTCCTGACCGGCACGGTGGGCGGACCTGTCATCGGCGGTTATCTCAGTGTGTTCCTAGGCTGGCGATCGCTCTTCTGGATACCCGCGCCGGCGGCCGCGCTGTTGTGGCTCTGGGGGCTGTTCGCGCTCGAGGAGCTGCCCCGACGCGAGGAGCGCTTCGACTGGGTTGGCTCACTCGCCTTTCTCCTCGGCTTCTCGGCCTTCGTCGTCGCGCTCGCCGTCTCCGGCATGGACACCATGCAGGCGGGCCTCACGGTGGCGATCGGCAAGACTATGCGGGCGATGGCTTGGATGCTCTACGGGGTCTTTGTCGTCGCGATGATCGTGCTGTGGATCAATCAGAAGACGGAGAAGAAGCCCCTCTTTGACGTGAGCCTCTACCGCATTCGACCCTTCGTGCTCGGCAATCTCGGCACCTGGCTGGTGTGCATCGGGATGTTCTCGGCGATGATGTTCGTGCCCCTGGAGCTGCAGTACGTCGCGCATGATTCGGCGCTGCAGGCGACCAATGCGCTGCTGCCGCTCACCCTGACGGCGATTCTGGTGGGCATCTGGGGTGGGCACATCACCGATCGGCTGGGGCCGGTGCCGCCGTGGGCGGCGGGGTTCACCCTGATGACGGCGGGGTTCGTTGCGCTGGCCTACCTTGGACCGAGCACGCCTCCCGCGGTGCTGTTTGCAATCATGACCGTGACCGGCGTTGGCATGGCGTTGCCCCTGGCGCCGACCGCCGTGGCGGCGCTCACCACGGTTCCAGAGCCTTCTGCCGGGGAGGCGGCGGGTCTTTTTAACTTCGCGCACAATATGGGGCGAGCCATGGGGCTGGGCTTGCTCGGGGCCTTGCTGGTCTTGGGCGATGCACACAGCTATCGGCTGATATTCTGGGTCACCGCGGGCCTGATGGCGTGTGCCGCAGTCCTGACGGTGGGGTTTGTGACTCACAAGGCGCCGCGCACCGCATGACCAATACCGATACTGCGCGCGACAGCAAATCCGTCGCCTTGACCCGCGCTGCCGTGGCAATCACGGCACTGATCGCCCTGTTCGCCGGCGGGTATTGGGTCTACACCCATGTCGTCGGACGGCTGTTCTTCCAGGCACAAAGTGCCGCGATTCTGCCGACGGGCCTGATTCTCGCGCTGGCTGTGCTGGCCGGCGCCGCCTCGTTCTTCTCCCCTTGCAGTCTTGCGATCACACCGGCTTTCCTGACCTATTTCGTGGAAAGCGAAGCGCATCGGACAGCCGCATCGGGCAAACCCCGGCTCTTCCCGGCGGCTCTCATGATCGCGGCGGGGATCGTCGCCATCTCCGCCGTCGCAGGCGCTCTGGTCGGCGTGATCGGTGCCGTGGTCTACAACGTTCTGATCTATCTGATCCCGATCGTCGGCGCGGTGTTTGTGCTGCTCGGCGCGCTGATGCTCACCGGGCGCGGAGCGAGCCTTTCGGGGGCGTCGCGCTTTCTGCCCGGACACCGCTATTACGAGAACGCCCTCGATGAGAGGGGGGTGAAGGGTCGCGGGCAGCTGTTCGCGTTCGGTGTCGCATACGGTGCCGCATCGCACAGTTGCACGCTGCCCATCGTCATCGGCATCCTGATGCTGCCCATCGTCGCGGGAAGCTATTGGCTCGCGGGCGTGGCAATGCTCATCTACGGCGTCTCCCTCGCGGCGCTGATGCTGCTGATGCTGACGCTGGGTCAGCCCACGGTCCTGGCGATGCGCCGCGGACTAGGACCCTACCTGCAGTACGTGATCGGCGGCCTCTTTCTCGTGACGGGCGGGTATCTGTTCCACTATTTCTGGGTAAACTATGGGTTGTCGTTCGGGTTTTGAATTCAGGAGGGTCGAGAGATGATCCAGCGCCGAATGCGGCGAGTCCTGCATCTGGGCAGGGCGCACTCTTGGATTGCAGCCCTCATCGTCGGTGCGATCGGCCTCGCGGGTGCTCCAGCGGCCCTCGCCGCGAACCGAATCCCGGTGTACAAGCTCGTCGAAGGGGCCAAAGGTTCTCCCGCGCCGTACACGCCCAGTGTGCTTCACATCCCTGCGGGGCGCACCGTCGCGCTGGACATCACCGACCACATCGGCGGTTGCGCGCTGGTGACAGTGTTTCCAGGACTCGGGCCGAGAGGCGGGTCGATCCGGGCGCGTGTCCCGGTGGGACAAACCCGCCGCATCCTGATCCGAGCCCCCAAACCTGGACGCTACCGCTACCATTGTTCCGGGGACATGTATTTCGGGGAGATCGTGGCTCGGTAGCGCATCATTGATCACGGCGCCAGTCCCGCACGCAAAGCCATGAATCACGGTATCAGCAGCACAGCGAAGACGCTTGGAATGACGCCTGACACGCTGCGCTATTATGAAAAGCTCCGCCTGCTGGCTCCGACGCGCAACGAGGCGGGACTACGCCTGTACAGCGAGCGAGACCTTGCCCGGCTACGCTTTCTCAAAAGAGCTCAGGCGCTCGGCTTTAGCCTCGGGGACATCCGTCAGCTGTTGCAGCTGAGAGAGAGTCCCGGCCGCTCGAGTCGCGCTGTCCGTGAGCTGGCACGCCGCAAGCTCGATGAGCTTGACACAAGACTGCGCGTCACCCGGCAGATGCACTCCGAACTCACCGAACTGCTCGGGCTGTGCTCAGGCGCCGCAGAGTGCTGTCCGATTCTGGATCGAATGGACGGTGGGCAAGAGCATCCTGTCGGACCTGGCGGCTCGAGGCGCTGAGGGGACTGTCGTGACGAACCACTCGGCATGTCAACATTCCCAATCGCGGAGCAATAAATGACTGATCCGAGACAGATGCACTGGGACTCGGTCTATGCAAGCCAACCTGCGACAAAGGTCAGCTGGTACGAATCCCGCCCGCAGAGATCACTGGATTTTATCCGCGCGACCGGTATTGCATCGCTTGACCCGATCATCGATGTCGGCGGCGGCGCCTCTGTGCTTGTGGACGCGCTGATCGAGGCCGATTATCGCGATCTGACCGTGCTCGATGTCTCCGCCGAGGCGTTGCGGGCGCTGCGCGAACGGCTCGGTAGCCGGGCGGAGCGCGTCACGTTCCTCCTGCGGGAGGTCACGGCGTTCGAACCGTCCCGCCAGTACGCTCTGTGGCACGATCGAGCCGTGTTCCATTTCCTGGTGGAACCGTCCAATCGGCGTCACTACGTACAGGCGCTGCATCGCGCCCTGCGCCGCGGAGGGCACGCGATCATTTGCACCTTCGGACCCGAGGGACCACAGCGCTGCAGCGGCCTCCCAGTCGTTCGCTACGATGCTGCGGCATTAGCGGCCCAATTGGGGCCTGAGTTCTCTCTCGTGGACTCCGTTCTCACCATCCACCGTACGCCCCGGGGTGTCGAACAGCAGTTCTTGAATTGCCGATTTATCAGAGCAACACCCGAGGCGTAATGGGTCCGCCTTTGGTCGGCGGAGGCGTTACCGGCGAAATTGCGATACTTTACTTCCGACCGGTGCGGACGGGGTGGGGCAATCGCGGAGGCGATCACACCCCGTGTGTCATGTGTGCTCGTAGACACTGGCCATGAAATATCTGATGGACACGCCGACGCCAGCGGCGCGGCGGACGCAGGGAT
This sequence comes from Pseudomonadota bacterium, assembly GCA_021843755.1. Taxonomy (GTDB): domain Bacteria; phylum Pseudomonadota; class Gammaproteobacteria; order Steroidobacterales; family Steroidobacteraceae; genus 13-2-20CM-66-19. The sequence goes on from JAKBWB010000049.1 coordinate 19,123, forward strand.
GAGGGTGGCCGCCGCCGCTGCGGCGCCGAAACGGAGGGGGAGTCTGTGTAGGTAACGCATGGGGGACTCCTATCGGGATGGAGGAGATGAGCAGGACGACAGACGAGCGCGACGAGCCCGAGCCTGCAACCACCTGCACAGCCAGGGCCGGCTGCACGGCAAGTCCAGCGCCCGGATCACCTGCGAGAGGGAATAGCCCGCGATGACCATCTCGATGATCTCGGCCTCGCGATCCCATAGCGCCGACCGCCGATGCCAGGGCCGCCCTGGGTTACCCGTTGCGCCAATGTTGCTCATGTCTCTTCTCCGCGGGGCGGGCCCCACGCCAACGGAGAGACACGGCATTTCTATCCGTCGCGGCGGGCCACACCCATCTCAGCAAAGCGGGCGGCCAACTCTCCGGCGCGGTCGCGCTGCCGAGAAGTAAGGCACCGGGGCGACGCGAGGATCTTCTGTGCCGCCGCCAGGTCGGCGGTGTGTACGCACGGGATGCGGGACTGCAGGAGGGACAGGCAAGCGGCCCGCTCGGCGGGGTGGAGCGACCATCCGCAGGCACGGTGACGGAGGCAGGTCGCGAGCGCGCGCAGGGCCTCGAGCAGATCCGGTGCTACCACCTCGCTCGTCGGGGCACCCTCCGTGCTCATCACCCGAGGTCCTGGCCGGGGGCGGCTATGACCGCCAAATACCTGCGATGAGATGGCCTACCATGAAACTCGCGCCCACGACTGCGACGCTGGCCGATGCGCCGACCAGCCCTGCGAGGAGGCTGACACTACCCACATAGTGCCAGCGCGTCCACTCGACCGCCGCGACGGCGGCGCTCGCGGCGAGCACGACGGCCGATGTCATGATGATCGCGCTCGCGCGCGTGACTGCGTGACGCGACCCGGCCTCCTCGATGCGGTCCATACGGACTGCGGCTTCCCGCTGGATCGCGGCAACCGCATCACGGCGGATGACTTCCGCCGCCGCCTTCCCGACCTCCCAAGAATCTGTGGCGATTCGTCGCACGTCCGCGCGGAGACCGGCTATGGTGACCTCTAATGTCTGCTCTCCCATGTTCGTTACTCCTGTTCCACTATCCACTGATAAATCGCGCGGGCGTTCTCGATCGCTGCCGGGGCCATCGCCGCCGCGCCGATGAGCAGACCAAACTGCGCAGCGTGCTCTCGGTCAGGCGCGGTCTGGCTGGACAACGCATCCAAGTCCAGCGCGGCCACGGCCTCGAGTGTGCGGCCCCGGAGCGCGACGGCATGGACGGCGGCATCGGAGTCCAGCAGGTCGGAATGCAAGAATGGGATCGGACACAGTGCGATGCCATGCTCGCAGCAGTATCGCGTGACTGCCGCGCCCACCTTGCCGATCAAGAACTTCTGCGCGGTCGCGGCGTCTCGCACCCGCGTCAACACAGCCACCTTGCGCATCGGCGCCGGCAAGAGGCCACCGAAATGTTCGAGCCCGCGCAGTCCCTTCGGATCGATGAGCACAGGCAACACGACGGTGATATGTTGCGCGCGCCCGAGAGTAGCGACCTCGGTCAGCAGCTCCGCTGCCATCTCGGAATCGGTCACACCGCAGTCGATGATCTTGTCATCTGCCGCGCGCGCAAACAGTTCAAACCGCAACATCTCACGCACTTGATCCTGACCGCGCTGGTACAGGTCAGTCGCTTGCTCATCTGGGGTCGCGCTCTCAACGGAGATGATCCGCGCGCCCCGCGTGTGAGGCAGGAGGACGTGCCGCGCGAGGGTCGTCTTGGCGGCTGAACCCACGGTCATGGCGGTGACATAGGTTTTGCCGCGGGCGGTCTGCTCCGACATGTTGACACTACTCATATCTCACTCCTTACGTTCAAAAAATCGGGAGATGTCGGGCTGTCGCGCTTCGGCCTCATCCAGCGCCTGAGTGATCGGGTTACTAGTGGACGGACCGGCCACCTCGGATGCCGCCCGGGCAGGCGGTGTGACGGCGGGCGCCTCCTGCGGTGCTGCGGGCGCGGCCCGTACAGTGAACTCTTTGCCCGCGCGGCTTCGCGGCCCGCGCGCAGGGCTGCGGGGGGCGAGCACCGAGCGCCACTCGCTCGCCGATAGCGCAGGGTAGGCTTCAAAAAGCATCCGCGCGAGGCGGGCGAGATCCGCATGGCTCGCCCCGCTGATTTGTCGGCGGACGGCAGGGGGAAGGGCGGCGAGCCATGCGGCGCCGAACTCCCTCGGGGTCGTCGGCGCGTCGCGACCGGTCCGCCGCCATGCCTGTAGGACATCACCCAAGGCTGTGGCCGCGGGCGCGGGGGCCGCAGCGACGCGGCCCCCGCGGAGGAACTGACGCAGGCGTGCCTCAGAAACCCGTAGACCGAGGAGCTTCCGGATTTGCGCCGCGGACCATCCCGCGTCGGCGAGCTGGTGGATCTGCGACTCGCGGGACCAGAGGTCTGAACGGCGGCGCCAGGGTCTGTCCACCTGTGCGTTAGTTGGCGGTGTGTCAGTGGTCGGCATAAGGTCGTGATATCTCCGTCACCTCCATCCTACACACCTCGTACTCGTCCGCAATCGCACATCTATAGCAACATCACGTCGCGTTCTTATTGCAGCGGTGTTGCGTCGCGTCAAATTCAATTTGGCCACCGAAGCCTACAAGGTAAGGGGTCGGTGGCCACACTCCGCTACCGCTCCATTCGCCCCGACCCACCTTGGTCAGGGCTACGCCCCGACACCCAACGAGACCTGAAGCACTTCGACTGTTCCGCGCGTGCCCCGGCGGGGCTCGCTTGTCACAGTGCATGGGCTGGCGCTCTATCGGTCGGAAGGTGCGCTGCGAATCGCCGCAGCCAAGTGGTCAGGCCGAATGAGCACCCAAGGGTCGTCGAAGTTTCGGACGCGCACGGCGCGCGAGGCGACCAAGCAGGGCATCGCCGCAGAGGGCATCGACTTGGCGAGCGTCGTCGAGGATGAGCGCGGGCGCATGGCGCGCGGTGAGTCGCCCAGCGGGACCGAGCGGGAACGCCCAGACGCCCAGGACGAGGCCAAGGTTGAACAGGACCTCAGGCGATGAGCGTGCTCACAGAACGTGAGGCGGCTGCGGTATCCGACGCACTGCGAGCCACCGCGGGGTGACTTCGGCGCCTCGCGTGCGGCTATGGACTCATGGCCGCAGAGAGGGCCGCCTGTCTCCGTCTCCTCGAGACCACCGCCCCGGCATCGGCGGGGTCGATGCCGGGGCGGTGAAGCTCCTGCGGACGCCGCGCCGACTCACCGGCCCGCAGCGGGAGAAGGCTGGCGAGCTATCCCTCCGTCTCGCCGAACGGGCTGTCGCGGTGCGGTGAGTCCCGCAACACCGCCGATGTTGTTCCCGCCAGAAACGCCAAACCGGCCCGACTCAGCGTACCCCGCCCACTGCCCACTTCGTCTTCAATGAGCCCATCCAGACAGGCATCCTCCCAAATCCAGATCTATGTAGAACAGGGCGCACATTCCCTCGAACTGTTGCGACGGCTCCGCAAGCTTCGGAACGAGCAGCTGATCATAGTCGGGGCTGCCAGTGTTCAGGTAGCGCGGATTCCGAGGATACTCCGGCGCTCTCCTTCATGATCTCAATCATTCTTCGTGTCTCTCTTCGAATCAAACTGTGACGCGATCCGAATTGGCGAGCACGACCATCAGTTCAGACGTTAGAGGCGAACGAATCGCAATCGAAGCGCGTTACCTATTACCGAGACCGAGCTCAGGCTCATCGCTGCCGCGGCGATCATCGGGCTCAGCAGCAGGCCGAACACGGGATAAAGCGCCCCAGCGGCGATCGGAATGCCGACCGAGTTGTAGATAAAGGCGAGGAAGAGATTTTCACGGATGTTGCGCATGGTCGCGCGGCTCAACGCGCGGGCGCGCACAATGCCGGCAAGATCGCCCTTGACGAGCGTCACCCCCGCGCTCTGCATTGCGACATCGGTCCCGGTGCCCATGGCGATTCCGACCTCCGCCTCAGCGAGCGCCGGGGCATCGTTTACACCATCGCCCGCCATCGCCACGATGCGTCCCTCGCTGCGCAGACGGCGCACGATGGCGTTCTTGTGGTCGGGTAGCACCTCCGCCTCGATGTCAGTAATACCGAGCTTGCGCGCAACTGCCTCTGCGGTAGCCCGATGATCGCCTGTGACCATCACGATACGAATGCCGTCATTCCTGAGGCTCTCGAGGGCCGCGGCCGTGCTGGCTTTGATCGGGTCGGCGACGGCAATGATTCCGGCAGCGCGTCCGTCGATCGCCACGAACATCGATGTGGCCCCTTCATGGCGCAGGTTTTCTGCCCGCGGCTCGAGCTCGACCGTCGGGATCTCAAGCTGTTGCAGGAGAGCGGCATTGCCCACGGCCACCGAGCGACCGGCCACCGTGCCGGTCACCCCCTTCCCGGTCACGGAACGGAAGTCCGCGACCTTTTCGAGGATCAAATGCCCCTCGTGTGCCGCGGTGACGATGGCCGCCGCAAGCGGATGCTCGCTCGAGCGTTCGAGGCTCGCGGCAAGAGACAGCAGGGTCGCCTCATCGAAGTCCGAAACGGGCAGCACGGCCGTCACCCGCGGTTTGCCTTCAGTCAGGGTCCCGGTCTTGTCCACTACGAGCGTGTCGATCTTCTCGAAGCGCTCGAGCGCTTCGGCATTCTTGATCAGGACGCCCGCCGTCGCGCCTTTGCCGACTCCGACCATGATCGACATCGGCGTCGCCAGTCCGAGCGCACAGGGACAGGCGATGATGAGCACTGAGACGGCTGCCACGAGAGCGTAGGCGAGCTGCGGCGGCGGACCGATCAGCATCCAGATGACGAACGCCGCGACGGCAGCGACGATCACGGCAGGGGCGAACCAGCTCGAGACCAGATCGGCGAGCCGCTGGATCGGTGCGCGGCTGCGCTGCGCTTCGGCGACCATCCGTACGATGCGCGCGAGCGTGGTGTCCGATCCGACGTGCTCGGCCCGCATGACGAGCGCGCCCGTACCGTTGATGGTGCCGCCGATGACCTTCGCACTTGGCTCCTTCGCGACGGGGATGGACTCGCCGGTCACCATGGATTCATCGACCGCGCTCGCACCTTCGATCACCGAGCCGTCGACCGGAACCGCTTCGCCCGGGCGCACGCGCAGCCGGTCTCCGAGCTGGACTGTCTCGAGAGGGACTTCTTCATCGTTCCCGTCGGCGCGGATGCGTCGCGCAGTCTTGGGGGCGAGATTAAGGAGTGCGCGGATCGCCCCGCCGGTCGCCGCACGTGCCCGAAGCTCGAGCACCTGTCCGAGCAGCACGAGTACCGTGATGACAGCGGCTGCCTCGAAATACACCGGGATGAGGCCGCCCACGCCGCGCAAGGCTGCCGGAAATGCGCCCGGGATAAACATCGCGACGAGGCTGTAGAGATAGGACGCGCTGACACCGAGCCCGATGAGGCTGAACATGTTGAGCGAGCGGCGGCGTACCGAGTCCCAGCCGCGCTGAAGCAACGGCCAGCCGGCCCACAGTACCACCGGTGTCCCGAGCACGAATTGAATCCACTCTGACGCGAGCGGCGACACGTAGTGATGCAGATTCAGCGCCCGGAAGTGCGCGCCCATGTCGAGAAACAGCAGCGGGACGGCGAGGGCGGCGCCCACCCAGAAGCGCCGCGTCATGTCGCGCAGCTCCGGGCTCGACTCGGCTTGGGCGGCCGGCTGTACGGGCTCGAGCGCCATGCCGCAAATCGGACAACTGCCGGGTTCGCTGCGGCGGATCTCCGGGTGCATGGGGCAGGTGTAGACCGTGTCTGCCGGTGGCGCGAGCACGGCACACGAACCAGCAGCGTCATCCGGGTGCGTTTCGCGCGCGTGTGCAGTGGGCTTTCCGGCGGATTCCGCAGAGGGCGCGGAACGAGCAGCCACTGTTTCGCGGTGCCCTGGCACGTACTGATCGGGGTGTGCCCGAAACTTCTCCCGGCAGCCGCTCGAGCAAAAGAGATAGGTGAGTCCGCCGTACTCCATTCGATGAGCCGAGCCGGGTGAGACCGTCATACCACAGACGGGGTCCTTCGGTACCCCTGCGAGCGTCTCGTCCATCGGGCCGCTTGGCTCAGGCCGGTGTTGCGCAGACTCCGTCTCATGCGAGTGTGTGTGATCAGTGTTCATTCCAGTCCTCGCCTCCCAGTGCTTTGAGGATCGGGCAGTCGGCGGGGTCGCCGTGCCCGGAGCAGGTGTTGACCAAAGTGGAAAGAGCGTCCCGCATCCGCACCAGGGAGGCGATACGCTTCTCGACGTCGGCGAGTTTCAACTCGGCGGCGTGCTTGACTCGCGCAACGTTGCGCGCCTTGGAGAGCGCCAGCAGCTCGCCGATCTCCTTGAGGGAGAAGCCTAGCACCTGCGCGCGCCGAATGAAGCGCAGCGGCGTCAGCTCGGCTTCGCTGTAGCGGCGGTAGCCGGATTCGAGCCGACTCTCGGGAACCAGCAGGCCGCTTCTCTCGTAATTGATCTTGACCCGGTTCCGTGGACTCCCGACAGTGTGAATACTGAGGAGTCCGTTATGGCCAAGTCAAAGCATGCAAAGCGGTACCCGAAGGAGTTCCATCGCCAGATGGTGGAGCTGCACCGGGCT
>JAKBWB010000031.1:0-82500 GCA_021843755.1 Pseudomonadota bacterium
ATCCAGCGGCACCTGCTCGAGGAAGACTACCTCAACGGCGCATTCGCCGCGCAGCTGAGCGAGCTTGCGGCGTTGCGTGCCGCGCACGGGGCGAGCGCGCCGGCCGCCCGCAGCGCGATCGAGGCGAAGTTGCAGGGGATCTGCGCCGCGGCCCTCGGCGGCAAGCGCCTCGATGTCAACGACAACTTGTTCGAGCTCGGCGCAAACTCGCTGAAGCTGATCGAGATCCACGAGCGGATCGACCAGGAATACCCCGGCAAGATCGACCTGACCGAGCTGTTCGATTATCCGACCATCGCCGAGCTGGCCCATCATCTCGAGGCCGAACTCGCCGCTTGAGCGTCCCGCTCAGCGCGCCATCGGCATTTGACGCTCAGTGAAGCGGGGCGATCTCGTGACGGCCGCGAATCTATTGATTTTCAAAGCGTATTTGACAGCCGAAGCGGTCTGGATGGGGATACGGTGGGCCTGGTAGGATTCGAACCTACGACCAAGGGATTATGAGTCCCCTGCACTAACCGCTGTGCTACAGGCCCGTCCGGGAGGGTGCGCATTCTAGCAGCGGCATCCGCCGAGGGCGCGGCGCGCCTCGAGGGGCGCGGGCATCCTGTGGGCGGCACTCGTGCCGTTGAACCAATGCGTGGACCGGTGGATCCAGTCGTTTGGCGTCCAGCTGTCCGGTAGCCCCGGATCAGGCCCTGTTTTTCCAGGGTACCGGCGCGCTGCGAGTCAAGGCGTGCGGGACAGTCCCACGTTCCCCCGAGGGCGGCGAACGACAGCCGCGCGTCCTCTTGCTGGCATCGCACGATCTGACAGTCGGTCCCGCCCACGGGATTTCGCCCTCGAGCGCCCAACTGTGTCCAGGCATGGGAGTCCACGCCGTCCAGTCCAGTTGCCGGCCGGTGAACTCGGCTACAATCCACCGGGATTTTCCATCGGAGCAGTCGATGAGCCAAGGGCGCACGAGCGAAGAGAGTCTACGCGAGCTGCTGGCGCGGGTTCACGAGCGGCTGAGCCAGGCGGGCTCGATCGACGCAGAGTCCCGTCGCCTGCTCGGCGCGCTGGTGCGGGACATCGGGCGGGCCTTGGGCCGTGGGACCGGTGATGCGGCCGGCCACGTACCCCATCTGGAGTCCCTTGCGGTGCGCTTCCAGACCGACCATCCGGGGCTTGCAGAATTGCTGCGCCAGCTGATCGACGCACTGGGCAAGCTCGGGATCTAGCCCCGGGCGCGTCCGGGGCCGCTCAATCCTCCATCAGAAAGCTTCTGAGCTGCTCGCTGCGGCTGGGATGGCGCAGCTTGCGCAGCGCCTTCGCCTCGATCTGGCGAATGCGCTCCCGCGTGACGTCGAATTGCTTGCCGACCTCCTCCAGGGTGTGGTCGGTATTCATATCGATGCCGAAGCGCATGCGCAGTACCTTCGCCTCGCGCGGGGTCAGCTGCGCCAGTACCGCATGGGTGGTCTCGCGCAACGACTCCATGGTGGCCTGATCGATCGGGGAAGCCACCGAGGTGTCCTCGATGAAATCGCCGAGATGCGAATCCTCGTCGTCGCCGATCGGCGTTTCCATCGAAATCGGTTCCTTGGCGATCTTCAGCACCTTGCGCACCTTGTCCTCGGGCATCTCCATGCGCACCGCAAGCTCCTCCGGCGTCGGCTCCCGGCCCATCTCCTGCAGCATCTGCCGCGAAATGCGATTCAGCTTGTTGATCGTCTCGATCATGTGCACCGGAATGCGGATGGTGCGGGCCTGATCGGCGATCGAGCGGGTGATGGCCTGGCGGATCCACCACGTCGCATAGGTGCTGAACTTGTAGCCGCGGCGATATTCGAACTTGTCGACCGCCTTCATCAGGCCGATGTTGCCTTCCTGGATGAGGTCGAGGAACTGCAGTCCGCGGTTGGTGTATTTTTTGGCGATGGAGATCACCAGGCGCAGATTCGCCTCCACCATCTCCTTCTTGGCGCGCCGGGCCTTGGCCTCGCCGATCGACACCTCGCGGTTGATCTCCTTGATCTCGTTGATCGACAGGTGCAGTGCCTGCTCGGTGGCGGCCAGTCTGTTCTGGCGGCGAGTGATTTCCGGTTCGAGCCGGGCGAGGGCCGCGGAGTATTTCTTGCCGCCCTTGACGTGCTTGCCGAGCCAGCGCGTGTTGGTCTCGTTCTTCGGGAAACTCGCGATGAAGTCTTTGCGCGGCATGCCGCAATCACGCACCGCCAGGCTCATGATTTCCTTCTCGACCTGGCGGATCTCGCGGATGTGGCCGCGCAGATTGGCGATCAGCGCATCGAACATGCGCGGGGAGAGCTTCAGTTCCAGGAACTCGTCGGCGGCCTTCTTGCGAATCTTCAGCGCTTTGGGATCGTGCGAGCCGTGTTTCTCGATCGCCGTCAGCATCTGCGCGTAGACCTTGGCGAGGCGCGCAAAGCGCTCCGCGGCCTCCTGCGGATCCGGACCGGAATCAACGGTTTCCTCCTCCGCATCGCCGCTGTCATCGTCGCCGTCCTCCTCCTCCGATTCCGCGGTGGCAGCCACCTCCACTTTGGTTGGATTCTGCGGCTGGGCGATGACGTCCGGAGCGTTGGGGTCGACGAAACCGACGATCACGTCCACCAGCCGGGTCTGTCCGGTCTTGACCGGCTCATACGCTTTCAGCAGGCAGTCGTACGTCAGCGGAAACATCGCCAACTGACGCCGCACGGCCTCGAGCCCTTCCTCGATGCGCCGGGCGATGCGAATCTCGCCCTCGCGCGTCAGCAGCTCCACCGTGCCCATCTCGCGCATGTACATGCGCACCGGGTCAGTGGTGCGGCCGAGTTCGGCATCGAGCGCCGCCAGCACGGCGGCGGCCTCTTCGATGGCCTCCTCGTCGGCCGGGGCCGAGGGCTCGCCGGCGAGCAGCGACTCGGTATCCGGTGCCTTCTCGTACACCGGAATGCCCATCTCGTTGATCGTGTTGACGATGTCCTCGATCTGCTCCGGATCGACGATCTCCGAGGGGAGGTGATCGTTAACCTGTGCGTACGTCAGGTAGCCCTGCTCTTTGCCGCGGGCAATGAGCAGCTTCAGTTGCGACTGGCGGTCCTCGGGCATCACCGGGGTCCGCCGCTCGGTCAACACCCGCTTCTCGGAGGACTGCCGGGCCTGAGCCGCGCTCTCGTGCACATGCGTGGCGTGCTCAGTGGCGGTTTTCTTGGCTGTTTTGGCACGCGCCTTGGACTCGGCGTGCGCGGGCTTGCCGATGGTGGGCTTAGCGGTCTGCGCCTGGGCGCGTTTGCGGCTGCTCGACGAAGATTTGGGCTTGGCTTTCATTGAATCTCGGAGATGTTGGCGGGGCCTCGACCCGTTATGTGCAGGCGGATCAAGGCGGACTCAAGGGGCGCCAAAGTAAATTCACCTAGTGTATGAGGCTCTATTTGCCATCACAAGTTCACCGTTCCGGCGGCCTTTCGCCCTGCAGGGGTCGTTCTGTCGTAAGTTCTTGAATTTCTTTCAATTCTTCGTCGCTTAGTCGACTCGTCTTACTCTTCGTCTCGAGCACCTTCAGACGCTGTTCGCGCACACGCGCGGCCAGCTTCCGCAGCGCTGCCTGCAGCTCCACTGTCGCGGCTGCCGGGTCCTCGAGCATCGCCTCGCGCTCGAGCAGGCGCGTGAGATGCTCGCCGCCCGGTCGGTCCCGCCAGCGCTCGATCACCTGCGCCGAAATCTGTAACGGCTGCGAGCGCAAATCATCCAGTACGGCGCGCAGTAAATCAGCACCCGGCTCTTCGCAGCGCGTGAGTGCATCACGCTCCGCGTCCGTGACGGCGGCGGCCGTCGCCGGAAAGCGCACCAGCCGCGCCAGAGCTTGTCGAACCAGGCCGCCCCGGCCGGCGCTGCGCGCTGTGCGCGGCGGGGGGGACGGCACGGCCGTGGCCTCTGGCGCCGCAGCGCCGCTGTGCCAAAGCTCAGCGAGCCGCGGGGCCGGCAAACCCACTACTTCGGCTATTCGGGCGATCAGCAGTTCCCGGTACACCCCGGGGGGGACCTGGGCGATCAGCGGCCGGGCCGCCTCAGCCAGCCGGGCACGTCCGTCAGCATGCGCCAAATCCGACTGGCTGGACAACTCTCGTACGAGGTACTCCGACAAGGGCAGGGCGGCCTCGAGGCGCCGCTCGAACGCTTCCCGGCCCTCTTCACCGACCAAAGTGTCCGGATCGTGCCCGTCGGGTAGGAACAGAAAGCGGATCTCGCGCCCTTCGCGCGCCTCGGGCAGGGCATGTTGCAACGCGCGCCAAGCGGCCGCGCGGCCGGCTCGATCGCCGTCGAAGGCGAAGACCACCGCGCGCACCAGCCGGAATATGCGCTTGAGGTGCTCAGTCGTCGTCGCGGTCCCCAGTGTTGCGACGGCGTATGTGATTCCGGCCTGATGCAGCCGTACGACGTCCATGTACCCCTCGACCACGAGCAACCGCTCGAGGGTTCCGCCACTGCGGGATTCATACAGGCCGTACAATTCCCGACCTTTGTGAAATAGCGACGTCTCGGGGGAATTCAAGTACTTGGGCTCGCCACGGTCGATGACCCGCCCGCCGAAGGCGATGACTCGTCCGCGGCTGTCCCGAATCGGAAACATGATCCGGTCCCGAAAGCGGTCGTAGTGACGCTCGGCGGCTCCCGCGACCCGTTCGCGCTCGATGATCAGGCCCGCCTGAAGCAGCGCATGGCGTTCGGATTCGCCGGTTCCGAAGCGCGTCAGCAGAGTATCCCAGGCGTCCGGCGCATAGCCCAAACCGAAGCGCTGTACAACTTCGGTGCTCAGTCCACGCTCGGTCAGGTAGCGGCGCGCCCGCGGATCATGCGCCAGCCGCTGCGCGTAGAGGCCGGCGACCCGGCCCATCAGATCGTATAGCGCGGTGTCCCGGGGATCCGTCCCACCGCCGCCCTCGTGCGGCACGGTCAGACCGAGCCGGGCGGCCAGATCCTCCACCGCTTCCGGGAATGTCATGTGGTCGTAGTCCATCAGGAATCGCAGCGCGGTTCCGTGCGCGCCGCAGCCGAAGCAGTAATAAAACTGCTTCTCGGGACTGACCCAGAATGATGCGGTTTTCTCGGTATGGAACGGACAGCAGGCCTTGTATTCGCGGCCTGCCTTGGTCAGCGGCACGCGCGAGCCGACCACCTCCACGATATCCGTGCGGGCGATCAACTCGTCGATGAAGCGCTGGGGGATGATGGCCTTGACTAGCTCTGCTGGCGGCCCAGCCGTTCGCGCACCCGTGCGCCAACCACGCTCATGTCGACGCGGCCCTGAGCCTGCGCTTTGACCGCAGTCATGACCTTGCCCATGTCCCTGACCGAGGTCGCGCCGCTGGCCGCGATGACCTGGGCAATGAGGGCATCGATTTCGGTATCGCTCATCTGCGTCGGCAGATACTGCTCGAGCACGGCAATCTCGGCGCGCTCCTTGGCGACCAGGTCGGCGCGAGCGCCGGCCTCGAATTGAGTGATCGCTTCCTTGCGCTGCTTGATCATTTTCTCGAGCAGACCGAGCACTTGCCCATCATCGAGCGTTATGCGCTCGTCGACCTCGCGCTGCTTGATCGCAGCCAGGGCCAGGCGGATCGTGGCGAGCCGCTCTTTCTCGCCTGAGCGCATCGCGCTCTTCATATCATCGATGATACGTTCCTTGAGCGTCATGCGGAGCCGTTCCTCACCTCAGCGCGCGGGCCGCATGCCCTCGCGCGAGACGCGCTTCATGTGCCGCTTGATCGCCGCGGCCTTCTTGCGTTTCCGCTCCTGGGTCGGCTTCTCGTAGAATTCGCGCCGGCGCAGCTCCGTGAGGATGCCGGCCTTTTCACAGGCGCGCTTGAAACGCCGCAAGGCGGCATCGAAATACTCGTTTTCACGGATACGGACGCTCGGCATCGAAACCTCTGAACGTTCTTGGAACCGAACCCCGAGACGCCCACGCGCCTGGACTGGAGAGGGGCGCGCCGCGGCGGGATTCGGGGGGCCGGCAAATGGGCGCGCAATTCTAGTTGAGGCTTGAGGCAAAGGCAAAAAATGCGTGTGCTGGCGATCGAGTCCTCGTGCGACGAAAGCGCTGCGGCGATCCTGGACGAAACCGGCGGTCTGCTCGCGCACGAGCTGTACAGCCAGGTCGAGGTCCATCGAGCCTATGGCGGTGTGGTGCCGGAGCTGGCCTCCCGGGATCATGTGCGCAAGCTCCTGCCCCTGGTCCGCCGGGCCCTCGAGAAGGCCGGAAGCGGCACTGACAGTCTCTGCGGCGTGGCGTATACCGCCGGTCCCGGCCTGATCGGCGCGCTGCTGACCGGTGCGGCTCTCGGGCGGAGCTTGGCCTATGCCTGGGGCATTCCGGCCGTGGCGGTGCATCACCTCGAGGGGCATCTGCTCGCGCCACTGCTCGAGCCGCAGCCGCCGCCCTTTCCGCATGTTGCCCTGCTGGTCTCGGGTGGCCATACCCAGCTGATCGAAGTTCGCGGCGTTGGCCGGTATCGCATTCTCGGGGATACCCGCGATGATGCGGCCGGAGAGGCTTTCGACAAGACCGCCAAGCTTCTCGGGCTGCCCTACCCGGGAGGCCCCGAGCTCGCACGCCTGGCCGGCGCGGGCGTGCCCGGCGTATTCCAGTTCCCGCGCCCGATGTTGGACCGCCCCGGCCTCGAGTTCAGCTTCTCGGGTCTCAAGACCGCGGTGCAGCATGCGGTGCGCGGCCGAGTGCTCGATAGCCGCCTCGGGGCCGACGTGGCTCGGGGCGTTCAGGATGCAATCATCGAGACGCTCACCGTCAAGGCCGAGCGGGCGCTCGAGCAGACCGGTCTCGACACACTGGTGGTCTCGGGCGGCGTGAGCGCCAATCTCGGCCTGCGCGCGGCGCTGGCCGCGGCGACGGCCCGTCGTGGTGCGCGCGTGTACTATCCTCGCATCGAGTTTTGCACCGACAATGCCGCCATGATCGCGATGGCCGGCCTGCTGCGGCTGCGCGCCGGGGCGCATCAAGGACTGGCGATCGAGGCGCGCGCGCACTGGCCGATCGAGTCGTTGGCGCCGGTTGCTGCGGGAGCCTCGAGCCGGGAAGCTCCCCTCGGATCGCCGTGAGATCCCATGCGTTGCGCGGCGCCTGGCTCGCGGGTGCCGGGGCAACCGGCCAGGTGAGCCGTTCGCCGCCCGCGGCGAACCCCTGTAGGCTGCGAGGCCGAGACATCGGGACGCTCGAGCGGCGGCTCCCCCGGATTGCGGACCGCGGAACTACGATCGCAAACAGAAGGTTGCAGAGTGAGTATGGCCAGCACACCCCCTGCGGGGGACCGGATCTTTCTGCGGGGTCTGACCGCCGAGTGTGTCATCGGTTTCATCGATTGGGAGCGGCGCGTCAAGCAGACCGTGGTGGTCGATCTCGAGATGCCTGTCGATTGCGCACGGGCGTCGGCCTCGGACGAGGTGGCCGACACGGTCGATTACAAGCGGGTCGCCAAGCGGGTGCTGGCGTACATCGAGGCGTCCGATTTCAAACTCGTCGAGACGCTGGCGCATCGGCTGGCGGTCGTGCTGCTCGAGGAGTTTGCCCTGGACTGGGTGCGGCTGTCGGTCAACAAACCGGGCGCGATCCGCAACTCGCGCGACGTCGGCGTGTCGATCGAGCGCCGCCGCGCGGATCCGCCCGCCGGCGCTGCGGCGCGCTGAGCGGGGCGCGATGCCCGAGGTTTACGTCGCTGCAGGCAGCAACGTCGAGCCCGAGAAGCACCTCGGGCTCGCCAGCGCCGAACTCGGCAAGCACTTCCCGGGCGTCAGGTTCTCGCCCTGGTACCGCAATCGCGCCATGGGTTTCGAGGGGGCGGACTTCATCAACTTCGTGGCCGGTTTCCTCACGGATCTTCCGGTCGAGGACGTGGTCGCGCGGCTGCATGTCATCGAGGAGCTGTGCGGCCGCGCTCGCGAGGCGCCGCGCTGGGCGCCGCGCACGATGGATCTGGACATCCTCTTGTATGGCGATCGGGTGGTCGATACCGTGGCGTTGCGCCTGCCCCGTCCCGACCTGCTGAAGCGTGCCTACATGCTCGGACCGCTCGCGGACCTCGCGCCGGCTCTGGTCCATCCGACCGTGCATTCGACCATCGGGGAGTTGTGGCGCCGATTCGACCGCGCGGCGCACCCGCTCGTGCCCGTTCCAGCGAGCAATGCGGGCGGCGGGGCTTGAGCGGGCTACCACCCGATGCTTCGGCCGCCGTCGACCGCGAGGATCTGCCCCGTGACGAATGGGGCATCGCAAGCGAAGAACAGCGCCGCGCGGGCGATATCCTCGGGCGAGCCGCCACGCTTGAGCGCCGTGCGCTCGATGATGCGCCGGCGCAGCGCCTCGTCCACGCCCGACTCCGGCCACATGACCGGGCCGGGGGCGATGGCGTTGACGCGCACTTGCGGGCCCAGCTCGCGCGCCAGCGACTTGGTGAGCATGATCAGTCCCGCCTTGGCGACACTGTAGAGCGCATGATGGCGCAGCGGGCGCATGCCATGAATGTCCACGAGGTTCAGGATCAGACCGGAATTGACCCGCAGCGCGCCGCTCAGTGCTTGCGCCAGGAACAGCGGCGCCTTGAGATTGGTACCGATCAGATCGGTCCACGCATGCTCGTCGATCCTGCCGATCGGCGTTGGATAGAAGGTCGAGGCGTTATTGACCAGGATGTCGAGCCGCCCGAATGCCGCCTGCGCAGTTTCGGCCAGCCTCGGGATCGCCTCGGGGGCGAGCAGGTCGGCGCCCGCAAGGGCCACCGATCCGGCTCGTACGGTGTTCAATTGGTCGGCGAGTGCCTGAGCCGCGTCGGCGGAGCTGCGGTAGTGCAGAACGATCCGCGCGCCCGCGCCGTGCAACGCGTGCGCGATGACCGCGCCGAGGCGGCGCGCGCCGCCGGTGACCAAGGCGGTTTTGCCGGCAAGCGGAGCATCGGTGCGGGTATCGTCACGGCTGTGTGTCATGGGCAGGCGGTGGTTCGGCGATGAGTTCGAGCGACATTATGACGCCGCCGCTGACGGCTGACGAAGCGGCGCACGCCCATGCCGTGGCCGAGCGGATCGCCCTCGAGGCGCGCGCCGCCGGAGGCTGGTTGACCTTCGAGCGGTTCATGGACCTGGCGCTGTATGCGCCAGGTCTGGGCTACTACAGCGCCGGCAGCGTCAAGATCGGCGCCGGCGGGGATTTCGTGACGGCGCCGGAACTCTCGGATCTCTTCAGCCGCTGTGTCGCCGAGCAGTGTGCGCAGCTGCTCGAGCACGGTGGCGAGATCCTAGAGGTCGGCGCGGGCACCGGACGCATGGCCGCCGCAGTCCTGACCGAGCTTGCCGCCCGCAACTGCTTGCCTGACCGGTACGCGATTCTGGAGGTGAGCGCCGAGCTCGCGGACCGGCAGCGCCGGCGCGTCGCGGCGCTGCCGCCCGGGCTCGCCGAGCGGGTGGTTTGGCTCGAGCGGCTGCCCGAGCGGCCCATTGACGGCGTGATCCTCGCCAACGAAGTCCTCGATGCCCTGCCGTGCCGTCGCTTCCGCATTCAGAACGGCGCGATCCTCGAGCTTGGTGTGGCCGTGGACGGGCAGATGCTGCGCGAGCGCGCGGCGCCGGCGGAGCCGTCGCTTGTGCAGGAATGGACGCGGCTCGCCGCACAATGGTCCGCGCCGCTGCCCGAGGGTTACGTGTCCGAGATCTGCCTGCGCGTAGGACCGTGGCTCGCGGGCATCGCGGACTGCCTGGAGCGCGGCGCGATGCTGCTGTTCGATTACGGGCTGCCGCGGGCGCACTACTACCACCCCCAGCGCCTGGCCGGGACGCTGCGTTGTCACTACAAGCATCGCGTGCATGATGACCCGTACGTCAACCTCGGGGTGCAGGACATCACGGCCTGGGTGGACTTCACCCGCGTCGCCGAAGCGGCGCTCGAATGCGGCCTGGAGGTCGCGGGCTTCGCAACCCAGGCGGCCTTTCTGCTGGCTACGGGGATCGAGCGTCAGGTCGCTGAAGCGACTGATCCGGTGGAACATGCGCGCCGGGCGGGCGAGGCGCGCCGGCTGCTGCTTCCCGCGCAGATGGGGGAGGCGTTCAAGGTGATGGCGCTGACGCGGGGACTCGATGCGGCGCTGTGCGGTTTTGCGCTGCAGGATCTGCGCGACTCGCTGTAGGGGTCGCGCCGGCATGGCGTTTCGCCGGGGCGTTTTCCGCCGCCGCAGCCATGCGATGGGGTGATCGGCAGAGCTCTCGATTGCGCTCGGCCTTCGGTTCGCGAGCCAGGCGGCGCGCTGCGGCGTAGAAGCGCGGCAGGTTGCCGTCTTCCCGCCGGAGCAACCGCTCGAACCCCGGAAGACAGTTGTAGTAGGTTCCCACCGAGGCCAGATCCGCATTGTTCAGCCCCTCGCGGATCCATCGGTTGTAAACCGGGGCGCTGACCTGGAGCTTGTGCTCCAGTTGAACGATGCGCCGTGCCAGCCGCGCGAAGACCTGTTTCTTCTTCTGCAGCATCCGCGCGCGGGGGATTGCGGAGGCGTAGAGCCGCGCCAGCCGCGCGCGCGTGTGGCGCAGCAGCCGCGCGAAGCGCACATCGGCGGCATCGAGGCGCTCGAATTCGGCGAAACGCCCCGGCTCGTGGCGGTATGCGAGCCAGCGCTGCAACCCGGTGTTCTCCACGGTCATTGCGAAGGCTTCGTCGAACGACGAGTCGTTGGGCACATAGAGCAGCTCGTGCGCGAGCTCGTGGAAGATCATGGCCACCAGCTCATCGGTTCCGTAGCGCAGCATCGTGCTCATGACCGGATCCGGGAGCCAACCGAGCGTCGAATACGCCGGTACGCCTTCGACGACCACGTCGTATCCCTCATGTTTCAGGCGGCGGGCGTACGCGCGCGCCGCGCTCTGATGAAAGAATCCGTGGTACGGCACGCATCCGGCGATGGGATAACACCACTCCTTGGGTCTGACGGAGAACTCCGGCGCCGCCACGACGTTCCACACGACGTATCGGCGGCCTATGTTCACGTAGCTCTTGTAGCTGTCGTTGTCGGGCAGCCCGAGCTTCTGCCAGGCGAAGCGGCGCGCCTCGCGTACTTCGCCGAGCTGGCGCACGAGCGATTCGGACGTCTTCGGATCATCGATCACGTCCACGATGGACCGCCGGTCGCGAAGCACGCGCCACTCGCCGACGCCGGCCTGCATCAAATAGCGCGTGCTGGCGCAACCGGCCAGCGTGGCGAGGATGAGGGCCCCGCCGGCGATGCGCGCGGCGCGGCCCCTCGCGCGCGCGTGCTGCGCGGACCGATTGCGGGCGGAAGGGCGCGAGAAGTCGGTTAACATGTCTGCATGCAATTCTATCTGGTCGGCGGTGCGGTCCGAGACCGGCTGCTCGGGCGGCCGGTGGCCGAGCGCGACTGGGTCGTCGTCGGGGCGCGGCCCGAGGATCTCGAGCGTCAAGGATACGTGCCCGTAGGCCGGGAGTTCCCGGTCTTTCTGCATCCCCAAACCCATGAGGAATACGCGCTCGCGCGGCTGGAACGTAAGACCGCGCCCGGTTACCGCGGGTTCACCACCGAGTTTTCTCCCGCGGTGACCCTGGAGGAGGACCTGCGCCGGCGCGACCTGACCGTCAATGCCATCGCCGAGAGTCTCAGCGGAGAGATCATCGATCCATATGGCGGACGGCGTGACCTCGAGGCGCGGCTGTTGCGGCATGTGTCGGCGGCTTTCGTCGAGGATCCGGTGCGGGTCTTGCGCGTGGCGCGGTTCGCGGCCCGGTACGCGGCGCTGGGATTCCGCGTCGCCGAGGAGACGCTGGAGCTCATGCGCCGCATGAGCGAGTCCGGAGAGCTCGCCGCGTTGGTGCCGGAGCGGGTCTGGCAGGAAACCGAGCGCGCGTTGGCCGAGTCCCGGCCGGAGGTCTTCTTCGAGACGCTGCGCGCCTGCGGAGCGCTTGCCGTGATCTTCCCCGAGCTGGCTGCGCTCTTCGGCGTGCCCCAGCCGGCAACCTGGCACCCGGAGATCGATACGGGCGTGCACGTGATGCTGGCGCTGCGCTGGGCGGCCGACGCAGGGCTGGCGACGGCCGTGCGCTTCGCGGTCTTGACGCACGATCTGGGCAAAGCGCGCACGCCGCCCGAGCAGTGGCCGAGCCATCATGGTCACGGGGAAGCCGGCGTGCCGATGATCACGGCATTGTGTGCGCGGCTGAGAATTCCCAATGCGTACCGAGACTTGGCTGTGCTCACCGCCCGCTATCACGCTCAGGTCCACCGCGCGGGGCAAGCGCGCCCCGGCACGATTCTGAAGTTGCTGGAAGCAACAGACGCCTTCCGCCGGCCGGACCGATTCGACGAGCTGCTGGCCGCCTGCGAGGCCGATGCGCGCGGCCGCGCGGGACTTGCGGATCAGCCCTACCCGCAGGCCGATCATCTGCGCCGTGCGCGCGCGGCCGGTGCCGCCGTGACGCTGACAAGCGCGGAGCGTCAGAGTCTGACCGGTCCGGCCGTCGGCGAGCGGATGCGTGCCAAGCGTCTCGAGGCACTACAGGCGCTGCGAGCGCCACAGGCGGATTGATGAAAAGGGTGAGGGCCGCGTGGTGCGCCGACTTCCTCAGGGGTAGGCGCCGAATCTGACCGCCCCGGTCTGGGACCGCAGATAGGTGGGCAGTACGTCCAGCATGGCGCGCGGGTGCAATCCGAGCCGCGCGCAGCCGTCTTCGGCGCAGATGCTGTCGCGCGTCAGCGAGCGGAAATTGTCGAGCGTCATTGGCTTGCCGGGAAGCAGGCCCAAGACAGCCGCCTGCAGGCGGCCGAGCGCATCGGGGAGTCGCACGATGTGGCAGGGCAGACCCGAGGCCTGCGCGCTCAGGCGCACCAGTTGCTCCAGCGTCAGGACTTGTGGTCCGCCCAGCTCGTAAGTCTGCCCGAACGTCTCGGGCTCGAGCAATGCTCGGGCGAACGCTTCCGCAACGTCGCCGACGTAGATCGGAGCGAACCGCGCTTGCGCACGCGCCAGCGGCATCCAGCCATGCGACAGGCGCAGCAGGCGTGCAAAGCGGTTGGTGAGGGAGTCGCCCGGCCCGAAAATGACGGAGGGACGGAAAACGGTGAAATCGAGGTGCCCCGCGGCGGCGCGCAGGTGGCTTTCGGCTGCCCCTTTGCTGCGCAGATAGCCGCTCGGGCCGTGCAGGTCGGCGCCGAGGGCGCTCATGTGCAGCAGGCGGCGGATACGGCCAGCCCGCATCGCGGCGAGCACTTTTGCGGCCAGGTCGACGTGCACTCGCTGGAACGTGTCGTGGCCATGCTCGTTCAGGATGCCGACGAGATTGATGACCACGTCCATACCCTCGACCAGCCGATCGAGAACGCCGCGATCATGTACATCGGCTTTGAGCAGGCGCACGGTCGGAAGTACCCGCAGAGCCTGGGCCCGGTCGGGATCCCGCGCGGGCAGTGTGAGCCAGTGGCCGTCGCGCGCCAGACGCGTCGCAAGCCGGGTGCCCACGAAACCCGTGCCGCCCAGCACGCATATGTTCAAGGGCGCAGCCATGGCCGAATCTCCCAAGCCGTCCCCGGGGCCGAAGACGCGCCGGCCCCGGGGGGAATATCAGGCTGCCCGCACCTCGATGGTGCGCGGCTGCAGTGCCGGCACCTTCGGGATGGTCACCTCGAGCACCCCGTCGGTGTGCTTGGCGGTAATCCGGTCCACGTCCGCCCCTTCGGGCAGCGTAAAGCTGCGCATGAACGCTCCGGTGCGGCGCTCGAGGCGTTGGCGACCCTGGCCACCCTGTGTTTCTCGCGCGCGCTTTTCCCCGCGCAGAGTCAAGAGATCCTTGTCGGCGGTGATGCGGATGTCTTTCGGCTCCACGCCCGGTACATCGGCCAGAACGACGAAGCGGTCGGACTCCTCGTAGATGTCGACTTGCGGGATCCACGAGATGTCCGCCACAGCAGCGCCCTCGCCACTTTCCGCGGACAACGCCTGGTCCAGCTGGCGCTGCAGGCTGTCGATGAGTGCCCAAGGCTGATAGCGAACCACAGTCATGATCGAGCCTCCGATTGCTGAGGATGTCAGGCGTTACCGCCCAGGATGCCGTGAAGCTGATCTGTGGCCGGCAGCCGGGATTTCAAGCATGGGTAGTGCCTCTCAGATGATCCGGTGAGAAATCCCGGACCTGGAGACAACCTGCGCATTTTCCGGGGATACAAGATATTGGGTCTGACCTTGACTCGGTCCGAAGCGGACTCAAAAAAATATTTGCGAGCCTGCGTGGCGGGTAACGTGGTAAGTATCTGATTTATTTTTACTTTACGGCCTGTTCGCGGAGTTCCTCAAACCTTGACGCATGGCGGGGTGCTCATTAGGCTCTTTACCCCGACACAAGATCTTGTGTCCGCCCGTCGGGAGCGAGATCAAGCGTTCGGGGGAGGCTCAGGGGGATACTGGTCGACGAATGGCGTACCGCCGGATGTGGTACGCACAGCGCCATGCTGATCACGCCGCCCGTATTCCCTGTGATCCAGTGTGCAGACACTTGGGGCGCCGCGGACACATGAATACCGTCATGAAGATCGATTCGAAGGACACTGACGCCATTCCGTTCCAGGAGGCGTCGCTCGACATCTGGGACAAGAAATACCGGTTGACCGCCAAAGACGGTACGGCCATCGATGAGACGATGGACGACACGTACAAGCGCGTCGCACGCGCGCTCGCGAACGTCGAGCAGGACGGCGTGCGCGAGCACTGGTACGAGCGATTCCTCTGGGCATTGCGCCGCGGCGCCATTCCCGCCGGTCGCATCACCTCCAATGCGGGGGCCGTGGAGCACAAGCCGGCGACCTCGACGATCAATTGCACGGTCTCGGGGACGATCCGTGATTCGATGGACGACATCCTGAGCAAGGTTCACGAGGCGGGACTGACGCTCAAGGCCGGATGCGGTATCGGGTACGAGCATTCAACGCTCCGGCCGCGCGGCGCGTACGTGTCGGGCGCGGGGGCCTACACCTCCGGTCCGCTCTCGTTCATGGATATTTTCGACAAGATGTGCTTCACCGTCTCGTCCGCCGGCGGCCGCCGCGGCGCGCAGATGGGTACGTTCGACGTCGGACATCCGGATGCCATGGAATTCATTCGCGCCAAGCGCGAAAGCGGCCGCCTGCGGCAGTTCAATCTCTCGCTGCTCATCACCGACGAGTTCATGCAGGCGGTGCGCCGCAACGGCGAATGGAAGCTCGCATTCCCGCTGGCGCGCCGGGAATACGAGGCGGAGCGGCCGGATCTCAGCGATCCGGCCAGGTTCGTCTGGCGCGAATGGCCGATCCACGACGGATATGTCGTGAACGGCGAGGGACTGGTCGCCTGCAAGATCTACAAGACGCTGCCCGCACGTCGCATGTGGGACGTCATCATGGCGTCGACCTACGATTTCGCCGAGCCGGGCTTCATTCTCATCGATCGTGTCAATGAGATGAACAACAACTGGTGGTGCGAGAACATCCGGGCTACGAATCCGTGTGGCGAGCAACCGCTTCCGCCCTATGGAAGCTGTCTGCTGGGTTCGGTAAACCTGACGCGATTCGTGCGCGAACCGTTCACTGCGCGCGCGCGCTTCGATTGGGACGAGTATCGCCAGGTCGTCAAGATATTCGCCCGCATGCTCGACAACGTGGTCGAGATCAACGGCCTGCCGCTCGCGCAGCAGCGCGAGGAAATCATGCGCAAGCGTCGCCACGGCATGGGCTTCCTCGGCCTCGGCAGCGCACTGACGCTGCTGCGGATCAGGTATGGCTCGCCGGAGTCGGTGAAATTCACCGAGGACGTCGCGCGCGAAATGGCCATCGCCGGTTGGGAAGAGGCGCTCGAGCTGGCCCGCGAGAAGGGGCCTGCGCCCATCATGACCGAGGAATTCACGGTCACGCCCGAAATGTTGCGCAAGCGTCCCGAGATGGTCCGGGATGGCTGGAAGGCGGGTGATCGGCTGCCCGGCCGGATTCTGCACGCCAAGTACAGCCGCTACATGCAACGGATCGCGGCAATCGCTCCGGAGCTGGTGAGCGAGCTGGCCGAGATCGGCGCCCGCTTCAGCCACCACACCTCCATTGCGCCCACGGGCACGATTTCGCTGTCCCTCGCGAACAACGCCTCGAACGGCATCGAGCCCTCGTTTGCCCATCACTACTTCCGTAACGTGATCCGTCCGGGCCGCAAGACCAAGGAGAAGATCGACGTCTTTTCGTACGAGCTGCTGGCGTATCGCGAGCTGATCAATGCCCGGGCCGACCCCGATGCGAGCGCCGCGGCCGAGAAGTTGCCCGACTATTTCGCCACCTCGGAAGACATCACCCCGAAGGAGCACGTCGACGTCCAGGCCGCCGCGCAGAAGTGGGTGGACTCGTCCATATCGAAGACGGCGAACGTACCGACGGACTTCCCGTATGAGAAATTCAAGGATATTTACCTGTACGCCCACGAACAGGGTCTGAAAGGCTGCACGACCTTCCGGTTCAACCCCGAGGCGTTCCAGGGTGTGCTCGTCAAGGAGCAGGATCTGAAGAATACGGTCTACAAGTTCACTCTGGATGACGGCACCGTCGTGGCGGCGCGGGGCGACGAGGAGATCGAGTACGACGGCGAGTTGCATACCGCCGCGAATTTGTTCGATGCGTTGCGCGAGGGGTACTACGGGCGCTTCTGAGTCGCTCGTGGGCAGCGTCGTGTGAATCGCCATCTGGGAGCCGCATCATGGCCATCAAGATTGAACACAAGATCGTGAAGTACGAAGTCCAGAAGCCCGAGGACATGCCCGTCCCCAGGGCGCAAGCCGCCACGCCGGCGGCGGCCGCACCTCCCGTGGCCGAATCATCGCGCGACAGGCCCGGACAGAGCGCACAGATCATACGGATGCACGAGAAGTTGGAACGTCCGGAAGTCCTGGTCGGGTCGACCTACAAAATCAAGACCCCGATCTCCGATCACGCCATGTACGTGACCGTCAACGACATCGTGCTCAACGAGGGGACAGACTCCGAGCAGCGCCGGCCATTTGAGATCTTCATCAATTCGAAGAACCTCGATCACTATCAGTGGATCGTGGCGTTGACGCGCGTCATTTCCGCGGTGTTCCGCAAGGGCGGGGATGTCACGTTCCTCGTGGACGAGCTGAAAGCGGTGTTCGACCCCCGGGGCGGCTACTGGCAGCCCGGCGGCAAGTTCATGCCGTCGATCATCGCGGAGCTCGGCTACGTCATCGAGCGGCATCTGCAGACCATCGGTCTGCTGCGCAGGCCGGCGCTCGACGAGCATCAACAGAAGCTGGTCGACGAGAAGCGCGCGGAATACGAAGCCCGCACCCGCCAGACCGATGCGTTCGCCAAATCCGAGTTCCCGGAAGGGGCGCAGCTGTGCGCGAAGTGCAGCACCGCAGCCGTGGTGATGATGGACGGTTGCATGACGTGTCTCAACTGTGGCGACTCGAAATGTATGTAGTATCGTCGGGGCACGCAAAAGATGGAATGGCCGTTATCTCAAGAAGCTGGACTTGGACCCCATAAGGCCGGACTTCGGACCTCATAAGGCTGGACCGAGCTGGCTCGATTGCGAATTCGCGGCGAGGGTTTCCTCGCCGCCAGTTTTGCGAGCGTCAGTATCAAAGTCGAGGCCGCGTGCACGGCCTGGCTTCAGCACATGAGAGACGGTCCTGAGCGCGCCGTTCCGACGTGCGCAGTCGTTCAGCATTCGCCCTATCTGCGGTTTGTGTTCGATCGCATGCGGGTGTTATGCGTAAACCCACATCTGTGGGCCTGCAGCCGCCAGCGCACCTTCGCCTGAGCTTCGGTGCGGTTCCCCGCGAACACCCCGGATTTGTCATCGCGGTGCGTCTCCTCATGGCCATACGCCCCAAAATCAACGTTTATGCCGACCCTCACATCGGCAAGAAACTCGCTCAGGGGTCGCTCGGTAAGGTGCCGCCGCCTTGCGAATCTCCCTGGGCGGTCGACGTTCCGCTGGCGGTTGCACGTCCTTTCAGAATCCACTCGAAAACCACCGCGATCATCGCCCCGATCACTGGGCCGACGATGTAAATCCAAGTCGACGTCAGATTGCCGCGAAGCAGATCCGGCGCGAACGAGCGCACCGGATTCATTGAGGCGCCGCTGACGGGCGCAGCCCACAATCCGGCCAGCGCGATATATCCACCCACTGCTATCGCGCCGTTGGCGCCGATGTTCCGAGCGCCCGAAGCCGTGCCGAGAATCGTGCTGACCAATCCCGTGGTCAAAAGAATTTCCATGATAAGCGCCTTGAACTCAGTGATTCCCGGGCCAGGTACCGTTGCCCCGAGGAGTGCGATGTCGCCGAACATGGCGCGCAGAAACGCCGCCGCCGCGATGCCTCCCAGGAACTGTGCGCCGATGTATCCGGGCACCCGACGCCAGGGAAAATTGCGCCGCGCCGCGAACGCCAATGTCACGGCTGGATTCAAATGCGCGCCGCTCACCGCGCCCATGAAGTAGATGATCGCCATGACCATGAGGCCGGGAGCGACGACAATCATGCCGAGCGTAATTCCTCCGCCGCCCTTTGTGGCGCCAACGACTATGACACCACAAGCGACGACGACGAGCAGGAATGTTCCCCAGGCTTCCGAGAATAGACGGCGCAGCTCGTGCGCGGGATCGGTAAAATCCGGTACCGGCGGCGGACGCAGCATGCGCGCCTTCTGTTTCGATGCAGAGCGATCAGGTCGGATCACCACGGCGGTTCCCTCAGACGATCTTGCACGGAATCATTGCATCTTCGTCGAAGGTATACACGGCGCATAGCCGATGGTATCCGTCGGCAATGATCAGTCGTCCGTTGCGCCTGTCGCGATACAACAGAACCGGAGATAGTGCCCTTTTTTCGATTATTTGTGTGCGCACAGTTTCCACATGACCGTTGCTGACGCCAAGCAACGACAATCCAGAGGACCTGAATACATCCTTGGCGGCGAAGTCATTCATTTCCGCGCGCCGCAACCTGTCCGCGACACTTTTCGCAGTCCTCGGATCCAGCGTGAGACTCAGATAAGAGTAGGCCGCGGGGTAATCATGTTTCTGCGGCTTATCGAGCCATTTTATCCGCATCTTGCCCATAATCCGGTTTCGTTCCGCGGTCGACTCCTGCTGCGCGTCTGGCACTCACTACAGGAGGCTAATGGTGATATCGGTGAGCGCGCAGTCCGCTCGCACATGAACTCGAGGCGCCGGAACAAAGTCGAGTCGAAGTGCCTTCGGAATCCACCTCGCCGGTGCCGGGGAAGAGCCCGGTCATCAGTATGAAGGCGGAGGTCTCGATCCCGCTTTCGCGTGACGCTTTCGTGTTTCGTCTGCCCCTACTCGCGCCCCGGGCGCGTCGCGTCGGGGTGCGGAGGGTCACCAACCAGGGAACCGGCACTGAGCCGTAAGCCGAGCCGTCAAGGAGGCGCGACTCAGGTGCGGACGCGTACGCCAGGCGGAACCAACGCGATCTGTTGGCTGCGCCGACTGATCGGTGCGATAACGTGCCCGAACGACGGCTCTCCAGAGAGCGACCTCCCTGGCGGCGCAGTGCAACCCTTGCATCAACCGTCGAGAACACGTCCGGTAGAAGTTTCAGCGCGAGGACCCGGCAGGGCCGGTATGCGGCCGTGCGCGTCCGATCCGGGCGGGCTGTCAGTGGCGGGAGTGGGCAATTGTACGCTGTTGACCGCCATTTCTTCATGGGATGCGCTTCGGTTGGTTCGCCGCGAAATCGGGTGAGCGATCACCTCCGCTTTGCGTCGCCGTATTTCGCTCGTAGAGTGCCGAGGGTCTTCTGCGTTCTTCCGGAAGCTTCCAACTTGGTGTTGCCGGTCGCACGCCCCACCGCCTGCTTGACGCTGCCTTTCGACTTTAGGATGTGGCCTTTCACTTGATCCTTATTGATACTCATGTGGTGCTCCTGGAATCAGTCTCCGGCGGGCGGTCGGCGCGCTACCGTCGCAAGCCGCGAACGGCGGATGAACGACGATGCATGAAACCTAGCCCCATGGGTGGCATGCGGTCTGTACGCGGTACCACAGAGTCTCGCCGCGTCACGGAAATTCCGCGCTTCCTGCACACAGGAGAACCTTGGCCGCATTCCCCGCGATATTGCCTATGGCAGGTGAAGCTCCGCCGATGTCGCAGCCGGTCTCCCTGGATGGCTCGGTGCACGGGGGGAGCTGGAGTTCGAGTGGTTCGGAATCATTGGCCAATCGCTCGCGGATCGCCGTGTGCAGTTCGGCTACCGGAACTGGAATTTCATGCGACAACTCGCTCAGCGAAGACGTCGCAGTGCGTACCCGCATGCTGTCGACGAGCGATTTGAAGGAACTCACATGGTCGGATATCCCGTCGTTGGCCGAGGCCCGCAATCAGATGGCCGCGGGCCGGTCCGATCACTGCGACGGCCGCAGCGTTTCCAGCGCGAAGCGTCCGCTGGCCGGAGCCGACGCGACCAGTGACGCGCCGCGGGCTATCCGGCCGCTGATCCGGTCAGGAACGACGCCGCACAACGCAATTTGCCGCAACACGCATCGTCCGCTGCGGCACACCGCCTATCGCCGCGTGCCCAGGGTACGACCGCCCGGCGTGAACTGAGCGCTCAATGTGAGGCACCGCACCGACGTCATTGCATTCCTTGGAGCACGCTCGCCGTCCAGTGGGCACTTGCGTCCGCACGGCCCGCAATACCGCGGGCCGGGGCAGCCTTGGAGGTTCCTTGACCAATTCAGAGTCCCAACACGGTCCCGAGGGCGCTGTACCGGGGCAAGCGCAGACGTCGAGTTCAAGAGATGACACGAAACCGTCGGCCGCACCTCGCGGGGACGGCCAGTCAAGCGTCGCAGAGGATAGGCGCGTCTGCACGGACGCATGCACTCACGACGAAGCGGAACAAAGCGGATCGACGTCCGATCCGGAACAGAGCGCTGTGCGGGCTGGGTTGGTGTAAACCCAGGGCGGCGGCGATGCGAAAGTAGTTTTTGAGTGAATGGGGTTCAACCGAAGTCCGGCGCGGACCCGTACGGTGGGGTGGCAGAGTGCGACACTGCGGAATTCAGGATTCCGGGCGCGCGCAGCCCACCCAAGCAAAGGAGAATGAGAGATGTTACGCAACATGAATGATCTCGATGGTTATGCCGTCAACGCCCGTGACGGTGCTATCGGAAAAGTGACGGATTTTTATTTCGATGACGAGGCATGGGCAGTTCGCTACCTCATCGTCGATACCGGCAGTTGGTTGTCGAGCCGGAAAGTCTTGATCTCGCCGATGTCGATGGGCAAGCTGGATCCGAACGGCAAGGTGATGCCTGTTTCGATCACCATGGAGCAGGTCAAGAACAGCCCGGACATAGACACCGATAAGCCGGTATCCCGGCAGCACGAACTGGAGTACCTCGGCTACTACAACTACCCGATTTACTGGGGCGGGGCGGGAATGTGGGGCGGCGGCGCCTATCCGGGTATGGTGACGGGCGTGGGATTCGATGCGGCGTCGGCTGAATACCGTCATGCGCGGCCGCAAGATGAGCATGCGGAATCCATCAAGGGACAACGCGAGGTGCACGATACTCATCTGCGCAGTTGCAAGGCGATAATGAAGTACGACATCGAGGCGAGCGACGGCGACATCGGTCATGTCCACGGTCTGCTGCTTGACGACGAGACGTGGGCCGTTCGATACCTGATTGTGGATACCAGCAACTGGTGGCTCGGTCATAAGGCGCTTATTGCGCCGCAGTGGATCCGGGAGATGCGGTGGTCGGACAAGACGGTGAAACTCAATTTGACGCGCAAGGCGATCAAGGAGGCGCCGCAGTACGACCCGGCGATCACCGTCAATCGGGACCGGGAAGCGCTCCTGTACAAGCACTACGATCGCCCTGGGTATTGGGCGGGAGAAGGGCAGCAGCAGAAGCCGCAGTCGCGGGTCGGGGAGCAGACCTTGCCGCCCACCTTCCGTCAGCCGGATGGAAACGCCCCACGGGACGAACGTCATAGCCGTTGAAACCTGGTGCAGGCGCGGGGGGATTCCGTTCCCCCCGTTCTGCGTGGCGGCTCGGTTTTTCCGGCAGCTACGCAGCGCCGCGGCAAGGTGAAGGCTTGCCGTGACGCGGGTCCGCGCCGGCAGCTGCCGGTCCGAACCGCAGGGATCGGCGCGCATGGGCGGGACGTGGAAGCGGAGCCATGCAGCCTCGATCGCGGCACGGCCGCGTGAAACCATCGAAAGCGGTTGCGAGGCCTGCGGCGGTCAGCGCGCACGTCTCGACCGCATCCATGATCCAGGTTTGGTCAGCTGCTCGGCCCCTGACACCGCTGCGGCAACGGGCATGATTCGAACGATGCCCGCGCCAGCCTTGCCTGGCAACGTGGATTCCGGCTCTTCCGGTCGCAGGTGATCCGCGGGATGCGTATGGGCATAACGCATTGTTTCCGGCGTACCGTCCACGTGCTCGATGCGCTCGACATCCAATACACGATCCCGGTACCCTTCAAGGCGCGCCGCGTTGCCCCCGAAGAGATCTGCCGCGCGGAGGGCCACGATGACGTGACGCTCTGCGCCGACTCTCCCCGCAAGCAGCCGAACCCCGTGCGCCGCTGGTGCAGTAACGTGCTGCGCGCGAAAGTCGAACCGCTGAATTAGAGAGTCGCCGTGATGGTCCGCAAGCATCTCGAGGGCATCCTCGCCCGGGTGACTTTCCGGCCCATCAACCGCTTTCTCGAGGCCATCACCGGGCTGCTCCAGGCTGCCAGGCGCGAGGGCGGCGGGGACGGCCGCTTCCGCTCGATCCGGATGATCATGTTTCTCATCGCCGACACGCTCGACTTTCCCCGAGCCGACCCCGACGTTGCCGTGCAACCCGCTCGCTTTTAAGCCCCAAGGCCGTGCGCGCCGGTATGCGGCCGGAGCCAAAGACCGCGCAGCGTAATCCGTTCGCGGCGTTGCGGTGCAGCCCGAGCGCGGGAGCGCGCTGGCAGCCAAATCGCTGGCCATTCGCGCGCACTCCAGGCTAGACTTTCAGCCGTTGCGCAAGTCAGCGTGTACGGATTGTCGGTTCCACTTCAGTAGTCCCGCCGCTGGACGGATGGGGCCGGGGTGGTCGACTTGAGCGTCGAGTGAGTGTAGCCATGCCAATTCGTAATGATCGAACCCGCTGGGGGCTTGTTTCGCAGCTGTTTCATTGGTTGCTCGCGATCATGATCTTCGCGCAAATCGCGCTTGCGCTGATTTTCATCCAATTGCGGCCGGGCCCCGAGCTGTTCGCGCTCATCAACGCCCACAAGTCCCTCGGACTGACGATTCTGGTGGTCGTGGTGGCTCGGCTGATCTGGCGCTGGGCCAATCCAGTCCCGGACCTGCCTGATACGCTGAAGCCGTACGAGCGGTTTCTGGCGCGCTTTACTCACGGCGCGCTGTATGCCTTGCTGATCGCCATGCCGCTGACCGGGTGGTTCGGCTCGGCGGCGTTGGGCTTCACGATCCGATGGTTCAATCTGTTCCAGTTGCCCAATCCCATCGCCAAGGATGTGCCGCTCGGGCATGCGCTGTATCTGACTCACTCGATACTCGCGCTGGCGCTGGGCGTGATCCTCGTGCTGCACATCGCGGCGGCGATCCGGCATCACTGGATTCTCAAAGACGACACCCTGCGGCGGATGCTGCCGGGCGTCGGGCCGAGACTGTGAGGGGCTGTGGCGCTCAGCTCCGGAATCTTCGGGTGAGTCTCGCTTTCAGCGCCGAGAGAAATATCGCCAGTACCATCAGGCCGCACAGCCCCACGATGACGAGACGGGCTCCGTCCTTGATCTGCGCGACCACCGTTGCGGGTAGACCGAGCGCGATGAACGTCAGAACCGCCACGGCTCCCGCCGCCAGCACGAGGTAGTGATAGGTCCGCTGGATCCAGCTCGCGACGACGCAGCTGGCAACCACGATCGATCCCAACGCCACGAATCCGATCGAAATCGCCCAGCCTCCATACGCGGAAACCCAGGGGGCGAGCGCACCGTCGAACGCGACGTTCCAGCGGGGAATTCCCCAGAGCCAGCCGAACACGGCCAAAGTGGCCGAAACAATCACCGCGAGCAGCGTGCTTGCCACAAAACGAGGGGAACGCAGGCTCATCTAGATTTGCACCTCGCCGCCGATCGATGCGATGGTTCGCGAATCGGTGATCTTAACAAAAACCGCCGAGTCGCCCGTCGGCCCGCAGCGGGGCCCGAAAAGCCGGCGAAGGTCTGTGAGCCGCTCGCCGACCCGAGCATCTACGTCGAAGCGAACTGGGGGTATGCGACCTTGGCCGTTGAAATCACCGCACAGCGGGATGTCCGCCGTTCTGTACGATCCCTTGCGCCGAATTGCGCCGCTGGATAAAATAACAAATCGCTGCAAGCCTCTACCGCCGAGCAAGCGGAACGTCAAGCGCGTGGAGCGGATCCGAGACGCCGCTCGGCGCAGCCCAGCGGCGCAAGTCCGACCGCCGAGAAGCGCGAACCGGATGCCCGGTCCTAAGGGACCGAGGCCACGTGCGTGCTGTCACGAACAGCCAGGTGCGGGGTCAACTCTGGGTGCTAATTTGGCTACTCCAACCTGCACAGCCTGTTTGCTTACGGGGTGCGATGAGCCCGGACGAACAGACTCTGGACTACCCTGTCGGAGGCGATCGATGCGAGGTGGCAGGCCGCCAGCGGCTTGCCGCGATACCTCGCCGGCTGTTCGGCGCCGCGCGCAGTCCGCCCGATGAGCCCGCAGGAGCCTATGTCCGGCCACGGTCCGTACGATCTGGTGGTGGTCGGCGGGGGCGTCAATGGTGTCGGCATCGCCCGCGATGCGGCTGGACGGGGACTCAGGGTGCTGCTGCTGGAGGGCCGGGATCTTGCCGGCGCGACCTCATCCGCCTCCTCCAAGCTGATCCACGGCGGCTTGCGTTATCTCGAGCACAGTGAGTTCCGCCTGGTGCGCGAAAGCCTCAAGGAACGCGAGGTGCTCTGGGCTGCAGCGCCGCACATCGTACATCCACTGCGCTTCGTGTTGCCCGTGCGGGCGGGCATGCGTCCGGCCTGGATGCTGCGCACGGGACTGTTTCTTTATGATCACATCGGCGAGCGTCGCAGGCTCGCGCCGACGCGTACGCTGCGCCGCGGGCGCGCTCCCGCACTCGATCCGCTTCGGGAGCCGATTCGCATTGCATTCGAGTATTCCGATTGTGCGGTAGATGACGCCCGGTTGGTCGTGCTGAACGCCATTGACGCGCGCGAGCGCGGCGCATGCATCGCCGTCGGCTGGAACCTGGTCGCCGGGCGCCGCGAGGCGCTCCTCTGGCATCTCGAGACGCAATCGCCGCGCGGTGAACGACGATCGGTTCAGGCGCGGGCGCTGATCAATGCCGCCGGCCCGTGGGTGCAAAACGTGCTCTCGAGCGTCGGCGTGCCGTGGCACCGGGCTTTGCGACTGGTGAAGGGTAGCCACATCGTCGTTCCGCGTCTGTATGCCGGGGCACACGCCTATACGCTGCAAGGGTCTGACGGACGTGTCATTTTCGCAATTCCTTACGCCGACGAATTCACGCTGATCGGTACGACGGACGTTCCGTATGACGCCGATCCGGCGCAGGTCGCCGTCAGTGCGCAAGAGATCGACTATCTGTGCCGTGTGGCCGGAGAATATCTGCGCCAGCCGGCCCTGCCGCAGCAAATCGTGTGGGCCTACGCGGGAGTACGGCCTTTGTATGACGATGGTGGCGTGGACGCATCAACTGTCACTCGCGACTACGTGTTCGACCTCGACGCGCCAGAGGGCGTCGCCCCGATCCTGTCCGTGTTCGGCGGCAAACTCACTACCTACCGGCGTCTGGCGGAGCATGCGCTCGCGGAATTGCTGCCGCGGATGCATATCGCAAGCCACCCTTGGACGCGAGCGGCGGTGCTGCCCGGCGGGGATATTCCGGACATGGATATCGAAGCCTTCACGGTCGCGCAGGCGGCCCGCTACGCGTTCCTGGCGCCGCGGCTGGTCCGGCGCATGTGCCGCGCCTACGGCACACGCATCGCGCGGATCATCGGGACCGCCCGCCGCGTCACGGAACTCGGGGACGAGGTCGGGCCTGGACTTCATGAGGCGGAGCTGGAGTATCTGCGTACTGAAGAATGGGCACGGTGCGCCGAGGACGTGCTCTGGCGCCGCTCCAAACTCGGCCTCGACTCGGACCCAACGGTGGCCGAACGCATCAATCGCTGGTTCGCAGCCGCTCGTTAGCGCGTCTCTTCTTGCGGCTCACGCGGCGTACGGCGACCTGCCACCCGGCGAGTTCCCGGGCACGCGCTCGCGGGTCGAGCCGTGGCTCGAAGCTCGCCTCGGCATGCCACAGCGCGCGGATCGCCTCGAGCGAGGCAAAGACACCGCAGCCGAGGCCGGCCAGACAGGCCGCGCCCCAGGCGGTCGCTTCCACGATTTCCGGTCGTTGGATCGGCAGGCCCAGCACGTCGGCGAGGCGTTGCAGGAACAGCGTGTTACGAGTCATGCCGCCGTCGACCTTCAGGGATACCGGGGCGACACCGTCGCGAGCCATGGCTTCGAGCAGATCATGGGTCTGGTACACCACGCTGTCGAGTCCGGCACGCACGATCTGCGCGCGGCCGCTGGTGCGCTCAAGGCCGATCAGGGCGCCGCGGGCAGCGGGATCCCAATATGGAGCGCCTAATCCCGTAAACGCGGGCACGAGATATACGCCGCCCGTGTCCCGTATCGAGCCCGCCAGCGGCTCGATCTCCTCGTTGGCGGTGAACAGACCCAATCCGTCCCGCAGCCACTGCAACGTCGCGCCCGCGGACAGGACCGAGCCTTCCAGCGCGTAAGTGGTGCGCCCATCGAGCCGGTAGGCGATCGTGCCGAGCAGGCGGCTGGCGGAGTTGATCAAACGATCGCCCGTGTTGAGCAACACGAAGGCGCCGGTGCCGAAGGTGCTCTTGACGTCGCCGGCGCCAAGGCCCGCCTGGCCAACTAGCGCGGCATGCTGGTCGCCGGCGATGCCGCGTATCGGGAGCTGCGCACCGAGCACCTCGGAGTCGGTGCTGCCGAAATCACCGGCGCAGTCGCCGACGCGAGGCAGACACTCCGGCGGTACCCCGAACAGCCCGCACAGCTCCGTGTCCCAGCTGTTCTCCAGGATATCGTACAGCGCGGTTCGACTCGCGTTGGTCGCGTCGGTGACATGCAGCCGGCCGGCGGTCAGACGCGCCACCAGGAAGCTGTCGACCGTGCCGCACGCCAGCTCGTTGCGCCGCGCCGCGGCGCGCACGTCCGGCACGTGCTCGAGGAGCCAGGCGATCTTGCTGGCCGAAAAGTACGGATCCAGACGCAGGCCGGTCCGAGCCGTGAGCCGCGACTCGACGCCCGCGCGTTCCAGCCGCCGGCACAGCGCGGCAGTGCGCCGGTCCTGCCACACGATGGCGTTGTAGAGCGGCAGGCCCGTGCGCCGGTTCCACGCGATCGTGGTTTCACGTTGGTTGGTGATGCCGATGGCGGCAACAGCCACGTTGCGCGCGCGCAGGCGTCCGAGCACCGCCTTCGCGCACCCAAGGGCGGTCGACCAGATGGTTTCGGGGTCTTGCTCTACCCAGCCGGATTGCGGAGACAGCGCCGCCAACGGCGTCTGCTCGAAGTCGAGCAACTTTCCGTCCGGAGCGAACGCCATCGCCCGGCTCGAGCTCGTACCCTGATCGATCGCCAGCAACGCAACATTGCTCACTGCGCCTGTCCCGTGCTCCGAGTCGTGGACGTGCACGCTAGGTGAGTGCGCGGCCGCCGTCAATGCCGGGTGCCGCGCCGCGACGGCACGGTATGCTATCATTACCAGAGTCCCGCACCGCCTGGACAATAAGTTCATGAACAAGGGCATCACGTGCTCGGTCCTGGTTCCGCTGCTGCTTGCGGCCTGCTCGAGCAGGCCGCTTGGTCCGCCGGCGCTCCTGCACTATCCGCCGGCCCGACGCGACAAGCTCGTCGCCGTGTACTTCGGAACACGCGTGCCGGCGCCCTACCGGTGGATGGAGAACATGAGCAGCCCAGCGCTGCATCGGTGGGTGCAGGCCGAAAATGCTCTGACTAGAAGCTATCTGACGAAGATTCCGGTGCGCGGCTGGATCACGCACCGACTGAGACAGCTGTGGAATTACGGGCGGGAAACCACGCCGGTTCAGGTTGCCGGCTCCCGGATCTTCTTTCGCAAGAATACCGGACTGCAGAATCAATCGGTTCTTTACGTGCAGGACTCCCCGGCGGCCAAGCCGCGCGTCCTGATCAATCCAGATACGCTGTCGCCGAACGGCTCGATTGCGCTGGCCGCCTTCCAGCCGTCTCCGGATGGCAGATACATCGCCTATGCGCTGTCGCGTGGGGGATCCGACTGGCAGACCGTGCACGTCATGGACGTCGCCACGGGCAAGACGCTCCCGCACGCGGTACGGTGGGTAAAATTTTCCAACATCGCCTGGACCAACGATGATCGGGGCTTCTTCTATTCGCGCTACCCGAAGCCCCCGGCAAACGACCGCATCAACGACCGCGTGGTCGATCAACAGTTGTACTACCATGCGCTTGGAACGCCGCAGAGCGCCGACCGCCTGATTTACCGCCGCCCGGATCTGCCGCGCTGGATCATCGAGGGCCAGGTCAGCGAGAATGGACGTTACCTGTTCGTCACCCTGGTCAACGGCACCTCGGTCCGTAACGAGCTGTACGTCGCCAATCTGGGCGATCCGCGCAAGCCGCGCGTGACGGCGCGGCTGCGGCCCTTGTATACGAAAAATGACGCCGGATACACGTTCATCGGTATACACGGCCATACCGTATACCTCTTGACCACGCTCGATGCGCCACGTGGACGGATCGTCGCCGCCAACCTTTATCACCCCGCGCCGTCGCACTGGCGGACGGTGGTGCCCGAGGGCGCCGGCGTCATTCAGAGCGCGGCGCTCGCCGGTGGGCGGCTGATCGTTGATTCGCTGGTCGTCGCCACGAGTCGGCTCAGTCTCTATTCGCTGAGCGGCAAACGCCTGCACGAGCTGCGGTTGCCGACGCTCGGCACCGTCACCTCGGTGTCGGCGCGCATGGATTCGGATTCCATCTATTACGGGTTCACTTCGTTCCTATACCCCAAGGCAATCTATCGGTACGACGTCCGCAGCAACACGACCCGCACGGTGTTCAAGCCGGCCGTCGATTTCGCTGCGTCCCCGTACCGGACCCGGCAGGTTTTCTACCGCTCCAAGGACGGCACGAAGGTTCCGATGTTCATCGTGTCGGCGCGCGATGTAAAGCTCGACGGCCGCAATCCCACGATCCTGTACGGTTATGGGGGCTTCGACATTACCATCACGCCGGAATTCGACCCGATGTTGCCGGTCTGGCTGGAGCTCGGGGGCGTGTATGCCGTGCCGAATCTGCGCGGCGGAGGAGTCTACGGCGAGAAGTGGCACCGCGCCGGAATGCTCGGCAACAAGCAGAACGTGTTCAACGACTTCGCATGGGCCGCCAAGTATTTGATTGCCCAAGGCTATACGTCGCCGAAGCATCTGGGCATCCAGGGCTACTCCAACGGCGGACTGCTCACCGGAGCCTCGATTACCGAACGGCCGTCACTGTTCGGTGCTGCCTACATCGGCCACGGCGTGCTCGACATGCTGCGTTACCAGTACTTCTCCGGCGGCGCGCTGTGGGCACCGGAGTATGGCCTGTCGAGCAATCCGCAGGCGTTCAAGTGGCTTTACGCGTATTCGCCGCTGCAGAACATCAAGCCCGGTACCTGTTACCCAGCGACGATCATCACGACCTCGTGGGATGACGATCGCGTAGTGCCGATGCACGAGTTCAAGTTCACCGCTGCGATGCAACATGCGCAGAGCTGCCCGAACCCCATTCTGCTGCGCACCACGCACGCCACCAGCCACATCTACATGCCGCTCGACAAGCAGATCGTCCAGAGGGCGGACGTGTGGAGCTTTGAAGCCTACAATCTCGGGATTCGAACCATTCCGGTCGCCGCCGAGACCGCTCCGGCGCGAGCGCGCGGCACCCGCTGAAGGGGCCGAGGCGCATCTCCTGTCGGGCGCGCGCGAGGAGCAGGGCGGGGCGTTTGGACAATGCAGGGCATATCTCTTATGCTGGCCGCGACGGCTTGCGGCCGCCAATTAGATTCGTGTGAAGGGGGAATGCATGGCAGGTCCAGCCAAACTCAGGCGTGATGCGGGAGTCATCGGCCTTCTGTATGCCAGCCTGGGCAGCATCATCGGGTCAGGATGGCTGTTCGGTGCCCTGCATGCGTCGGTGCAGGCTGGCCCGCGCAGCGTCTACTCCTGGGTGATCGGCGGCGTCGCCATACTGTTCCTCGCCTTCGTGTTCGCTGAGCTGTCCACCATGTTCCCGAATTCGGGCGCGCTGGTGCACATGACACATGTGAGCCACGGCGACCTGGTCGGAAAGATCTGGACGTGGATCCTGTTCCTCGCCTTCGTGTCGGTGCCGCCCGTCGAGGTCAGCGCGGTTCTGACCTACGCCAACAACTACCTGCCTGGATTGATTCATCCCCATAGCGGTCTGATGACCAGTGTCGGTACGGCCTGGGCGGCGGTGCTGCTCGCCGGGGTCGTGGCGCTCAACTTCCTCGCCGTCCGCTGGGTGATTGCCATCAACAGCGCGGCGACCTGGTGGAAGCTCATCATCCCGATTGCGACGATCGTGATCCTCATGGTCTACTCCTTCCACCCCCACAACCTGGTGGCGCACGTGCACAGCACCCCGGTCAGCGGGGTGTTCACGGCCGTGGCCACCGCCGGCATCGTATTCAGCTTCTTCGGTTTCCAGCAGGCGATCGCGTTGGCCGGGGAGACGCGCAATCCGAGTCGATACGTACCGATCGCGCTCATCAGCTCGGTGCTCATCGGCATCCTGATCTACGTCGGGTTGCAGGTGTCGTTCATCACGGCGCTCAATCCCCGGGACATCAGCGGGGGCTGGGCTCACCTGCACTTTACCGGCATGTTCGGACCCCTGGCCGCGATCGCGGTGGCGGTGGGGGCCGTGTGGTGGGCGGTGCTGCTCTACGTCGATGCGATCATTTCCCCGCTCGGCACGGCGTTCATCTATGTGACCGCAAGTCCGCGCATCATCATGGCGGCCGGGGAGATGGGCAATGCGCCGAAGCACGTCACCCGGCTGAGCCGCCAGGGCGTGCCCTGGATCGGGTTGATCGTGACCTACTGCGTCGGTGTGGTGTTCTTCTTCCCGTTTCCGTCCTGGCAGAAGCTGGTCTCCGCCGTGTCGTTGATCACGGTGCTCTCCTACAGCGTCGGACCGATCATTCTGATGCGTCTGCGCATGGCGTTGCCCGATGCGACGCGACCGTTCCGATTGCGGGCGGCGAACGTGCTGGCGCCGATCGCGTTCATTGCTTCCAATTGGATGATCTACTGGACCGGCTACTCAGTGGCACGGTGGATGTTCGGCGCGGTGTTTGTCTACATCGTGGCGTACCTGTTCTGGTATTTCGGGGTACGCCGCCGGCCCCTGCGCGACCTCGGCTTGCGACAGGCGTGGTGGACGGTGCCGTACTTCGCCGGGATGTGGCTGATCAGTTATCTCGGGCCTACGGGGGCGATGGGCGGCTGCGGCGCGTTGGGCTTCTTCACGGGCATGTGGATCATCGCCGGGTTCAGCCTCGTGGTGCTCTGGTGCGCCGTGCGCTCCGGGCAGGGTCGGCAGGCCGCTCAACAGTGCGCCGATCTGATCAAGACGCTCGGCTCCAGCGGCGTGGATGCGCGCATGGAGAGCGGCGACGTGGAGGTCGCGCCCTGAGGGCAATGGCGACCGCTGATGGAAACGGGGCGTGTGTGTGCCGGGCGGCTGCCGGCCCCGGGCGCCAAGGCATTGGGGGTGCGATCGCGATCACGACGGATCCCGTCACGGCCTGAAAACGCGTATCGGCCGTACACCTCTGGACTGCGACGAGCTGCGCGAGCGTCGTCGGGTACGGCCGGGCTGGTTCGCACTCGCGGTCGAGCGGTGTGCTCACATGCAGTCGGGGATCGGGACGGAGCGGCCAACGGCCGCAGGGCCGGCAGAGCGAGCGCCTGAGAGGTGTCCTGGGGCTGTTTCGGTACGCGCCGTGCGGTGCGCGCGTTGATTTTGCCGGCGGATCGGCGTGCAATGTTTCGCGCCCGCGGAGCGTGCGGCCGCCAGGCGTGCGCCACCCTGCTGCGCCGCGGCCGGTGTGCCGCAATCCCGGTCGTCGCGATCTTTGTTGGAAAAGCCACATGAACTCGCCTCTCAATGCCGCTGCCGCCGGACAGGTTACCCTCGGCGGCGATCTGCGCGTCAATCGCCTCGGCTTCGGTGCCATGCGCATCACAGGTCCGGGTGTGTGGGGTGATCCGCCCGATGTTTCCGCTGCCGTGCGGTTGCTGCGCCGGGCTGTTCACCTTGGAGTGAATTTCATCGACACGGCCGACGCGTACGGCCCGCAGGTCAGCGAGGACCTCTTGGCTCGCGCACTCTATCCCTATCCACCGGAGCTGGTCATCGCGACCAAGGGCGGCTTGGTCAGACCGGCGCGCGAAGCGTGGAACCGCGATGGCCGGCCCGAGCATCTGCGCGCAGCCTGCGAAGGGAGCCTGAAGCGACTGCGCGTGGAACCTATCGATGTCTATCAGTTGCATGCGCCCGATCCGACCATACCGATCGAGGAGTCGATCGGGGAACTCGTGCGTCTGCGCGCGGAAGGCAAGATCCGGCACATCGGCGTTTCGAACGTCACGGTCGAGCAGCTCGAGCGATGCGAGCAGCTGGCGCCGATCGTGTCGGTGCAGAACCGTTACAACTTCGACGACCGCCAGAGCGAGGATGTGCTCGAGCACTGCGCTGCGCACGGAATTGCGTTCCTGCCGTGGGCACCGCTGGCGTCCGGCCGCCACGCGACGCGGCCTGAGCGCCGCCGGGCTCTCGCGCGCGTCGCCGAGCGGCGACAGGCGAGCGTCGCTCAGGTGGCGCTTGCATGGCTTCTGCAGCATGCTGCCGTGATGCTGCCCATCCCGGGGACGGCCTCGCAGACACACCTGGAAGAGAACATTGCGGCCGCATCGCTGCAACTCGCCGGGGAGGATTTGAGCGCCCTGCGTTGAGTCCCGGGTACGCAATGCACAACCCGTTGAAGCACAAAGGGCGCCCCCCCCAGGCGGTGCGGCGTCCGCGGCGGTGCGTGTCCGGACACCGGGCGTCCGTGCATAAGTAGTTCATCTGATGCGCCGGGCGAATCAGCGTAGGAAAGTGCAGGCTACAATCTCGGGCATTTGCCCAGGGGAGAATGTCATGTCTTCCAATCGCCTCAGACGAGCCGTCCGCGGAATCGCCGTGCTGTGTCTGCTCGGTGGTTTGAGTGCCGTGGCGAGCGCGCAGGTTCGCATTGGTGTGGGTGTCGCGTTGCCGGGCGTGCGGATCGGCGTAAATATTCCCGCCTATCCGAATATGGTGCCCATACCCGGATATCCGGTCTACTATGCGCCGCAGCTCGACGAGAACCTTTTCTTTTATGATGGGACGTACTGGCTGTTTGCCGATGATAATTGGTATTCGAGCACCTGGTACAACGGCCCATGGTACCCCGTCGAGCCTTATGTGGTGCCGGCCTTCATTCTGCGCATACCGGTGGGTTTCTATCGCCGTCCGCCGCTGTTCTTCCGCGGCTGGGCCCGCAACGCCGCGCCACGTTGGGGCGAGCACTGGGGCCCGCAATGGCGGCGGCGCCGCCCCGGCTGGGACCGCTGGAACCGGAGGCAATTGCCGCCACGCGCACCCCTGCCGGGCTACCAGCGCGACTATCCGCGCGGCCGCTATCCGAATGCGATGCAGCAGCATTCCTTGGAGAATCGCTATTACCGGGCTCCGCAGCGGATCCAGCTTCAGCCGCGTCCCGAGCGTCAGCAGCGCAATCAGTATCAGCAGCGCAATGGGCGCCAGCAACGGAACGAACGTCAGCAGCGTCAGGATCAACGTCCCGGCGAGCGACCACCGCGCTGAGTTCACCGACCGAATTGCGCCGACTCGGACGGAGGCGTCCGTTTGAGCGGTGCGGCTGAACGAGCCGGTACGCGGTCGGCACCGTACCGTCAGTTTGTCCTGGTGGGTGCGGTGCTGGCCGGGTTGCTCGCGGCCGGCGTGGCTGGCGCCTTGGGGGCGTCGGAGATCAGCCGCGCGCTGCTGGTGGCGCTTACCGTCATCGTCATTGCCGTCAGTGCGATCGCGACCGCGCGGGATCTGCTGCGCGGAGAAATCGGGGTCGACATCATCGCGCTGCTGGCGATGGGTGGTGCGCTGCTTCTCGGCCAATATCTCGTCGGTGCCATCATCGCCGTGATGCTCACGGGCGGAATGGCCCTCGAGGAGTACGCGACGGTGCGTGCGCGGCGTGAATTGAGCGGCCTGATCAACCGGGCGCCGCGCATCGCGCACCGCCGTGACACGGGCGGCTACACCGATGTGGGCGTGGAGCAGGTGGCCGTCGGCGATACCCTGTTGGTAAAGCCGGGGGAAGTAATCCCGGTCGACGGTATCGTCGGCGCCGAGGGCGCCGTGCTCGACGAGTCATCGCTGACGGGCGAGTCACGGCCGGTGAAACTCGATGCCGGAGCGCCGGCGCGCAGCGGCGGGGCGAATGCCGGCGGTCCCTTCGAGCTGCGCGTAACTGCCGCCGCGGCGCACAGTACCTATGCCGGCATCATCCGTCTGGTACAGGCTGCGGAGGGTTCCAAGGCGCCGTTCGCCCGGTTGGCGGACCGTTATGCACTTGCTTTTCTCGTCGCCACCCTGGCGCTGGCCGCGGCGGCGTGGGCGGTGAGCGGAGCGCCCGAGCGGGCGCTTGCCGTGCTGGTCGTCGCAACCCCATGCCCGCTGATCCTGGCGGTGCCGGCTGCAATCATGGCCGGAGTGTCGCGGGCTGCCCGCTACGGGATCATCATGAAAGGCGGTGCGCCGCTCGAGACACTGGCGCGGGCGCAAGTGGTATTGCTCGATAAGACCGGCACCGTGACTGCCGCGCGTCCCGAGGTGGTGGCAGTGGAGATGATTGGGGCGGTCGGCGCCGATGATCTGTTGCGTCATGCCGCGGCGCTCGAGCAGCTCTCGGTCCATCCGTTCGCCCCGGCCATACTGGCCGAGGCGCGCGATCGGGGTCTTGCGCTGGTCTTCCCCTCCGACGTTCACGAACAGATTGGCGCGGGGGTATCGGGTGTCGTCGAGGGTCGCCGCATCGCGGTCGGGCAGCACGATTTCGTCGTGCGGGGCGCGACACGCACCGCGAGGGTGCGCTCCATCGAGCAGCGCGCCGGAGTAGAGGGTTCGTCGTGCGTCTTCGTCGCCATGGACGGTGAACTCGCGGGTGTTTTGCTGTTGCAGGATCACATTCGACCGGAGGTGCCGCGTGTGTTGCGCCAGCTGCGCGTCGCGGGCGTACGCCGCATTCTCCTGGTCACCGGCGATCACCCCGAGGTTGCCGAGCTCGTCGCCGACGCGCTCGGCATCGATCGGGTGTTCGCCGAGCGCACGCCGGAGGACAAGGTCGAGGTGGTCCGGACCGCGCGTCGAGAAGGTATCACCGCAATGGTCGGGGACGGAATCAACGACGCGCCCGCGCTGGCTCTGGCGGATGTCGGCATCGCCATGGGTGCGCGCGGAGCCACGGCCGCATCCGAGGCGGCCGACGTCGTGCTCACCTCGGATCGATTCGAGGGCCTCGCCCGCGCGGTGCAGATCGCGCAGCGAACCCGCCGCATCGCGCTGCAGAGTGTCTGGGTGGGGATGGGGTTGTCCGTCATCGCCATGATGCTTGCCGCAGCCGGGTTCATCGTACCGATCGCCGGAGCGCTGCTGCAGGAAGGCATCGATGTGTTGGTCATCCTGAACGCATTGCGCGCATTGGCCGGGCGCGAGACATGGGTCACCAGCACCCCGGAGGCTCGGCGCCTGGCTCAATCACTCGATACGATCCACCGCTCGCTGCGCCCCCGGGTAAGCGAGCTGGGCGAGCTTGCCGTGTGCCTCGATGATCTGCCGCCCGCCGAGGCACTCGCGCGTCTGCAGCGGGCCGCTCGCGTGCTGGAGGAGGAGCTGCTTCCGCATGAGAGCGAGGAGCAGCAGACAGTCTATCCGATCCTGGAGAGCATGCTTGCCGGGGAAAACCCTACCGGACCACTGATCCATACTCACGGTGAAATCCGCCGCCTGAGCCGGCTGTTCTCGCGGTGCGTGGCGCAGCTGCCGCCGACCGGTCCATCAATCGAGGATCTGCGGGAAATTCATCGGCTGCTTTACGGATTGCATGCCATCTTGACGCTGCACTTCGCGCAGGAAGACGAACTCTACAGCCTGCTCGCGGCCTAGATCGCGACGAGCGTGCCACAGACCGCCGCGCCAGCCATTAGAATCGGCGGCAGATGTCACCGGGAGCCGCAGGCGCGTGAACGTACCCAAACTGCCGCGAGATAGCTGGTTGCTGTGTTTCTCGGCGTTCAGCGCCGATCTTGGCTATCAGGGCGTGACCGCGCTGTTCCCGCTATATCTGGTCTTCGAGCTGCACGCATCGCTGTACGCGTACGGCCTCGTCACGGCGATTGCATTCGGCGGCGGAGCATTCGTCGCATTCATCGGCGGCCGCGCCGGCGACCGTCTCGGTCACAAGCGTGTCGCGATCCTGGGCAACACTCTGATCCCGCTCATGGCGCTGGCGGGACTGGCCGGCTCGGTATGGCTCGCGGCGCTGTTGTACATCCTCGGCTGGTGGGCCCGCTACTTGCGCTCGCCCCCGCGCCGGGCTCTGCTGGTCGACGCGACGCCCCCGGAGCAGCGAATCCAAGCCTTCGGCATGCTGCACGCGCTGGATATCGGCGGTGGCATGATTTCGGCATTGGTCGCGCTGGGTGCGCTCTGGCTGCACTTGGCCGTCGGGCACATCATGCTCTGGGCGGTGATACCGCTGATCGTCTCGACTGTGCTGCTGGTGCTCGTGCGTCGCGACCGGGTCTACACGGCCCGGACGCCGTCCTCGGCGGGCACGCGGGGCGTTCGGTTGACGGCAGGTGCCCTCATGTTGCCGCTGTTGGTGTCCGCCACGCTGTATGGCTTCAGTTTCTACAATCTCGGCTTCCCGATTCTCACCGCGGCGCGCGCTCATCGGACGGCGGGCTACGAATGGGGCGTATTGGCGTATGTCGTCTATCTGGGTATCTCGGCCTGCAGCGGTTATCTTCTCGGGCTGCGCCGGGGTTCGGCCGTACGCTCGCTGTGGCTGATCGGCTATCTGGTTTCGGCGCTCGGCTCCGGTCTGATCGGTCTGGGTGAATGGCTGCACCTTCCGGCGCTGTCGTTCTACCTCGCGGTCGCCGTGCTCGGATTCGGCATGGGAG
Source organism: Pseudomonadota bacterium (assembly GCA_021843755.1). Taxonomy (GTDB): domain Bacteria; phylum Pseudomonadota; class Gammaproteobacteria; order Steroidobacterales; family Steroidobacteraceae; genus 13-2-20CM-66-19. The sequence goes on from JAKBWB010000031.1 coordinate 37,497, forward strand.
CGGTCGAGACGTTCGAGCCGGCGCTGGTTTCCTCGGCGGTCAGCCACACGCGTCTGGGGCGAGGTATGGGCTTCCTGTCGGTGTCACGCGCCAGCGGCCAGCTCCTGGCGAATCTGATCATGGGGCTCCTGTTCGCATTTGGACCGGCCGTGCCTTATTTCTACGCAAGCGCCTCGGCGCTTCTGGCCGCGATCGTATTCGGCAGCGTCGAGCTGGCCGGCGCCAGGTGGCGCGTCTAAGCGCCTTGGCAGGGTCGGCTTGCCCGAAGCGCTGGGCGCGCCTTCGGGCCCATCATTAACCAAAAAGAAGACCCCGCTTGCGCGGGGTCGGTCGCTTGCTTGCATCGAGTCGTGCTTATTTTTTTTCTAGGTCGGCACGGTACGGCATGCGTCTGCGGTACGCAGTGCGAGCCCGTGCTTTCTCGGAATTTCCGTGGTGTCGCGTTGTGCTTCCCCCCTTGGACCGGCGCCCGGTCTCAGGTGGCCCACAATGAAGCAATACGCGTGCCAGAAACGGGCGCCGGGCGCCCCAGAGGAGACATCGGCCGCCTCTTGCGGCACTCATGCGACGTAATGTTCAATTACCATCCGTCATTTCGCCCATTGTTGCTGTTGCGACGACAGCACACACGTTGCTTCATGGCGAATTTCGATGAGATGTAAGACTTTTCGACGTAATTTTGATTTCCCTGAACTGTCCCGCGCTTGACATTGGCCATTAACTCCTTGATTTCGAAGAATTAATAGGGACTATTCGAGGCGTAAATGATTTCGACGGGCCGGAATAAGATAGAACGCGCGGTCTTCGATCTACTTTGGATCATCGTGCTGCTGTCGTTGGGGGGGCAGGCCCTGGCAGCCGGCAGCGGATCAGTCTCCGGGGCGCGGCCAACGATCTATCGCGTGCGACCGGGCGATACACTGTCGGGCATTGCGGCGCGATATGGCCTCAGTCTTCAGGCACTCGCGCGACTGAACGGTATTCAACCCGACGGCGTGCTGCGCATCGGAGAGCAATTGCGTGTCCCCGACGCGGGCTCGCCATCGCGGCTGGCAGCTGACGCCTCGTCCGCGCCGGCACTGCCGACAGCGTTCTACCGGGTACAGCCCGGTGACACGCTGTCGGGCATTGCGACGCGATATGGCCTCAGTGTTCAGGCTCTTGCGCGGCTAAATGGCATCGAGCCCGGCGGCATGCTGCGTGCGGGGGAGCGGCTGCGTGTGCCCCGAACGGGGTCGAGTGCCTCGCTGCTGTCGTTCGGACCTGCCTTTCCCTGCCCATCGGTACTGCAGCCTGCGGTCCATTTCTGGATTCGCGTTTACACCCAGGTGGGCACCAATGGGGGCTTCCTGCACGATCCGAACAACCTCGGTGTGGTCTACCAGACGGTGCATTTCCCGCCAGGCAGCTCCCCCTGGGAGCGTCAACACATCGTGGACATCGATCGTGACCGGCTCGCCGCCGAGCTGCGCCGTATCGCCGCCGGTGCCCGGCCGCTGACGCCGCAGGAGCGGCGTATGCGGGCGCTCTGGGGCCCCGACGTGAGTGCCGCGCGCCTGCTGCGGGCGGCGGATGACATTCGATTCCAGCTCGGACAGTCGAATCGATTCAAGGCAGGTTTGATCCGTTCCGGCGCCTGGCAGCATGCGATCGCGCGGGCGCTCGCTCAGCAGGGGCTGCCACCGGAGCTCGCCGCGCTGCCGCTGGTGGAGTCGTCCTACAATCCGCTGGCGTTTTCCAAGGACGGCGCTGCGGGTATCTGGCAGTTCATGCCGGGTACGGCACAGCGCTTCCTGCGCATGAACTCGGCCGTCGATCAGCGGCTCGATCCGTTCAGCGCCACGGTGGCGGCCGCGCAGCTGCTCGCCTACAACCATCGGATCCTGGGGACCTGGCCGCTGGCGATTACGGCCTACAATCATGGCCTCGCAGGGATGCTGCGCGCCGTTCGCACCGTCGGCACCAAGAACATCGGCGCCATCGTGTTGCGCTACCGGACGCCCATGTTCGGATTTGCATCGCGCAATTTCTACGCATCGTTCCTGGCGGCCCTGTACGTCGATGAGCATGCCCATCGCTATTTCGGCAATTTGCACGAACTGCCCGAGGAGCGATTCCACGAACTGTCATTGCCCGGCTATGTGTCCATGGCTGCGCTCGAGAAGGCGCTCGATGTGCCTGTTGCCCGCCTGCGCGAACTCAACCCGGCGCTTCTGCCGCCGGTGTGGGACGGCGAGCTGGATGTGCCGAAGGGCTATCGTCTGCGCTTGCCGGAGCGAGGGCCGATCTGGACTGTTGCCGATCTCATCGGCCGTCTCGGCCCGGGCGCGTTGCTTGCCGAGCAACTGCGCCCGGCCATCTACCGCGTGCAATGGGGCGATACACTCTCGGGCATCGCGGCGCGCTACGGGCTGAGTATCTGGACACTGGCGCAATTCAACGGCATCCAGGCTGACGGCATCTTGCGCGTCGGGGAACGTCTGCGGCTGCCCGGGGCTGCGCCGCCGGCGGCGCTGTTGGCGGCGAACGCCGGGCCCGGACCCGGACTGCCTGGAAGCTATCGGGTGCAGCCTGGGGATACGCTCTCGGGCATTGCCGCCCGCTACGGGATGAGCACCTGGGCGCTGGCTCGACTGAACGGCATCCAGGCTGACGGCATCTTGCGCGTCGGGGAGCGCCTGCGGCTGCCCGGCCCAGGGCAGCCGGCGGCCCTGCCGGCGGGCATCGTCGCAAGGGCGGCCCGGCCGTCCTCCACCGACAAGGTGGAGGCGCGAGGGCCCGGGCTCGGTCCAGGCGGCCACTCTGCGCCGAGTCTCGATCCAACGGACTATTCAGTGGCATCGAACGATACGATCCGGGTGGCCGCGGCCGAATCGCTCGGGTACTACGCCGAGTGGCTGGGGGTCAGCGCCATGGATCTGCGTCGGATCAATCATTTGCGCGTCGGCCAATCGCTGTGGATCGGCGAGCGGATCCGGCTGGATTTCCGGCACGTGACGCCCGCACAGTTCGAGCAGCAGCGGGTGGCCTACCATCGAGCCCTCGAAGCAAGCTACTTCGCGACGCACCGTATCGACGGCGTGTTCTACTACGTGACGCGCAGTGGCGACTCGTTGTGGACGTTGATGCAGCGCTTCCCGGAACTGCCCGAATGGCTCCTGCGCCAGTACAACCCTCATACCGATTTCTTTGCGCTCAAGCCCGGCACGCGCCTGGTCGTCCCGCGGATCGAGGCCGTCGCCGCAGGACGCTGAGCGCGGCGTTGCGGGGATGGAAGCCGCGCGCCACCTGCCGCCGCTCGCGTCTATAATGAAACCATGCGTCATTCCACGACCATCCTGGCGGCGGCGCTCGGCGCTGCCGCGGCAATAGCCCATGCCGCTCCGCGGGTGGAGCGCGTCGCCCTGCGGGCCGACCCGCATCTTCCCCAGGTCCAATACGTGCTGGTGAAGAAGCACGAGCGGCGCTTGTTTCTGATGGACGGCAGCGAGGTGGTGCGTTCGTTCAAGATTCACCTCGGACTGATGCCGCGGGGGCAGAAGAGACGTTCCGGCGACTTCCGGACCCCACAGGGATGGTACAAGCTTGTGCGGCGTGATCCGCGCAGCGAATTCTTCCTGTCGATCCAGATTTCCTATCCCGATCGGGCTCAGCGCGCCTTCGCCCGGGCGCACGGGTGGCGGCCCGGGGGCGAGATCATGATCCATGGCCTGCCGAACCGATTGACCGCTCCGCTGTCCTACTATCTGCACAGCGATTGGACCGATGGCTGTATCGCCGTCTCCGATGCCGACATGATGCAGATCTGGATGATGACCCGCGACGGCACGCCGATCGACATCCAACCCTGAGCCTTCGTTCCAGCATGGAAGTGCACGATTCCGAGCCTCAGTTCGTCGAAGCGCGCGTTCATCCCCGCGGCAGTCTCGAGAACCTCTCCCAGGAGGAAATAGCCAAGCTGCTCGATTCCGGGCAGCGCGGGTTGTATCCGCTGTTCCGCCAATGTGCTCTGGCGGTGCTCAACAGCGGTGCCGAGACGGATAACGCCAAGGAGATATTCGACCGCTACCGCGACTTCGAAGTGCGCATCAAGCGCCAGCCGTGGGGTATCCATCTGGAGATGCACCACGCGCCGGGTACCGCGTTCGTCGATGGCCAGATGATCCGGGGCATCAAGGAGCATCTGTTTGCGGTGCTGCGTGACATTGTCTTCACCTCGAACGAGATCTTGGCTGACGGCCGGTTCGATCTGACCGAGTCCGCCTCGATCACCAACGCGGTGTTCCATATCCTGCGCAACGCGCAGCTGCTCGAGTTCAACACACATCCCAACCTGGTCGTGTGCTGGGGCGGACACTCGATCGGCAACGAGGAGTACAAGTACTCCAAGCGGGTCGGCTATGAACTCGGGCTGCGCGGGCTCGATGTCTGTACCGGCTGTGGTCCGGGCGCGATGAAGGGGCCGATGAAGGGAGCGACCATCGGACATGCCAAGCAGCGCATCGAGCGCGGGCGGTACATCGGCATCACCGAGCCGGGCATCATCGCCGCCGAGCCGCCGAACCCCATCGTCAATCACCTGGTGATCATGCCGGACATCGAGAAGCGTCTCGAGGCGTTCGTGCGTTTCGCGCACGGCATCGTCGTGCTTCCGGGGGGCGCCGGCACGATCGAGGAGATTCTCTACCTGCTCGGCATCCTGCTCGATCCGGCCAATCGCGATCAGCCCTTCCCCGTTGTGCTCACCGGCCCTCGCTCGAGCGCCGCATACTTCGAGCAGATCCGCCATTTCATACGCGGCACGCTCGGCGAGACGGCGGTCGACTGTCTGAGCATCGTCATCGACGATCCGGCGGAGGTGGCCCGCCACATGGTGCGGGGCATCGAGGCGGTGCGGGATTTCCGCCGCCGCCAGAAAGACGCTTACAATTTCAACTGGCTGCTGTCGATTCGGCCGCAGTTTCAGCATCCATTCTTGGTCACGCATCAGTCGATGCGCGCGCTCGACCTTGGGCGCGACCAGCCCGTGCACGAGCTTGCCGCGAATCTGCGCCGGGCCTTCTCGGGCATCGTCACCGGCAACGTCAAAGAGCACGGCATCCGCGCGATCGAGCAGCACGGACCGTACGAGCTCACCGGTGACCGCGATATCATGCAGCTGCTCGATCAGTTGCTCGCGGAGTTCGTCGCGCAGGGCCGCATGAAACTGCCCGGCAGCAGCTACCGGCCGGTCTACCGGCTGGTAGCGTAGCGCTCGACAGCGCCCACGGCGTCGGCGCCATATGACATAATCGCCTATCTCATTGCATAAGCCGATTCATTCCCTCATTGGACCCGCGCGAGCCGAAGCGCCTGTGAACCAGTACCTGCGCCATAGGCGTGCGGAACGTACTCTGGACACCCGTCGTCCGAGGTGCGTCCATGAGTTCATCTTTCAGGGAGCGCGACGCTCCACCCGAGGTGAAAGAGGAGCGGGCCGTCAAGGGCTCGCCGCCCGCACCGTTTCCGACCTGGCTCGACCGCATGCAGAATGTTCGGGCGCGTCACGAGGCGATCACGCGCAGTCTCAATACTTGGTCCAATTACAAGAATTGGGCCGAGCGCATGCGCAGCACTTGGACCGAGGACTCGCCCGAGGCCGGCGCCGCGCCGCACACGGGCAAGGGCCCGACGACGCCCAATCACTGAGGACGGGCCGATGGAATTCGTGATGCTCTGGTGGGACGAGCTGGATGACCTGGCGGCGCTGGTGTGTCACGTTGCCCGGGAGGTGATTGCCGAGGTCGCGGTCTTGCCGCGGCGCCGGGCCCTGGGCAGCGTAATCGAGCAGTTGCTGAGGCTGCCGGCCTGAGCGTGCGGCCGGCGCGGCCCCTCTTCACCGCGCCCGCGCATTGAAAAACGCTTCGCCGCGCCCAAAATCGTCCGCTCCACAGCGATGTAGGAGTGGACCGTGAACCCCCCCGCCGAGACCCCTTCCAGCCCCGCTTCAGACCGGCAGACGCACGGCTTTCAGGCGGAGGTGCGTGAGCTGCTGAAGCTCATGATCCATTCCCTGTACAGCCACCGGGAAATCTTCCTGCGCGAGCTGATCTCCAATGCCTCGGATGCCAATGACCGGCTGCGCTTTGCGGCCATCAGTTCTCCGGAGCTGCTCGAGCGTGACGCGGAGCTCGCGATTCGCATCGATGCCGATCCCGAGGCGGGCACGATCACCGTCGTGGACAACGGAATCGGAATGACGCGTGAGGAGGCGATGGCGAATCTCGGCACCATCGCTCGCTCCGGAACGGCGGAATTCTTCCGCTCACTCTCGGGCGATCGGCAAAAGGATTCGCAGCTGATCGGCCAGTTCGGCGTGGGGTTCTATTCGGCCTTCATCGTGGCCGAGCGCGTGGAGGTGCTCTCGCGGCGCGCCGGTGCGCCGCCCGAAGCCGCAGTCCGCTGGGAATCGAATGCCGACGGCGAATTCACGGTCGAAAGTGTTACGCGCGAGGCGCGGGGCACGGCTGTGAAGCTGTATTTGAAGCAGGAAGCGAAGGAATTCGCCGACCCCTTCCGGCTGCGGGGACTGATCCGGCGCTATTCCGACCACATCGCCTTCCCGGTGCGGATGCGCAAAGAAGGCGAGGCTTCGCTCGAGTACGAAACGGTCAATCAGGCGACGGCCCTGTGGGTGCGGCCGCGCGCCGAGATCAGCGAGGACGAGTACCGCCAGTTCTACCAGCATCTGGCCCATGATTTCAGCGAGCCGCTCGCCTGGAGCCACAATCGCGTCGAGGGCAAGCGCGAGTACACGAGTCTGCTCTACGTCCCGGGACGCGCGCCGTTCGACCTGTGGCAGCGTGATGCGGCGCACGGCTTGAAGCTGTACGTCAAGCGTGTCTTCATCATGGACGACGCCGAGCAGTTCCTGCCGCCGTATTTGCGATTCATCAAGGGCGTGATCGACTCGAGCGACCTGCCGCTGAACGTCTCACGGGAACTACTGCAGCGCGAGCCCGAGGTGGAGGCCATTCGCGGCAGTCTCACCAAGCGGGTGCTCGACATGCTCGCGAAGCTTGCCCAGGACGAGCCCGAAAAATTCGCCACGTTCTGGAAGGAGTTCGCGCCGGCGCTGAAGGAGGGCGTCGTGCAGGACGCGGCCAACCGTCCTGCGCTGCTCGCGCTGCTGCGTTTCGCCAGCACGCACGAGGCGGCCGACGAGCCGACAGTGACCCTGGCGCAGTACGTGGCGCGGATGAAGCCGGGCCAGGAGCACATCTACTATGTCGTGGCCGAGAACGTCAGGGCGGCGCGTCACAGCCCCTATATCGAGCGGCTTACCGAGCAGGGGCTGGAAGTGCTGCTGCTCGGGGAGCGCATCGACGAGTGGATGATGGGGCAACTGGAGGCGTTCGAGGGCAAGCGCTTCAAGGACGTCGCGCGCGGTGATCTTGCTCTTGGCCCGCTCGAGACCGAGGCGGATCGCAACCGGCGCGAGGCGGCGCTGAAGGAAAGCAAGGGCCTGCTGAAGCGCGTCAAGGACGCCATCGGCGAGCGCATCACCGAGGTGCGCATCAGCACCCGGCTGAAGGACTCTCCGGCCTGTCTGGTGCGCGCGGAAAACGACCTCGGAGCCGGGATGCGCAAGATTCTGGCCGCTGCGGGGCAAAAGGTGCCCGACTCAAAGCCGGCCCTGGAACTCAATACGGATCATCCGCTGGTGAAGTACCTGGAGAAGCTCGGCGATGCGGGCCGCTTCCAGGAGCTGGCACTGCTGCTGTACGAACAGGCCGAGCTGTCCGAGGGCGGGGAGCTTGGCGATCCGGCGGAATTCGTCCAGCGGCTCAACCGCCTGTTGGTGGAGCTGGCGGCGGGTCGGGCCGCGTGAAGCTGCCGCGACCGCAGCACACGCTGCTGCCGGGTCCGGCCGGGCAGCTCGAAGCGCTGCTCAGCGAGCCGCCGGGCGATCAGCCGGGGCACTCCTGCCCGGCCGGATATTTCGCCGTGGTGTGCCATCCGCATCCGCTCTACGGCGGGACGCTCGACAACAAGGTGGTCTACACTCTGGCGCGCGCGTTCGAGGAGTGCGGCGCTGCGACGATACGCTTCAATTTCCGCGGTGTCGGCTCGAGTACGGGTAGTTACGACGGAGGCCGTGGCGAGAGCGAGGACGCGCTGGCGGCGATCGCCTACGGACGCGCCCGTTGGAACGGGGCGGGGCTGTGGTTGGCGGGCTTCTCCTTCGGAGCGGCGGTGGCCGTGCGCGCCGCCGCGCGCGCCGAACCGGACAAGCTGGTGTTGGTGGCGCCCGGCGTCACCAAGGTGGCGATGGAGGAGGTGCCCTCACCGCGCTGTCCCTGGCTGATCGTGCAGGGCGAGGCCGACGAGGTGATCGAGCCGGTCGAGGTGCTGCAATGGGCGCAGCGTCAGAGCGTGCCGGCGCAGATCCGCCGCTTCCCCGACACGGGGCATTTCTTTCACGGACGCTTGCGCGAACTGCGCGAAGCGGTGGTGCAATTCATGCGCGCCGCGGACTGAGGCGCCACCCTCCCTGAGCGGCGCCCGCGCGGCGCCGCGAAATGAACGGGGTTCGCTCCGCGAACCCCGTTGAGCGTCACGCTCGGCGCGTTCAGGAATTGACCATCGCCTTGAGGTTCTTCAACGGCATCACACGGACCTTTTTGCTGGCCGGCTTTGCCTTGAACATCATATTCTCCCCGGTGAATGGGTTGATTCCCTCGCGTGCCTTCGTGGCCGGTTTCTTTACGACCTTCATCTTCAGCAGCCCGGGCATGGTGAACAGACCGTTGCTGCGCAGGCTCTTCTTGATCACGCCATTGAGCGAATCGAACACGCTGCCGACCTGCTTGCGCGAGAGCCCCGTGTCTTTGGAAATTTGAGTCAGGACTTCCGACTTGGTCGGAGCGCTACCCTTTTTCGCCATATTGCGCCACTCCTCGAATAAATGAACGTGCGCGCTGTTGTGCAGCCGCGCAATTACGAATCGCCGCGGAAAATAGCACATGCGCGCGCCTGCGCAACTGTTTTTTTTGCGGCTACTGGCGCGGAAACCGCTTTTTTCAAAGGGTTTTTTTGCGCCCCTTTGGCGTGAGCTGCGGGGCAGGCCAGGGCGCGGCCCCGATCCTGTCGTCTTTGCCGAACCTTTTTCGCGCCACCCTGCGGTGAAACATCGGCTTTCGGCACGCCAAGTGCATGGGATGGGAACCGGAGCAGCCCCGGGCACACCAACCCGCACGAGCAACCCGCCGCCGCCAACGCGCGAGACTGCATACGAATGCGCTCCGGCCGACGTTGCCACGAATCTCCAACCAGTTCCGGGTCTTGGCGCTGCCGGTTGATGTGTTGTGCATCGCGCGGTTCAGGTTCGCGACCGCGCTCGTGCTCATGTCCGCAGCAGGATCAGCAGCGCCTCGATGACGATGCATGCCCACAGGGGCGACAGATCGATGCCGGCAATCGCCGGAATGATCCGCCGAAAGGGGCGCAGCGGCGGCTCGCACACCGAGGCCAGGACCGACTGGAACGGAGAATAGCCCCCGGGGGCGATGAAGCTCAGCAGCGCGTACAGAATGATGGCAAAGAAGTAGGTCTGCAGCAGCATCCGGACGATCTCCAGCGCCACCTCGTGCAGCCACGCCAAAGGACCGACCGAGACGATGCCCTCGAGCGCGAACACCACGGCCACCTCGATGGCTGCCACCAGCACGACCGCGACGACCGAGGCGGTATCCACTTTGCCGATCGGGGGCAGCACGCGCCGTAGCGGCCGGATCAGCGGATTGGTCAGCCGCACGATGGCCTGGCACAACGGATTGCGGAAATCGGCATGCGAGAGCTGCAGAATCAATCGCGCCAGCACCGCGAACAGAGCCAGCGAGAGCAGCGTTTGGACGATGAAGATGATGGCGCTCATGGACAGTGTGCGTGCTAGGGGTCAGTCGGCAACGTACTGCTGGGCAAGCTCCCGGCCGCGCGCGGCGGCCGCCGCGACGGCGCGCTCCACGATTCCGGCCAGATCCGCGGCGCCGAATGCGCGCAGCGCCGCCTCGGTGGTGCCGCCCTTGGAGGTCACCTCGGCGCGCAGCCGCGGCAGATCTCCGTCGCCGGAGTGCGCCAGGAGACCTGTGCCATAGAGAGTGGCGACACTCAGCCGATGAGCGGTGGGCGCCGGCAGTCCCAGCCGGGTACCGGCCTGCGCCAGCAGCTCCGCCAATAGGAAGAAATACGCCGGCCCGCTGCCGGAGAGTGCCGTCACCACGTCCAGCGCCGCCTCGGTCTCGACTCGCACGACCTCCCCCACCGAGCCCATTACACGCTCGACCCGATCGACCTGGGTGGCGACCACATCCGCCGGGGCGTACAGCCCGCTCACCCCCGCGCCCACCAGCGCCGGACGGTTCGGCATGGCGCGGATGACCGGTATCTGGTTGCCGCACCAGTCGCGCAATGCGGCGATGCGCACGCCGGCGGCGACGGACAGCACGACGGGTCGAGAGCGCGCGAACTCGGGCGCCAGCGGCTTTAGCACCGCCGCGACGTCCTGCGGTTTGACGGCGACGACCACGACATTCGCTTCCCGCACGGCGGTAATGTTGTCGGTGGTGGCCCTCACGCCGAACTCACGCTCGAGTGCCTGACGGGCCTGCGCCGAAGGCTCGCCCACGGTGATGCGCTCGGGCCGAGTGCCCTGGCGCAGCAATCCCCCGATCAGAGCGCGGCCCATGTTGCCGGCGCCGAGCACCGCCAGATCCAGATGACTCATGGGTTGGGCATTCTAGCCGCTCACCCGCGCGCGTGCGCTGGGTTCATGCGCGCGCAAGCCGAGGCCCGAACAGGGCCGAGCCGATGCGCACCACGGTCGCGCCCTCGAGAATGGCACTCTCGAAATCAGCGCTCATTCCCATCGAGAGCGTGTCCAGCTGACCGCCTCGCGCATTCAACGTGTCGCGCAGCGCCCGCAGTCGGGCGAACCAGGCGCGCTGGCGCGCCGGATCCGACTCCGCGGGGGGCAGGCACATCAGGCCCCGCAGGCGCAGCCGCGGCAGCGCCGCCACCGCGCGGGCGAGTTCGTCCAGCTCCGCGGGCGCCACGCCGCCCTTGCTGGCTTCCTCGGCGAGATTGACCTGGATGCACACCTGAAGCGGCGGGGCGTGGAATGGCCGCTGCGCCGAGAGCCGCTCGGCGATGTGCAGCCGGTCCAATCCATGGACCCACTGGAAGCGCTCGGCGATGATACGGGTCTTGTTCGCCTGCACGCGTCCGACGAAGTGCCAGGTGAGCGGCGGCGCCGCGAGCGCCTCGAGCTTGCCCACGGCTTCGTTGAGGTAGCTTTCGCCGAAGTCGCGGACCCCGAGTGCGGCAAGTGCGCGCAGCATGTCGAGCGGCTGAGCCTTGGACACGGCCAGAAGTGTGATCTCGGACACAGAACGGTTCGCGCGGGCCGCGGCCGCGGCGATCCGCTCGTGTACCGCCTGCAGGCGCTGCGGCAAATTCTGCGAAGCCCGTAACATATAGCCCGCCGAACCTCTCCGTTATACTCCGTCCGACGGCCAGGCACCGGCTGCGCCGCAACCGCCGCCAATCGGAGTCCCGATGGTCGATATCGCGCAACTGCTGGCCTTCGCTGTCAAGAACAACGCCTCGGATCTGCACCTTTCCGCAGGTGTGCCGCCCATGATCCGCGTCGACGGCGACATGAAGCGCATCAATATGCCGCCGCTGGCGCACAAGGAAGTGCACAGCATGGTGTATGACATCATGAACGACAAGCAGCGCAAGGCGTTCGAGGAGTTCTTCGAGACTGATTTCTCGTTCGAGATTCCGAAACTGGCGCGCTTTCGCGTCAACGCCTTCAACCAGAACCGCGGCGCGGGCGCCGTGTTCCGCACGATTCCCTCGGGCATACAGTCGCTCGATGAGCTCAATGCACCGAAGATCTTCCGCGACCTGTGCATGCTGCCGCGCGGGCTGGTGCTGGTGACCGGTCCGACCGGCTCGGGCAAGTCGACCACGCTCGCCGCGATGGTCGATCATTGCAACGACAACCGTCCGGATCACATCATCACCATCGAGGATCCGATCGAATTCGTGCACGAATCGAAGCGCTGCCTGGTCAATCAGCGCGAGGTGCACCGCGACACGCTCGGCTTCAGCGAGGCGTTGCGCTCGGCGCTGCGCGAGGACCCGGACGTGGTGCTGGTGGGGGAGATGCGCGACCTGGAAACCATCCGGCTTGCGCTGACGGCGGCCGAGACGGGCCACCTGGTGTTCGGCACGCTGCACACCAGCTCCGCGGCCAAGACCATCGATCGCGTGGTCGACGTGTTCCCGGCGGCCGAGAAGGACATGGTGCGCTCGATGCTCTCCGAATCGCTTCGCGCGGTGATCTCGCAGACACTGCTGAAGCGCATCGGCGGGGGGCGGATCGCCGCGCACGAGATCATGATCGGGACCCCGGCGATCCGCAATCTGATTCGCGAAGGCAAGATTGCCCAGATGTACTCCTCGATCCAGACCGGCCAGGCCCAGGGCATGCAGACCCTGGACCAATGCCTCGCCGAGCTGCTGTCCAAGGGGCTGGTCAGCAAGGAAGAAGCGCGCTTCAAGGCGCAGAATAAGGATAGCCTGTGATGCCGACCGGACTGGCGCGCAGCGGGCGCCGCTGCGGCAGACGCCCGAGCGTCGGCTAGCCTCGCCGGGGGAGAATTCCATGGATCGCGATCAAGCCATCAAGCTCATTCACGATCTGCTGCGGCGGATGGTCGAGAAGAAGGCCTCGGACCTGTTCCTGACGGCGGGCTTTCCGCCCGCGCTGAAGGTCGATGGAGAGGTGCGGCCGCAGAGCGAGCGGGCGCTCACCGGTGAGCAGTCCGCGACCCTGGTCCGCTCGCTGATGAATGACCGGCAGACGCGCGAGTTCGACGCGACCAAGGAATGCAATTTCGCGATCGCCCCGACGGGCATCGGCCGGTTCCGCGTCAGCGCCTTCGTGCAGCAGAGCGCGGTCGGATGCGTGATCCGCATGATCAATTCCAAGATCCCGAGCTGCGAGGAGCTCGATCTGCCGCCGATACTCAAGGAGCTCTCGCTCTCCAAGCGCGGCCTTGTCGTGGTGGTCGGGGGCACCGGTTCGGGCAAGTCGACCACCCTCGCGGCCATGGTCGGCTACCGCAACGACAAGACCCGCGGGCACATCGTGACGGTGGAGGATCCGGTCGAGTTCATTCATCAGCACAAAGGCTGCGTCATCACGCATCGCGACATCGGCGTCGACACCGAATCCTGGGAGGTGGCGCTGAAGAACGTGCTGCGCCAGGCGCCGGACGTGATCTACATCGGCGAGATCCGCGACCGCCAGACCATGGAATTCGCCGTGCAGTTTGCCGAGACCGGCCATCTGGTGTTCTCCACTCTGCACGCAAACAACGCCAACCAGGCCCTCGACCGGATCATCAATTTCTTCCCCGACGAGCGGCGCGAGCAGGTGCTGATGGACCTGTCGCTGAATATCCGCGCATTCATCTCGCAGCGGCTGGTGCCGCGTGAGGGCGGGTCCGGGCGCATCGCCGCCATGGAAATCATGCTCAACTCGCCGCTGATTCAGGACCTGATCTTCAAGGGCGAAGTGGTCAAGATCCGCGACGTCATGGCGCGCTCGAACCGTCTCGGCATGAAGACCTTCGATCAATCGCTGTTCGAGCTGTACGAGTCCGGATTCATCTCGTACGAGGACGCGCTGCGCAACGCCGACTCGAAGAACGAGCTCAGGTTGCGGGTGAAGCTCGAAGGGCATCGGCAGGGCCCGGCGATCGACGATGGGAGTCTCACGATCATGGGCGATGAAGACGGTGGTAAGTCGTGACCGAAGCAGCCGCGAGCGCAGGACAATCCCCGTCGGCGGCCGAGATTGCGGCGGCGGGAGCGACGCCGCTGTTCAAGCTCATGGTCGAACGTAAGGCGTCCGACCTGTTCTTTACCAGCAATGCGCCCGTCAAGATCAAGATCGAGGGGCAGATCTACCCGATCAACAAGCAGGTGCTGACGCCGCAGATGGTGCGCCAGGCGGCCCTGGCGCTGATGACGGGCGAGCAGCGTGAGCAGTTTGCGCGCGAGCTGGAGCTGGATTTCGCCATCTCCGAGCCGGGCCTCGGCCGCTTCCGCGTCAACGTGTTCACGCAGCGCGGTTTCCCGGCGGTGGTGTTGCGCTACATCACCGCCGAGATGCCCCGCCTCGAGGCCTTGGGCATTCCCGAGGCGGCCGCCGATCTGGTGCTGCACAAGCGCGGCCTGGTGCTCGTGGTCGGCGCGGCCGGCTCGGGCAAATCAACCACGCTCGCCGCCATGATCAATCTGCGCAACGAGACGTGCTCGGATCACATCCTGACCATCGAGGATCCCATAGAGTTCCTGCATACCAACAAGCGCTCGATCGTCAATCAGCGCGAGGTGGGACTGGATACCAAGTCGTTCGCGCACGCGTTGCGGGGCGCGCTGCGCGCCGCGCCCGATGTGATCCTGGTGGGGGAGATCCGCGACCGCGAGAGCATGGAGGCGGCGATCCACCTCGGCGGCACCGGGCATCTGGTGCTCGCGACCCTGCATGCCAACAATTGCGCGCAGACCCTGGATCGGATCATCAACATGTTCCCGCCCGAGCAGCATGCGCAGATTTTCCTGGATATTTCCCAGTACCTGCGCGGCATCCTGGCGCAAAGGTTGGTGCCGGGCAAGGATGGACGACGGGTGGCGGCGGTCGAGGTGCTGCTCAATACGCCGCACATCTGCGATCTGATCAACAAGGGCGACATCGTCGGAGTGAAGGAGGCGCTCGCAGCGAGCGCCGAGCAGGGCATTCAGAGCTTCGACACGGCGTTGCTCGAGTTGTACCGGCAAGGCAAGGTCGAGCTGGCCGACGCGCTCGCCAACGCCGACTCGCGGGCCAATCTCGAGGCGAAAATCAACTTTGGGTGAGACCCCAACGACGACACTCAACGCGCCGTCATTGCGCCCGAGGGAGCGGCCGGGCCTCTCAGAACACCTGCAGCGCGTCGAACACCGGGCCGTCCACGCACACGCGCTTCATGGCATCGCCTGCGGCGGTGCGCACCCGCACGGTGCAGCCGGCGCAGCCGCCGATGCCACAGGCCATGAATTCCTCGAGCGAGACCTGACAGGGTACACCGTAGCGGCGGGCCAGCTGAGCCGCCGCCGCCAGCATCGGGGTCGGTCCGCAGGCGAACAACTCGACCTCGGCCAGCGCCTCCGGCGCGAGCGCGCCGAGCCAATGCCCGGCGAGGTCGGTGACGTAGCCGTCGAAGCAGCCTGGTAAATCCGCGCGGCTCGCCAGCCGGCTCGGGATACCCCAGTCCTCGAGCAGGGGCAGGCACGCGCTCGCCTGCGCGGGCAACCCGGCCACCGGGAGGGCCGCGGGACGCGGATGAAACGGAAAGGGGATCTCCGAGCCCATCAGCACCAGCGGACGGTAGCGGGCTTCGGACCGCTCATGAAGCCGCTCGGCGAGAAAGATCATGGGCGGGATGCCGACGCCGCCGCCGATCAACACCACGCGCGCGCGCTCGCGATGAAGCATGAAGGGCGTGCCGATCGGGCCGATGACACTCACGACGTCGCCGCTCTTGCGCGCGGCAAGGGCCCGCAGGCCCGGGCCGACGATCTTGTACAACAGGTCGATCCAGCCGGCACGGGCGTCGGCGCGCATGATCGACAGCGGCCGGCGCATGGGGATGGCGGGATCGCAGGTCAGGTGTACGAAGCTGCCCGGCTGGGCGTGCGCCGCGCAGGCCGGCGCCGCGAGCCGCAGCACGAACTGCTGTCCCTCGAACGGCGTTTGGCTCAGGACCCGGGCGTCTTCCAGATGCAGCGTCCCGCGCGTGCCGCGAGTCATCCGGCGCTCCTGCCGGCGAGTACTTCGTTCAGTACGGCCATGCGTACGGCGATGCCGTTGCGTACCTGGTCGCGGATCACCGACCGGGGGCCATCGGCCACTTCCGAAGCAATCTCGATGCCGCGGTTCATGGGCTGCGGGTGCATGACGATCGCGTCCGGGCGGGCCAGCGCAAGTCGCTCGGACGTCAGTCCATAGCTGGCGTAGTACCGAGCCGCATCCGGGAGGTCCGCCTGCGCGATGCGCTCGGTCTGAATGCGCAGCATCATCACCACGTCGGCATCCTTCAGGCCGCTCTCGAGCGTGGTATGGCGCGCGCAGCCGGGAAATTCCCCGGGCTCGGGCATCAGCGCCGGGGGCGCCACGATGCGCAGATCCGCCACCCCGAGGGCGCGCAAGACGTGGAAGGCCGAGCGCGCCACCCGCGAGTGGCGGATGTCGCCGACGACGGCGATGCTCAGCTTCTCGAAGTTCGGCTTGTGTTGGCGGATGGTCAGCGCATCGAGCAGCCCCTGAGTCGGGTGCCCCACGTGCGCCTCTCCGGCCGACAACACGCTGACATGCGGGGCGACGTGCGCTGCGACCGTGCCGGGCACGCCCGGCTCGGCATCGCGGATCACCAGCGCATCGATGTGCAACGACTGTAGAGTGAACACGGTATCGAGCATGCTCTCGCCTTTGACGCGCGAGGACAGCTGAACTTCCAGATTCACCACCTCCGCCCCGAGGCGCTTCGCGGCGAGCTCGAACGAGACGCGGGTGCGCGTCGAGGGCTCGGTGAACAGGTTGGCGACGGTGCGGCCGGCGAGGGCGCGGCTGACCGGCGGGCGGGCGCCGAGCGGGCGAACCAGGCTCTGGGCACGATCGAGCAGCCGCTCGATCAACGGCCGCGGTAGATTCTCCAGCGTGATGAGGTGGCGCAGCGAGCCATCGGCGCGCAGTTGCTCGTTCATGCGGTCTCCGGCGTGCCGGTGTACGTCCGGTAGATCGGGGGGACGGCGCGACCGGCCGGGATGATCGAGATCATTACAGTTCTTCTCCAGGCTCTCCAGAGAGCCACCGCTCCAGGATCACCGCGGCGGCGGCACTGTCGAGGTGCTCGCGCCGCATGCGGCGCCGCCCGCCGCGCGCGCGCAGCCGCTTCAGCGCTGCACTCGCCTCGAGCGAGGAGAAGCGCTCATCGATCAGGCTGACGGGCAGCGCGAAGCGGCGGCGCAACTCGCTGGCGAAACGGCGCACGCTCGGCATCAATGCGCCTGCGGTGCCGTCGGTATTATACGGGGCGCCGACCACCAGCCGGCCGGGATTGAACGCGCGCACCTCACGTCCGATCGACTCCCAGTCGGGCTCGCCGGCGCGCGCGGCGCTCGCCGGGCGCGGCGCGGCGGTGCCCGTCAGGGTGTCTCCAATGGCAATGCCGATGCGCTGGAGTCCGAAGTCGAAAGCGAGAATGCGCTCGACCTGCTCAGGCATGTCCGGCGGTGAGGCTCAGCTGGCCGACTTCCACCCCGAGCAGATGCCATGCGCCGCTCCAGCGCTCGTTGAACGGCAGATCGAAAACCACCCGGGCGTCGACCGGCACCGAAATCCACGCGTTCTCGAGAATCTCCCGCTCGAGCTGGCCGGCCTCCCAGCCGGCGTAGCCGAGCGCGATGAACGCGTCCGCCGGTCCTTCGCCGCGGGCCATGGCCGCCAGCACGTCGCGCGAGGTGGTCACCTGGATGGTATCCGAGACCTTGTGGGTATGGTCCCACTGTCCGCCCGGGCGGTGCAGCACGAAGCCCCGGTCGGTGTGCACCGGACCGCCGCGCAGCACGGGTTGCTCCGCGATGATCTCGCTCGAGGGCGTTATCTGCATCTGCGCGAGCACGTCCGAGAGGCGCATCGGCAACGGCTTGTTCAGGACGATCCCCAGGGCGCCGCGCTCGGTATGCTCACAGATCAGCGCCACTGTCTGCATGAAGTTCGGATCGCTCAGCGAGGGCATCGCGATAAGCAGGTGATTGGTGAGGTTGGCAAAGTCCGACGGGCTGGGGTCGCACTCGCGCGCGGTGCGTTGCTCCGTCTCTGCCGCAGACTCGGCCGTATCGTCCGGCTTGCCGCTGTGTTCGCCCATGGGTTCCAGTATGGGGATCGGCGCGGCGCGCCTCAAGGCGCGCTGACCGATCCTCGCACCCGTCCGCCCTGGAATTGCCATTCATACGTGAATCGCAGCACGCGATAGCGGCGAGCCAGCTTCGGCGGGAAGGGAGCGAACGGACTCGCCATCCGCAGAATCGCCAGTGCGGCGTGGTCGAGCGCGGGATCGCCGCTGGAGCGGCGGATCTGCGCGTTCACCAGGCGTCCATCGGACGCGACCGCCACTTCGATGATCGGAGCGGCGTACGTTCCCGCCTGGCGGGCGGCGGCCGGGAAGTTCAGAGTTCCGATCCGCTCGACCTTGCGCCGCCAAGCCACCAGGTAGGGCGCCACTACGGATGAGCGCGTGTCCGGGCTGACCCACAATTGCCGCTCCGGGCCCTGCAGGCGGGCGGGGCGGCGGCTGGCGCGCGCGCCCGGGGCGCCGCCCCCACCCGGCGCACGGACTGCGGCAAGCGTCCCCGGCGAGCTGCTGATGCGGTAGGTGACCCGAGTGCTCCAGCCGGTAGTGCTCAACACTTGCTCGGCGCCGCCCCGCGCCGGCCGGCCCGGCGGCGCGGCGAACGCAGGCGCGCTCCGGTGGCCGGGCGGCGGCGCGGGCTGCAGCGTCGGCACGCTCGGTCGCAGCACGGCGCGGCGCGTGTTGCCGGCCCCCAGCTCGGTACGCTGCGCGAGGTAGGTGGCCGTGGCATTGTGCTCGCCCGGCGGCAGCCGGTCCGATACCAAGAGGACGCGCAAACCGGGCGCGCCGCGCCCGCCGGCCAGCGGCGTGTTGAAGGTGATGCCAAGAATCAGCAGCCCATGCAGCAGCGTCGCCACGAACAGCATCGCCAGCAGGCGATCCCGCGAGGCCCGACCAGCCCGGATCGATGCGGACTCCGCGGCCATCGCGTCTCGCTCAGGCCAACGGCGCCGATGCGCCGGCCAGCCGCCGCTCGATGGCTTGCAGCAGGCGCTCGCCGATGCCGATGGGGTGCTGCTTCTCGATCTCGCGGATGCCCGTGGGGCTGGTCACGTTGATTTCCGTGACGTGGCCACCGATCACGTCGAGCCCCACGAACAGCATTCCCTGGGCCGCGAGCGCCGGGCCAATCTGCCCGGCGAGCCAGCGCTCTCGCTCGCTCAACGGACGGACCTGCGCCCGTGCGCCGGCGGCGAGATTGCCGCGATTGTCGTGCGGCTGAGGGATGCGCGCGAGCGCATAAGGCAGGGGCTCTCCGTCGATCAGCAGCACGCGCGCATCGCCGTCGGTGGTGATCTCGGGTAGATAGCGCTGCACGATGGCGAAGCGCTGTCCATAGTCGGTGAGCGTCTCGAACACCACGCTCATGTTCTTGTCATGCTGCTCGAGCACGAAGATCGAACGCCCGCCCATGCCGTGCAGCGGCTTGCAGACGATCTTGCCGTGCTCGCGCAGGAATGCGGCCATGTCGGCCATGTCGCGCGTGATCAGGGTCGGCGCGCAGCACTCGGGAAACCATGCGGTGTAGACCTTTTCGTTCATGTCCCGCAGCCCGCGAGGACGATTGACCACCCGAGCGCCCGCCAGCTCCGCCCGCTCCAGGATGTACGTCGTATAGATGTACTCGGTGTCGAAGGGGGGGTCTTTGCGCATCAGGATGCAATCGAGCTGTCCCAACGGGATTGCCGCCGGCTCGCCGAGCTCGAACCATCCGGCCGGATCGGCCTTGACCCGCAGCGGCCGCGGCCGGCCCCAGGCGACGCCGTCCCGCAGCCACAAATCCCGCTGCTCGAGATAAACGAGCGACCAGCCGCGCGTCTGGGCGGCAAGCAGCATGGCCAGCGTCGAGTCCTTGGCGTAGTGGATGGCGTGAATCGGGTCCATGATCACGCCCAGACGAACGGTCGACATGGGAGGATGATGCCAGGAGCGCTCGCGCCTGTCTGGGGGGGCGGTCCGCTGGTGATCGACCTGCGAAAACCGTGACGTAGCCGGCATGGCGAGGGTTCTTCCGATATGTTAAAAGAAAATCTGCTTGAGTTCTCGGGGTCTGCGGCCCCAATGGCGCCGGTTCGGGCATTGCGTGTACGCTCGGGCCCCCGGGGCGGAGACCGTCATCGTGGCGGCCGTCCGAGCCTCCGTCGACTGCAATGAGGAGTTGCGTGGCCGTGAACGCCAGCAACACGAAGCTCCAGGGCCTGAAGGTCCTGGTGATCGATGACAGCAAAACGATACGCCGTACGGCCGAGACGCTTCTCGCCAAAGAGGGTTGCGAGGTGTACACGGCCATCGACGGCTTCGATGCGCTTTCGAAGATCGCCGATCATCAGCCGGACATCGTCTTCGTCGACATCATGATGCCGCGGCTCGACGGGTATCAGACCTGTTCGCTGATCAAGCACAACAAAGTGTTCCGCTCCATACCCGTCATCATGCTGTCGTCCAAGGACGGCCTGTTCGACCGTGCGCGGGGGCGAATCGTCGGTTCCGAGCACTACCTGACCAAGCCCTTCACCAAGGACGAACTCCTCGGCGCGATTGAAACGCATATCGGGAGATGATGGTCATGGCGCTGATCCTCATCGTCGACGATTCGCCCACGGAGGTGCATGTGATGCAGACGGCGCTCCAGAAGCACGGCTATCGCACCGCCGCCGCGGCGGATGGGGCCGAAGGCGTGCGGCTCGCGCGCGAGATGAGCCCGGACCTCATCTTCATGGACATCGTCATGCCAGGCATGAACGGCTATCAGGCGACACGGGCGCTGGTCAATGATCCGCGCACGCGCCAGATTCCGATCATCATGGTGACCTCCAAGGGGCAGGAGACCGATCGAATCTGGGGGCTGCGCCAGGGCGCGATCGACTACATGATCAAGCCGGTCTCTCCGGACCAGCTGGTTGCCAAAGCGCGCTCGGCGCTCGCGAGCTGAGCCCGCCCCGATGAGCACCCAGGTCTCGCGACTGACCGGCAACACCCAGGCGCACTCGCGGCATGAGTGACACGCAGCCGCTCAACGCGCTTCGCGACCGGCCCTTCGAGCTGCTCTGCGAGCTTGAGCGGCGGGCCCGGTCGGTCTGCGCGCAATCGAATCAGGAAGGCACGCCGCAGCGCGAGTGGGTCGGTGTCGCATTGCGCATGGCCGGCGACCTATATCTGGTGGCGCGCGAGGAGACGCGCGAGGTTCTCGGCGTCCCGGCGGGCATGACCCGCGTCCCCGGCGCCAAACCGTGGATCAAGGGGCTCGCCAATGTGCGCGGACAGCTTCTGCCGATCATCGATCTGCGCCAGTTCCTCGGCAGCGGCGCCACCCCGATGGGTCGCACGACGCGGGTGGTGGCGGTGAACCATCGGGAGATTCCCGCCGGGCTGCTCTTCGACGAGGTGCTCGGCTTTCGCCGTTTCGCCGAGAGCGAGTTCTGCGCCGAGGCGCCTCCGACCATGGCCCGCTGCGAGCACTACCTGGCCGGATCGTTCCGGCGCTCGGGCGAGCAATGGCCCGTGCTCAGCCTGCGCTCGCTGCTGGAAAGCGCGGCATTCGCGGAAGCGGCGGCATGAGCACCCGCTCGGTGCCCGCCGGACACTCGCGCGCCCTCATCGGGCTGCTGGCCGGCAGCGCAGTGTTGATTCTCTTGGGCGCGGCGTTGGCCTATTTCGCTGCCGCCGGCTCCGGCTCGGCGCTGGCGCGCTTCGGGCCGCTGGCGTTGGCCGCCGCGGCGGCAGCGCTGCTGGCGGCGGCCATCGTGCTCGCCGGCCGCATCGACCAGAAGGTTCGGGACCAGCGCATCGCCGCCGAGACCCAGCGCAAGGAGAACGACCGCAATCAACAGGCCATCCTGCGGCTGCTCGATGAACTCTCGAGCCTCGCCGACGGCGATCTGACCGTCCAGGCGACGGTCACCGAGGAGATCACCGGCGCGATCGCCGACTCGATCAATTACGCGGTCGATGCGCTGCGCGGCCTGGTCACCACCATCAACCAGTCGGCGATCCAGCTCGATAGTGCCGCGCGCCAGACCCAGGCGCTCGCGCAGCATCTGGCCAAGGCGAGCAGCGCCCAGTCGAAGCAGATCGCCTCGGCCACCGAGTCGGCGTCCGGGATGGCGAACTCGGTGGCCGAAGTCTCGGGCAATGCGGAACGGGCCGCCGATGTGGCCCGTCACTCGGTGGAGATCGCCCACAAGGGGGGCGATGCGGTGCGGCGGACCATCGACGGCATGAACGCGATCCGCGAGACGATCCAGGAGACCTCCAAGCGCATCAAGCGCCTCGGGGAGAGTTCGCAGGAGATCGGCAACATCGTCGAACTGATCAACGACATCGCCGAGCAGACGAACATCCTGGCGCTGAATGCCTCGATTCAGGCCTCCATGGCCGGGGAGGCGGGCCGCGGCTTCGCGGTGGTCGCCGACGAGGTGCAGCGGCTCGCCGAGCGCGCGGCCAATGCCACCAAGCAGATCGAGGTTCTGGTCCGGACCATTCAGACGGACACCAACGAGGCGGTGGTGTCGATGGAGCGCAGCACCACCGACGTGGTCGGCGGCGCTCTGCTGGCGGAGAATGCCGGCGCGGCCCTCGATGAGATCGAGCAGGTGTCGAATCAGATCGCCAGTCTCGTGCAGAACATCTCCGGCAGCGCGCGTGCCCAGGCAAGTGGCGCGCAGAACATCGCGCGCAACATGCAGGTCCTGAGGGAGATCAGCGTGCAGACCGCGGAATCGACCAGTGCCACCTCGGCCGCGATCGCGCAGTTGGCCGAGCTGTCGGCGGGCTTGCGCCGCGCGGCGGCCGGGTTCCGCTTGCCCGGCGGCCCGTCCCCGGGCGCAACCGGCGCATACAGGCGCCCGCAAGTCGCCGCGTCCGCCACGCCCACCACACCCACCACGCCCATCACCGCCGCCGGTGGCAGTTGAGTCCGCCGCCCGGAGCCCGTTGATGTCCGAAGTCGCTTCCCAGACGCTCGAGGTGGTCGGGCACGAGCTTGCGCAGACGCTGAGCGAGGCTCGCGCCGCCATCGAGAGCTATGTCGAGCAGCCGGACAACGTGACGTTGCTCGAGCGCTGCAAGCACGAGCTGCATCAGGCCCAAGGGGTATTGCGGGTCCTGGAGATCTACGGCGCGGCTCTGCTCGCCGAGGAAATGGAGCTCGTGGCCGACTACCTGCTCGCCACCGTCACCGAGCGCAAGGGTCAGGCCGAGAGTCTCGACGCGCTGCTGCGCGCGCTGGTGCAGTTGCCGGGATATCTCGAGCGCGTGCTCGGCGGCGGCCGCGACATTGCGCTGGTGCTGCTGCCGTTGCTGAACGACCTGCGGGCCGTGCGCGGCAGCGCACTGCTCTCGGAAGGCACGCTGCTGCTGCTGAACCTCAAATCGGACAAGCAGGCGCAGCCGCGTGCCGCCTCGCCCGGGGAGCCGCGGATCGGTGTCGAGCAGTGGTGCCGCCGGCTGCGTGCGCAGTTGCAGACGGGCATGATCGGCTGGATCCGCGGCGAGCGCGTCGACCAGAATCTCGCGGCGATCGCCGCTGTGGCCGAGAAGCTCGAGCAGTCGGCCACGCGCCAACCCGTTTTCCAACTGTGGTGGGTGATCGGTGCGTTGATCGAGGCGCTGCGCGAGGGCGGTCTCGAGAGCGGGGTGTCGGTCAAGCGGCTGTTGGGGCTGGCAGACCGCGAGATGCGGCGGCTCTACCAGCTGGGAGAGACGCGCTACTGCCAGAGCCCGCCGGTCGATCTGCTGAACAACCTTCTGTACTACGTCGGCCGCTCCACCAGCAACGGCGTGCGCGTCGCGGCCGTGCGCACCTCGTTCCGGCTCGCCGAGCTGCTGCCGGTCGACGAGAGCATCGAGCAGGAGCGCGAAAGCCTCTCGGCGCCGAACGTCAAGCTCATGCAAACCGTCGCGGCGGCCATTCGCGAGGACCTGGCCAAGGTCAAGGAAGTGCTCGAGCAGTTCGTGCGCCGCGGCGTGCGCCAGGGCGAGGAGTTGCGGGCGCAGGTGGCGCTGCTGCGCAAGATCGGTGACACCCTCGGCGTGTTGGGGCTCGGCGCGCAGCGCGCCGTGGTGCAGGCGCAGACCGACAGGCTCGAGCACATCCTTGCCGGCACCGAGCCCGCCGACGAAGCGGTGCTCGTGGAGATCGCCGCCGCGCTGATCGCGGTCGAGGACCGGCTGGACGACAGCCTGGTCGGAATGATCAGGCCCGCCGCCGGCGGCGAGGCGGACGGGCAGGGTGAGGATCGCGAATTCCAGCAGGTGCAGGCCGCGGTTCTGCGCGAGTGCATTCATAATCTGGCGTGGATCAAGGAGGCGGTCACTCAGAGCCTCGGCGGCAAGCCCGATGGGGCCGCCCTCGACAGCTGGCAGGGCCTGGTGACCGGACTGAAGGCGGCGCTGCTGATGCTCGGCAAGACGCGGGCGGTGGAGGTCGTCGAAGGGATTGCCACCCAGCTGCGCCGGATCATGCGTCCCGATGCGCCGCCGTCACCGACTGGCTGGCTCGACCGGCTGGCCGATGCCATCGTCAGCCTCGAGTACTACATGGAGACGCTGCAGGCCGGCCGCAGCGATCCCTGGTACATGCTGGACAACGCCCACTCGTGCCTGCAAGTGCTCGAGCGCGTACCGACGGAATTGCCGCTCGCGCCGATCGAGCCGTCGGCTTTCGCCAAGACTGTGCTGATGACCCCGGGCGGCGACGGGCACTCGTCGGCCACCTACCCGGGTCTGGCGTTGTCGCCCGCGCCGCCGTCGCTGTCCACGACCGGCAAGCTGGCCGTGCTCGCCGAAAACGCCAACTCGGAGCTGATCGCGCTGTTCGTCGAAGAGGCTCGCGAAGAGCTCGCCCGGATCCGACGGCACTTTCCGCTCTGGGATCAGAATCCGCTGGACCGCGATGCGCTCGAGATCGTGCGCCGCGCGTTCCATACCCTCAAGGGCAGCGGCCGTATGGTCGGCGCGCGCGAACTCGGCGAGCTGGCCTGGTCCGTCGAGACTCTGCTCAACCGGTTGCTCGACAACACACTGACGCGCAGCCCGGCGATTCTCGAGGAGCTCCGCCAGGCAATCGCGGCGCTTCCGCAGCTGATCGAGCAGTTGGAGTCCGGCCGGCCGGCGGTCACCGACGTCGCGGGAATCACGGCCACGGCGCACGCCATAGCCGCTGGCCGCGAGCCGCACCCGGCCGCGGGGCCGCAGGGTGAGCCGCGCAGCGAGGAGCCACCCGCCGGAGAGGGTACTGCTGCGGGGGGAGCCTGTGGGGAGGTCTCGGGCGCCGCCCCGCCGGAGCGGATTCCGCCCGCTCTGGACGAAGGTTTGCGCGAAATATACGCGCGCGAGACGGAAACGCACGTCGCCGCGATTCGCGGCTACCTCAGGGGCGAAGCCAGCGCGCCGGAGCCGCACGCGCTGCCGGAGGAGGTTTATCGCGCTTGCCATACGCTGGTCGGCAGCTCGAAGGCGGCGCAAGCGCGCCATGGTGTGCGCCTCGCCGAGCCGCTGGACCACTGGATCCGGCGCGTCTACGCGCACGGCGCCGGCCTGAGCACGGCGGATCTGACGCTGCTGGCCGACTGCATGACGGCGATGGAGTCGGTCGCGGAGCACATGGAGGAGCCCACCGGCTACTTCGCCAGTCACCAGATGCTGATCAAGCGGCTCGCAGAGGCGGAAGAGGCGCTCGGCCGGCGCATCGCCGCAGCCGAGCAGGCGGCCGCCCGCGCCGCGGTTGCCGAGCCGGCTGAAAGCGCACGGGAAGACGCACCGGAAAACGTGCCGCCCGGCGCAGACGCAGACACGCCGAAGGGCCGGGACGTTGCGGAAGAAGGGGCCGCGGCGAGCCCGATTGCTTCGGACGCGACTGCGTCTGCGGCAGACTACGATCCGGAGGTGGCCGCGGTCTTCTCCGAAGAGGCCCTCGAGCTGATCGAAGGGTCCGAGCGCACGCTCGAGCAGTGGCGGGCGAGTCCGAGCAGTGCCGAGCGCGCCTTCGAGCTCAAGCGTGCCCTGCATACGCTCAAAGGCGGGGCGCGCATGGCCGGCATTCTGGCGATGGGAGACCTGTCGCACGAGCTCGAGACACTGGTGGGCCAGGCCGAGGACGGCTCGCTCCTCGCCGGTGAAGGCGTGTTTGATGTCATTCAGGCCAGCCTCGATCAGCTGGCGGGCATGCGCGAGGCGGTGGTCAACGGGCAGGGCGTCTCGCCGGCGCACGCGGTGATCGCTCGCATTCGTGAGCTGACGCAGCGGGGTGGGAGCCGGGTTCATCCGTCCGCAGCCGCCGAGAGTGCGCCCATGGTCCAACTCCAGTCCGTGGAGTCGCCCGAGTCCGTGGAGCCCGAGCCGCTCGAGTCCGTGGAGCCCGAGCCGGCCGAGCCCGTGGAGCCCGAGCCGGCCGAGCCCGTGGCGGCCGGGCCGCTCGCGCCGCCCGTTCTGGCCCCGGCCGCGGCGCCGCCGCGTCAGCTCGAGCCGCACGAGTCGACTGTGACCGAGTTGCCCGCGCCGCTCGAGCCGGACACGTTCCCAGTGCTGCGACCGGTCGACGCCGGTGCCACGACCCACGCGGCGAGCGAGCCGCTACTTCCGAGCGCACCATCCGAGCCGCTCGCGGCGCCGTTGCCGGTGCCGCCGGGGCGTGAGCCGGTTGCGCCGGCCGAGCGGCAGGAGATGGCGCGCGTCGACGCCGAACTGCTCGACAAGCTGCTCAACGTCGCCGGCGAGGCGAGCATCGCCCGCTCGCGCCTGGAGCAGCAGATCAGCTCCATCGACTTCAATCTCGGGGAGCTGTCACGCACCGTGACGCGCCTGAAGGAGCAGTTGCGCAGCCTCGAGATCGAAACCGAGGCTCAGATCCTGCACCGCCACGACCCGGAGGCCGCGCACCGCACCGACTTCGATCCGCTCGAACTGGACCGCTATTCCTCCATTCAACAGTTTTCGCGCGCGCTCGCCGAAACCGCCAACGACGTGGCAAGCCTGCAGCAGCTGCTCGAGAACCTGACCAAGGACGCACAGACGCTCCTGCAGCAGCAGGCGCGCACCATGACCGAGCTGCAGAACGGCCTGATGCGCACCCGCATGGTTCCGTTCCAACAGCACGTACAGCGGCTGTCGCGCATCGTGCGCCAGGCGGCCGCCGATACCGGCAAGCGCGCCGAGCTCGTCGTCGAGGGAGCCGCCGGCGAACTCGACCGGCAGGTGCTCGAGCACATGCTGCCGCCCTTCGAGCACATGCTGCGCAATGCGGTGGTGCACGGCATCGAGTCGCCCGAGGAGCGCGCCCGTGCGGGGAAGCCGCCCGCCGGACGGATCAGTCTGCAACTGCGGCGCGAAGGCGCCCAGGTGGTGGTGCGCTTGAGTGACGACGGCGCGGGCATGAATCTCGAGGCGATCCGTGCCAAGGGTCGTGCGCTGGGGCTGATTCCGCCCGGACCGGTCAGTGACGAGGAGGCCATGCAGCTGATCCTGGAGCCGGGTTTCTCCACTGCCGGCAGTCTCACCCAGCAGGCCGGCCGCGGCGTCGGCATGGACGTGGTGTCCACCGAGATCAAGCGGCTCGGCGGCGCACTGCACATGGAGACGCAACCGGGTCGGGGCACCGCATTCACGATCAGATTGCCGTTCACGCTGGCGATCAGCCATGCGCTCATCGTGCGCACGGGCGAGGAGTTCTACGCGCTGCCGCTGCCGACCGTCGAGGGCGTGCTGCGCCTGCCGCAGGAGCAGGTGAGCCTGCATCTCGGCACGGAATCGGCGACTTTCGAATATGGCGGTCAGCGCTACCGGTTCCAGCACCTGGCGGTGTTCGTCGGACTGCCGCCTTCGCCGCTGCCCGAGCAGGACGTCACGCTTCCGGTGGTGTTGGTTCGTGCCGGGGAGCACTCGACCGCGCTGGTCGCCGACGAGCTGCTCGGCAATCGCGAGATCGTCGTCAAACCGGTCGGTCCGCAGATCGCGAGCATCCGTGGCGTGTCCGGGGCGACCATCTTGGGCGACGGACGGATCGTCATCATTCTGGACATCGGTGCGCTCGTGCGCGCGGAGTGGCGCGGCCGCGGCAGCGCGCCGGTCGTCTCCGAGTCGAGCGATCGACGCACCTTCGCGCTGGTGGTCGATGACTCCATCACCGTGCGTCGCGTCACTCAGCGGCTGCTCGAGCGCAACGGCATGCGCGTGCTCACCGCCCGCGACGGCATGGACGCGGTGACGCTGCTGCAGGATCACGTGCCGGACATCATCCTGCTCGACATTGAAATGCCGCGCATGGATGGGTATGAAGTCGCCGCGCACGTACGCAACGACCCGCGGTTGCGCGACGTGCCCATCATCATGATCACCTCGCGCGTCGGGGACAAGCATCGCGCGCGAGCCATAGAGTTCGGAGTCGACGACTACCTCGGCAAGCCCTACCAGGAGACCGAGCTGCTCGAGGCGATCGCACCGCTGGTCGAACGCGCGCGCGGCGCGCGTGCGCGCGAATTCGCCGGCGGTTCGGCCGCGGCGCAGGGCGAGTGAGAGCAGCGGCATGGCCGAGCGCGTCCAGGAGATCTACAGCCTCTTGATCCCGCTTTCCGAGGGGCGGCTGATCGTGCCGCGCGCCTGTGTCGCGGAGGTGTCGGGCCTGCCCGCGCACTCGGAGATGACGGGCGCGCCGCCGTGGTACATCGGCACGGTGCCCTGGAACGCCAAACCGATACCCCTGGTGTCGTTCGAGGGGGTCTGCGGAAAGCCCATCCCGCCCGGCTCCGGCCGCGCGCGCATGGTGGTGTTCGTCGGGTTGGGCACGCGCCTGACCCATTTCGCGATCGTCTCGCAGGGCTTCCCGCAGCTGGTCCGCCTGAGTTCGGATGTGATCCGGCCCGGCGCGGCCGCGTTTCCCGAGCGTACCCCCGTGCTCTGCCAGCTGCGCATGGCCAACGAGGCGCCGCTGGTGCCGGACCTGGAGCGACTCGAGCAGATGATCGCGGACGAGACCCGCGTGGTCGCCTGAGGCGGCCTGGGCAGCGTCAGCGCGGGCGAGGCCGAATGATGACTCAAGATTCCGACTTCTCGGCCGATCGACAGGAAAAGGGAGTCGCTCGATTGCGTTCGCTTGGCGCGGCGGGGCATGGTCGGTCACCGGCAGGGACGCCATGGGGACCTTGTTCCACCCCCAAACGAGGCGGGATTCCGGCGTCGATGTGAATTATTCCGTCGTACCAGACTTTGTCGCGATCGGCGGCCTGATTGCCGTCTTCTGGACGCTGTTGCGGCGCACCGGCGAGAGTCGTCTGAATTTCTGGCTGGTCGGCTGGGTGCTGCTGCTGATTCACATCGTCGCGGAGTTCGTGGCGCGCAATACTCCCGGTCCGGCGTACGGCGCCTGGTCCGTCGCCGTGGCGATGCTGATCCTCACCGCCAACGCCTTTCTCTGGGCGAGCAACGACCAGCTCGACATCGGGTGGCGCAACCTCTCGATCGTGGTGCTCAGTGCCGTGCCCGACGTCGCCTTCCTGACATTGGATACGTACGGCAGCCACTCGATCTGGGCGTACGCGTTGCTGACCGCCGCGGGCATGGGCTCGATGCTGTGGATGCTGCGCGTGTGGCACAGCGCGGCCGATCGGCCCACGCGGCGCTGGCGCACCTCGCTCGTGCTGGCCGTGTATGCGGTGCAAGGGGCGCTGGTGGCCTGGCACCATCCGGGCGAGGCCGTCACCTGGATGCTGGTCTGGCATTATCTGGCCGTCGCGGAGTTCTATCGGGTGACCGCGCCGCGTCCCACGGCCAGTGTGCGCTTCACGATGATCAACTTCATCGCATGGGCTTTCGTCTTTCCCGTCGCCAACCTGATGTACGTGTTGTGGCCGCACGTCCATGTGGACGGCGAGGTGTGGAACCTGCCCAAGTTTCTGGTCGCCACCGGCATGACCTTCACGCTGCTGGAAGAACAGCTGTCGAAAGCGGAGTACGCCTCGTTGCATGATGCGCTGACGGGCTTGCCAAACCGGCGCATGCTCGTGCGCCGGTTGCAGCAGACCATGGCGCGGGCGAGAGCCGCGGGCGGCCTGATGGCGTTGGTGGTGATCGACCTCGACGGATTCAAGGAGATCAACGATACGCTGGGCCACGCCGTGGGTGACGAAGTGCTGCAGTGGGCCGCCCGCCAATTTCGCGCGCACCTGAGTCAGCAGGATGTTCTCGCCCGCCTCGGCGGCGATGAGTTCGCCGTCGTGCTCGCCGACGTTCCCGATCGCGAGGCCGCCGACCGCATCGCACAGAATCTGCGGTTCGCGCTCGCCGCGGGCATGGTCACCCGGGGGCGCCAGTTGGCGATTCGCGCCAGTGTCGGCTTCTCGATGTATCCGGCCGATGGCGAGGATGCGGATCGGCTCTATGCCGTTGCCGACCGTGCCATGTACGAGCGCAAACCGTACCGGCAGGAGCAGAATTCTCCGCCCGACGCCAATGCGGGCCGGGTGATCTCCAGCGCCTGACCGGCGTGGCCGCTCAGATCAGCGCCGAGAGGATCTGCGGATGCAGCCGGCCGTTGCTCGCCAGCGCGGAGGTCGTGCTCAGCGTCAGGTCCGCGCCCTCGAGATCCGTGAACGTGCCCCCGGCCTCGCGCACGATGACCGACAGCGCGGCGATGTCGAGTATGTTGACGTCGGATTCGATGACCGCCTCGAGCGCGCCGCGGGCGAGCAGGTGGTAGTGCACGAAATCTCCGTAGCCGCGGATCCGGCCGACGCGTCCGACGAGCTCTCCGAGCTTGGTCCACTGCGCCGAGCGGGCGAGCGTCTTGAGGTTGCCTGTCGAGATGATGCTGGCGCCGAGCGCTGCAACGGTGCTGACCCTGATCGCCTCGCCGTTCAGATACGACCCGGCTCCCGCCTCGGCCCAGGCGAACTCGCCGTATACCGCAGCGCTCGACACGCCGAGCACGAACCGTCCGGCGCGCATCAGCGCGATCTGTGTCGAGAAGAACGGACATTCGCGCACGAAGGACTTGGTGCCGTCGATCGGGTCGACCAGCCAGACGCTCTCGGCCCCGACATCGTGCTGTCCGGTCTCCTCGCCGTAGAAACCGAAGCTTGGAAAGCGCTTGGTGAGGATTTCCCGGATGACCTCCTCGGAGCGTATGTCCGCCTCGGTAACGGGGGTCTGATCCGCCTTGGTGCGGACCGCAAGATTGCGCTGATATAGGCCGCGGATTACGTCGGCGGCCGCTTGGGCCGCCTCGCGGGCGGCTTGAAGTTCCGGTGAAGGCATGAGGATTTTCTGGCTGGGACGGAGCCAAATTGCCGGTCACGGGAGCCGCTGTCAATCATGGAGGCGACTGGGAGGTGAGCGACCCGGGTGGTTGAAATCACTGCGCAGCGGGATATCGCTGGCCCATACGATCGATCCGAGGACTTGCATCGCGTTGCCAGGCTGTATAAAATACCAGGCATGTGAAAGCCTCTACCGCCGAGCAGGCCCAAGATCCAGCGCGTTGAGCGGAGCCGGAGAGGCCGCTCGGCTCAACGCGAGCGAGCCAAGTCCGACCGCCGAGAAGCGCGAACCGGATGGAAGGTCCTGAGGGACCGAGACCCTGCGGGTGCTCTCGGGCGCAGCCAAGTGCAAGGTCAAGTCTCGGTGCTCACGTAATCTGGAGATTCAGGAATCATGGGCAACCGGCTCAGCAAGATTTACACGCGTACCGGGGACGATGGCACGACCGGCCTCGGAGACGGCTCGCGGGTGCGCAAGGACACTGCGCGGGTCGAGGCATTTGGCACCGTTGACGAGCTCAATAGCGCCATCGGCATGCTGCTGGCCGTGCCGGATCTTCCGGAGCCCATCGCTGCTTGTATGACAGCCGTGCAGCACGAGCTGTTCGATCTCGGCGGCGAGCTGTGCATTCCGGGAAGCACGGTGGTGTCCTCGGTCCAGGTCGCTCGGCTCGAAGGCGCACTCGACGGGTTCAACGCGGAGCTGCCGCCGTTGAAAGAGTTCATCCTGCCGGGTGGCGGACCCGCCGCAGCGGCCTGCCATCTGGCACGGACCATCGCCCGCCGCGCCGAGCGGCGCGCCTGGACGCTGGCCGCCCAGGAGCCGGTCAATCCGGAGGCGCTGCGCTACCTGAACCGGCTTTCCGATCTGTTGTTCGTCCTGGCACGCGTTCTGGCGCGCCACGAGCGCGGTGGCGAAGTATTGTGGCGCCGCGAGCGCGGTCCGGGCGATTGAGCCACGCAAGTGGTCGTGCAACTTGTTCGGATCGAGTGTGTTCTGTCCATCATCGGCACGGGGAGATTGCGATGAACCGTTCGCACAGGGTCGGCGTTGCCAGCCTTGCGCTGTGCGCAGCCATCAGCCTGGCTGCGTTGGCGCAGGCTGTGCCGTCGCTGGCGAGCGCCGACTCTTCGCGGATTGCCTCCCGGGTCTACCCCTGGCGCTCCGACCGGCTGACCTTGGAGATCCCGGCGGACGTGCACTTCCAGCCGGGACCGCACTGGCATCTGACCGTGCGCGCTCCAGAGCGCACCCTGAAATACGTGATCGTCGAGAATGGCCGGATCAGGGCCAAGCCGCACGCATGCTTCTCCCTCATTCCGTTGTGCATCGGCTATGGGACGCACATCGATCACACCGTCCACGTCGAGCTCACCGGACCGGCGCTGCGTGAGATCAAGATCAAGGGCGCCGCCAAGATCGATCTCCACGGCATTCATCAGGACCGCCTGGCCCTGAAAATCGAGGGTAGCGCGCAAGTGAGCGGCACGGGCTCGGTCGGCGAGCTGTCGGTAGTCATCGACGGGGCCGGCCGCATCCACTTGGCGCGAATGACCGAGACCGACGCGAACGTGCGCATCTCCGGCGCGGGAACGGTGGACATCGCGCCCACCAAGAGCGTCATGGTGCACATCGACGGAGCCGGCGAGGTACGGTTGCACTCCAATCCGCCGCAGGTGATCAGGCATATCGACGGGGCGGGCGAGGTGGTCCGCGTCGCACCCGAGTGAGCGCGGCGGGCGGAGTGAATGATTCCCTGGGGTGGCCGGGCCGTGGTACTGGTTGTGCGGCCCGGCCCTTTTCCGGGTCGCAGCAGGCGTGACATAAAGCAAGGCCGCGTGATTGCTCACGCGGCCTTGTCCCCCCTCGACCCGTGCCTGGCCGGTTGGCCGGCGCAATCCCCGTTGAAGTCTGTTCTTGTTCCGTTCTTGTTGCTCGGATGGTATCCGGCTTCTATAGGCCGTCAAGCCATTTCGATGCATCGTTGCGCAATAGCAACGTAATTTTCATTCCCGGCGGCTTCCGGGGCACGTGGACAACGCCAATCGTGCCGCGAGCAGGGTCTGCCATCCTGCCCAGTCGAAGGCCGGTCCCGGATCAGTCTTGCGGCCGGGTGCGATATCGCTGTGCCGGGCGAGATGCGTACTGGAGAGGGTGGGATACGTTCTGATGAGCGCCGCTGCGAGGGCGGTCAAACGCTCATACTGGGCTTCTGTGTACGGTACGGTGTCGGTGCCCTCGAGTTCGATGCCGATCGAGAAGTCATTGCACGCGGGGCGGCCCCGATACGCTGAGCGCCCGGCGTGCCACGCCCGCATGCCAAATGGCGCGTACTGTGTGAGCGCGCCGTCCCGGCGCACCAGCACGTGCGCCGAGACCCGCAGCCCGATGAGCTCGCGCAGGCTTGCCGGCGCGTCGGCCGGTATGTTGGCCGTGAACAGCCGGTCGATCCACGGGCCGCCGAACTCTCCGGCCGGCAAGCTGATGCCATGAATCACGATCAGCTCGAGCGTCGTGCCTGGGGGGCGCGCATCGCAATGGGGCGAGAGCACTTGGCGCGCCCCGGCCAGCAGGCCGGTGGCGGCGTCGATCACGAGCGGCGTATTGGGCGGGCTCAAGGGATTCGCGGCTGCTTGCCCGGGCACATGCTGAAGCGGGAGTGACCGGCGCGCCGATCATGCCACAATTGCGGCATGAGAGCCGACAACACCACTTACGTCGAGCGTGACCTCGCGCACGTCTGGCATCCCTGCACACAGATGAAGGATCACGAACAGGTGCCGCTCATTCCGATCCGCCGCGGCCAGGGGGCTTGGCTCGAGGACTTCGAGGGCAAACGCTACCTCGACGCCATCAGCTCGTGGTGGGTCAACCTGTTCGGTCACGCCAATGCGCGAATCAACGCAGCCGTGCGCGCGCAGCTCGAGCAGCTCGAGCAGGTGATCCTGGCCGGTTTCACGCATGAGCCGGTGATTCGACTGTCCGAGGCGCTGACGACCCTGGCGCCCGCGGGCCTGACCCGCTGCTTTTACGCCGACAACGGCTCCTCGGCGGTGGAAGTCGCGGTGAAAATGAGCTTCCACTACTGGCGCAACGTCGGGCGGAGCGCGAAGCGGCGTTTCATCACACTCTCGAACAGCTATCACGGCGAGACGCTCGGTGCACTGGCCGTGGGCAACGTCGAGCTGTACAAGGACATTTACAGGCCTCTGCTGATGGACGTCATCACCGTGCCCTCGCCGGATTGTTTCGAACGCGAGCCGGGAGAGACCTGGGCGGAGCATTCGCGACGCAAGTTCGCGCACATGGAGGCCGCGCTCGAGCGACACGCGGATGAGACCGCGGCGGTGATCCTCGAGCCGCTGGTTCAGTGCGCCGGCGGCATGCGCATGTACGACCCGGTCTATCTGTCGCTGCTGCGGGCGGCATGCGACCGGCATCAGGTGCACCTGATCGCCGATGAGATCGCGGTCGGTTTCGGTCGCACCGGCACGATGTTCGCGTGCGAGCAGGCGGGCATCCGGCCGGATCTGATGTGTCTGTCGAAGGGTTTGACGGCCGGGTACCTGCCGCTCTCGGCGGTGCTGACCACCGAGGTGGTGTACGCGGCGTTCTACGACGAGTACAACAAGCTCAATGCGTTCCTGCATTCACACAGCTTCACGGGCAATCCGCTGGCGTGCACCGCGGCGCTCGCGTGCCTGGACATATTCCGCGCCGGCGCGGTGCTCGAGCGCAACCGCGCCCTGAGCGCGCGCCTGGGTGAGCGGGCCCGGGCGCTGGAGGCACACCCGCACGTGGCGGAAGTGCGCCAGCACGGGATGATCGTCGCGGCGGAGCTGGTCAGGGACAAGGCGGCGCGCGAACCCTATCCGTGGCAGGAGCGGCGTGGGCTGAGGATCTACCGGCACGCGCTCAGCCGCGGCGTCCTGCTGCGCCCGGTCGGGAATGTCGTCTACTTCATGCCGCCCTACGTCGTCACCCCCGAGGAAATCGACCTGATGGTGGAGGTGGCGCGGGAGGGCATCGAGCTTGCCACGTGCGACTGACGCGAGTCCATGCGCCGGGCCCGCTCGTGCCCGGCGAGCCTTGCACGCTGCGGGGTGAAGCGGCGAACCACGTGGCGCGCGTGCTGCGTCTCGACGTCGGAGATGCCCTCACGGTATTCGACGGGGAAGGCGCAGAGTATTTCGCGCGCGTCGCGGCGGTTGCCCGCGGCGAGGTGTGCATCGTGCCCGGCCAGCGGCGCGCCAATGAGCGCGAGTCTTCTCTTCGGCTGACCCTTGTACAAGGCGTCTCGCGCGGCGAGCGCATGGATTGGGTCGTGCAGAAGGCGGTCGAGCTCGGCGTGACGCGCATCGTGCCGGTCCTGACCGAGCGCAGCGTGGTGCGGCTCGATGCCGCGCAGGCGCACAGCAAGCAACGGCACTGGCGCGGTATCGCGGTCGCGGCGTGCGAGCAGAGCGGACGCGGTCAGCTGCCGCAGATTACTGCGGCCGTCCCGTTCGGGGTGTGGTTGGCCGGGCTGCCGCCCGGCGGCCTGAGGGTGTTGCCAAGCCCCGATGGCGCTGCCGGTCTGGCGTCGCTCCCCCCACTGGCGAGCGAGGTCCTGGTGCTCATTGGTCCGGAGGGCGGGCTGTCCGATCGCGAGGCGGCCGCCGCCCTCGGGAGCGGGTTCCATGCCGTGCGGCTCGGGCCTCGCGTGCTGCGCACCGAGACGGCCGCGGTCGTGGCGCTGGCGCTCCTTCAGCAGCGCTTCGGGGACCTTTGAGGCGTCTCTAGGGCTGCAGGCGGGTGACCGTCCAGGGGCCTGCCTCCAGCGTCTCAGCGCGTGGGCGCAGGGAGCGATTCCACAGAAGGCGATCGTGAATACGCGCATCGCCCTCGACCCATAGCTCTATGCTTTCGGCCCAGAGCCGGTATCCGCCCCAGTGCGGGGGGCGCGCAATCTGCCCATCGAACGGCCTGCGCTCGTCCGTTCGATCAGACAAGGGCGCCGCGAACCGCTGTGCCGCGCTCGCCAGCGCCTGCTCGAGCGCTGCGCGTGACTCGGTCGGCTCGCTCTGCCGGCTGGCCCAGGCCCCGAGACGGCTCTGCCACGGGCGCGAGGCGAAGTACGCGTCGCTCTCGGCGGGCGGGGATTTCAGCACCGGACCCTCGATGCGCGCCTGGCGGTGCATCCCGTCCCAGTGAAACACCGCGGCGGCGCGTGGGTTTGCCGCGAGTTCCCGGCCTTTGCGCGAGCGATAGTTGGTATAGAACACGATGTAGCCGGGGTCGACCACCAGATCCTTGCACAGTACGACGCGCGCCGAGGGGCGCCCGGCGGCATCACAGGTCGAGAGGACCATGGCGTTCGGATTCGGCTGCGCTCCGGCGTCCCGGGCGTCCTCGAGCCACCGCGCGAGCACGGCAAGCGGCTCGCTCGGCGGTACGCCGGTCAATTCGGTGGGTGGGCACATCAGTTCCATGGTACGGGAAAGCCGCCCGCTTCGGAACCGTCGAAATTCGACTTGCGATGCCGCTCGAGGCCCGATACAAGGGAGTCAGCCTCGCCTTGGAGCCCACCCCCCGGTACACGCTGCATGTCCAGCAACGACGTGACATTGGATGATTTGCGCCGCCGGCTGAACGCGCTGGATCGGCAGTTCATCGCGCTTGCGGCCGAGCGCAAGGCCCTGAGCGGCGAGGTGGCGCGTGTGAAGCGCGCAACGGGCTATCCGACGAGGGATTTCGCGCGCGAGCGGGACGTGATCATGAGCGCCCGCGACGATGCGGCACAACTCGGTGTCTCGCCCGATTTGGCCGAAGAGCTGCTGCGGCTGCTGATCCGCGCCTCGCTCGCCACGCAGGAGCAGGCGAGCGTCGTGGCACACGGCACGGGGTCGGGGCGGCGGGCACTCGTCATCGGCGGCGGCGGCAAGATGGGCCGCTGGTTCGCGCAGTTTCTGACCTCGCAGGGCTTTGGTGTCGAGGTCGCCGATCCGAGCGGCGGGCCGACCGGCGTGCCGAGCGTGCCGGACTGGCGCGCCAGCGATCTGACGCACGACTTCATCGTCCTCGCCACGCCCCTCGGTGCCACCGACGCTCTGCTGCGCGATCTGGCGCTGCGCCGTCCCGCCGGCGTGATTTTCGATATTGGCTCCCTGAAATCGCCGCTGCGTGCTGGGCTGATGGCGCTGAAGTCGCACGGCTGCCGGGTCACTTCGGTTCATCCGATGTTCGGGCCCGACACCGAGTTGCTGTCGGGGCGGCACGTGATTTTCGTCGACCTCGGCAGTGCCGAGGCGCTGACGGCGGCGCGGGAGCTGTTCGCGCCGACGATGGCCGAGCAGGTGGTGACCAGTCTCGAGGATCATGATCGACTGATCGCGTACGTGCTCGGGCTGTCCCACGCGCTCAACATCGCGTTCTTCACGGCGCTGGCCGAAAGCGGGGAAGCGGCCCCCAGGCTGGCACGGATCTCCAGCACCACGTTCGATGCGCAGCTCGAGGTGGCGAGCCGCGTCGCCGAGGAGAGTCCCGAGCTGTACTACGAGATCCAGAGCCTGAACGATTACGGCGCCGAGTCGCTCGAGGCGCTGGCCAAGGCGGTCGAGCGCGTCCGCACCGCGGTGTTGTCGCGCGACCGGGAGACTTTCACGGCG
Organism: Pseudomonadota bacterium; assembly: GCA_021843755.1. Classification (GTDB taxonomy): domain Bacteria; phylum Pseudomonadota; class Gammaproteobacteria; order Steroidobacterales; family Steroidobacteraceae; genus 13-2-20CM-66-19. The sequence goes on from JAKBWB010000031.1 coordinate 75,400, forward strand.
TTGATGCGTCAGGGCCGGGATTATCTCGCGGACCGCCGCAGCCTTGCCGAGCGGCGCGCGTAGATGTCCGCCGGCGCGGCGAGCGCACCCGGATCAGACATTGAGATGGCCAACGATATCATCGATTCAGACGGCTTCCGGGCGAACGTGGGCATCGTGCTGATGCGCCGCGACGGTGCCGTGTTCCTCGGGCGCCGCACCGGGGGAAAAGGCTGGCAGTTCCCCCAGGGCGGGATCCGGAAGGGCGAACGCCTCGAGCAGGCGCTCTATCGGGAGCTGCGCGAGGAGATCGGCTTGGCGCAAGCCGACGTCGAGATCGTCGGCCGCACCGCGCGATGGCTGCGGTACCGGCTGCCGCCGCGCTACATCCGTCGTGACCGCCAGCCGCTGTGCGTCGGGCAGAAGCAACGCTGGTTTCTGCTGCGGCTGGCCCGCGAGCCGGTGACATTCGATTTTACGAGCACCGGCGAGGAGCCCGAATTCGACGGGTGGCGCTGGACGGAATTCTGGGAGCCGGCCCGCGAAGTGATCTACTTCAAGCGCAAGGTGTACCAGAGCGCGCTCGTGGAGCTGGCGCCCGCGGCCTTTCCGGCCGGCCAGCCGGCCCTGCCGGCGTGGTGGAACGCGCTGACGCGCGTTCCCGTGGGCACGACCGGGACAAGAAGCGGCGGGGCGTGAGCACTGCCGATCCGCTCCAAGCATCCGAGGCCCGCCCGCCGCCGCGCCGACGGGCGGTTCGAATCGGACTGGCGCTCGGCGCCGCGCTGGCCCTGTACCTGACCTTCGAGGCCGGGCGCTTCGTCGCCGGCTACAGCATCATCGCGGCCGTGCGCGAGCAGGACGCGCAGCAAGACACGATCGTGCGGCTCGAGCACGCCGATCGCGCATTGCAGGCCCAACTGCTGGAGTTGCAGACGGTGAATGCAGCTCACGCTCGTGAGGCCCAGGTGGTCACGCGGACGATCGCGGATCTGCAGGCCCACGTTGCCCGTCTGTCCGAGAAGCTCGCGTTCTACAAGGATGTGGTCGCGCAGGGCACCCCGCCGATCGGTCTGCGGATGGGTGAGGTGCTGCTCTCGAGCGGCAGGCGGGCGCGCCACTACCACCTCCACATGTCCCTGCTGCGGGCCGACCGACCCGATGGCGTCGTGAGCGGTACGGTGAGCGTATCGGTGGATGGCGTCGGGCCGGGCAAGGCGACGCTCGACAACCGGACCCTGACCGGCAGCTCCACGGGAATCCGCTATCAGTTCCGCTATTATCAGGAACTGCGGGAAGGCCTGGTGCTCCCGCCAGGGTTCAAGCCCAAGTACCTCACGGTCACTGTGCGCGCCCGCCATGCGCATATCGCGCCGCTCATTCGGGCCTATCCCTGGAACGTCATCGCCGTACCGTGACCGGCCGGCTGGGAAGGATCTTTGACCTGGACGGCCCCAGCTTCTAGACTGTTGACATGAGTACCACTGAAGTCACCTCCGAAACCGCGCTCGTCTTCACCGATGCGGCCGCCCGCAAGGTCGGCGACCTGATCCGTGGCGAGGGCAACCCCAACCTCATGCTGCGCGTCTTCGTGCAGGGCGGCGGCTGCTCGGGGCTGCAGTACGGGTTCGAGTTCGACGAGCAGGTGCAGGATGGCGATACCTGCGTGGAGAACCAGGGCGTGAAGCTTTTAGTCGACCCCATGAGCGCGCAATACCTCATGGGAGCCGAGATCGACTACCGTGAGGGGCTCGAGGGCGCGCAGTTCGTCATTCGCAACCCCAACGCCACGACGACGTGCGGTTGCGGGTCTTCGTTCTCCGCCTGAGCCGGCGGCAAGCCGCGTGCGCACGGCCGCTTCCCGCGAAACCCGCACCCCCCGCAAATCCAGTCGCCTCGTTCCGGACGTCCTCGCAGCCGTCGACTTGGGCTCGAACAGCTTCCATATGGTTGTGGCGAGGTATTCGCACGGCCAGCTGGTCATCATTGATCGCCTGCGCGAGATGGTGCGGCTCGCCTCCGGTGTCGAGGCCAATGGGGAGTTCGATCGTGCAGCGGCCGCGCGGGCGATCGCGTGTCTGGAGCGCTTCGGCCAGCGGCTGCGCGCCATGCGGGCCGGCACCGTGCGTGCCGTCGGGACCAGCGCGCTGCGTGTCGCGCATCGCAAGGAGCCGTTTCTGGCGCGCGCGCGCGCGGCGCTGGGCCATCCCATCGAGATCATCTCCGGACGCGAAGAGGCGCGGCTGATTTACGCCGGCGTCGCGACGAATCTGCCGCGCGAGCCGCAGCGGCGGCTGATCGTGGACATCGGCGGCGGCAGCACCGAGCTGATCATCGGGCGGGGTTTGATACCGATCGAGCTCGAGAGCGTGCGTGTCGGCTGTGTCGTGATCAGCGAGCGCTACTTCGGCGAGGGCAAGATCTCGGCCAAGCGCATGGCGGCGGCCCGGGTGGCGGTCCGTCAGCAGCTGGTGCCGCTGCTCGGCACGTTCCGGCGCCGAGGCTGGCAGGTCTGCGCCGGCAGCTCGGGCACCGTGCGGGCCATCGGCGAGGCCATCCGTGAGCTCAATCCGCGCACGAATGTCATCACAGCGAGCGGCATCGAGCGGCTGGCGAATCAGGTTGTCGCGGCGGGCCACACGCGGGAGCTGCGCTTCTGGGCCGTCACCGAAGAGCGCCGGCCGGTGTTCCCGGGCGGCGTCGCGATTCTGGCCGAGATCTTCAAAGTGTTCGGTGTGAAGGAGATGCGGGTCGTCGACGGCGCGCTGCGCGAGGGACTTCTATACGACATGGTCGGACGCTACACGGACGAGGATGCGCGTGAGCGGACCGTGCGCAGCATGCAGCTGCGCTACCACGTCGACACCGAGCAAGCCGGGCGAGTGGCGGACACGGCGCTGAAATTCCTCAAGGGTGCGCGCACGCCGTGGAAGCTCGGCAACGATCCGCAGGCCGCGCTGATGTTGAAATGGGCGGCGTGCCTGCACGAGATCGGGCTCGACGTCGCGCACAGCGGGTATCACCGCCACGGCGAATATCTGCTCGAGAACGCCGACATGCCGGGATTCTCCCGCAGTGAGCAGCGTTTGCTCGCGCGCCTGGTCGGTGCGCATCGCCGCAAGCTCGCTCGCGAAGGCCTGCGCGAGCTGCTGCCGCCCTGGGATCGGCACGCGCTGCGTCTGATCGTGCTGCTGCGTCTGGCGGTGCTGCTGCACCGCGGGCGTGGTCGGGCCGCGCTGCCGCGGATCCGGCTCTCCGCCGCGCTCAACTCGCTGCAGCTCGCGCTCCCGGTGCGCTGGCTCGCGGACCATCCGCTGACACAAGCTGATCTGCGTCAGGAAGTGCAGTATCTGCGCGCGGCGGGGCTGAGCCTGCGGGTCCCGGGCCTCGGCCGTTGAGCCGCGCCGGACTCAACCGCCGCTGCTGAACAAACTGCCGGCGGCATTGCGCGCGAGCAGCTCGCCCTGGAGGCTGATCCGCTCTTGCGCCGGTCCCGAGAGCCGCTCGTACCGCCCATCGGGCAGCAGCCGCCACGCCTGGGTGTTGTCGCGCAGGGCGAGCTCGAGGTCCTCGAGGATGCGCGTCCGATGCGAGGAGCGCTCGATCGGGAAAGCCACCTCGATGCGGTGGAAGAAGTTCCGCTCCATCCAGTCGGCGCTCGCGCAGTAGATTTCGCCCTGTCCGCCGTTGTGGAAGTAGAAAGTGCGCGAATGCTCGAGGAATCGACCGACGATGGAGCGGACCTCGATGTTCTCCGACACCCCGGGTACGCCCGGGCGCAGCGCGCACACTCCACGTACGATCAGATCGATCTTCACGCCCGCCCGCGAAGCCCGGTAGAGCGCCTCGATCGACTGTTGCTCGACCAGGGCGTTCATCTTGGCAATGATGCGCGCCGGCCGACCGGCCTGTGCGTGCTCGCGCTCGCGCTCGATTTTCTCCAGTACCGCCGCGTGCAGGCCGAATGGCGATTGCACCAGCCGATGCAGGCTCGGGGTGCGCGTCAGGCTCGTCAGCTCGAGGAACAGCTCGTGCACGTCCTGGCCGACGTCCTCACGGCAGGTGAACAGCCCGTAGTCGGTGTACTGGCGGGCCGTACGCGGGTGGTAATTGCCGGTGCCGAGGTGGCAGTAGCGGCGGATGCCGCCCGGCTCGCGGCGCACCACCAGGGCGAGCTTGGCGTGCGTCTTGTAGCCGACCACACCGTACATGACGTGCGCGCCGGCCTCCTGCAGCCGATTGGACAGCTCGATGTTCGCCTCTTCGTCGAAGCGCGCCCGCAGCTCGATGATCACCGTCACGTCCTTGCCGGCCGCCGCTGCCGCGACCAGTGCATCGACGATCGGGGAGTCGCTGCCGGCGCGATAGAGCGTCTGTTTGATGGCCAGCACCTGGGGGTCGGCCGCGGCCTGGCGCAGGAAGTCCATGACCGGTGCGAAGCTCTGATAGGGGTGGTGCAGCAGCAGGTCGTTCTGGCGGATCGCGGCGAACAAGTCCGCTCCGTCGGCGAGCCGTTGCGGCAGCCCCGGCGTGAAGGCCGGATATTTCAGATCCGGCCGCGGCACCAGGTCGTAGATGGCCGAGAGGCGGTTGAGATTCACCGGGCCGTGCACGCGATAGGTGTCGATCTCTCCCAGCGCGAACTCGCGCTGCAGGAACTGCGCAATGTCCGCCGGGCAGTCGCTTGCGGTCTCCAGGCGCACCGCCGCGCCGTATCCCCGGTGCGCCAGCTCGCCCTCCAGTGCGCGGCGCAGATCGTCGATCTCTTCCTCGTCGACGAACAGGTCGCTGTTGCGCGTGAGGCGGAATTGATAGCACCCGAGCACCCGGATGCCGGCGAACAGCTTCTGCACGAACGCGTGCACGATGCCCGTCAGCAGGACCACCGTGCGCTGCGGACCATCGCTCGGCACCGGCACGACGCGCGGCAGCGAACGCGGCGCCTGCACTATCGCGAGCTTGCTGTCGCGCCCGAATGCGTCGCGGCCCTCGAGCCGAACGATGAAATTCAGGCTCTTGTTCTGGATTCGCGGGAACGGGCGGGCGGGATCGAGTCCGAGGGGGCTCAGGACCGGCTCGACCTCGTGCTCGAAGTACCGTTCCAGCCACTGATGGGCCGCGGCTGTCCAGTCGGAATGGCCGAGCAGCAGGATGCCGCGCTCGGCCAACTCCGGCAGCAAGTGCTCGTTGAGGCAGCGGTACTGCTCCTCGACCAGGCGCGCGGCGCGCTCGTGAATCGCCGCGAGCTGCTCCTCGATCGACAGGGCGTCGGCGGCGGCCTGCCTCGAGCCGAGTTCCTGCAATTGCTTCAGGCCCGCGACCCGGATCTCGAAGAACTCATCGAGATTGCCCGAGGCGATGCACAGGAAACGCAGCCGCTCGAGCAGCGGCACCGATGGGTCCCACGCCTGTGCCAGGACGCGCTGGTTGAACTCGAGCAGGGAAAGCTCGCGGTTGATGTACAGTTGCGGCGATTTGAGGTCCTGGGCGTCCATCCCGGCAAGTAAAGCAGACTTGGCCCACGCGCGCATGCGTGCCCGGACCGCTCGCGCGGGGGCGGTGCCATTCCAGGCCGACGGCGCGTTCGCATACACTTGAGCCTGCGGCGCCGCCGCCGCGCGACCCCGATGCCGCCGAGAACCATGACTCCCGACGAACAGCTGCCTGAGCTCGAGCGCGGCGCCCACGAGGTGCTGCTCGCCGAGGACCTGATCCGCAAGCTCCGCCGCGGCACGCCGCTGCGGGTGAAGGCGGGATTCGACCCGACCGCGCCCGATCTGCACCTGGGGCACACGGTGCTGCTGAACAAGATGCGTCAGTTCCAGCAGTTCGGCCACGAGGTGATCTTCCTGATCGGGGACTTCACCGGGTTGATCGGCGATCCCACGGGGCGCAACCAGACCCGCCCGCCGCTGACGCCCGAGATGGTCGAGGCGAACGCGCGGACCTACGAGCAGCAGGTGTTCAAGATCCTCGACCCGGACCGAACGCGGGTCGAGTTCAATTCCCGATGGCTTGCCAAGATGCCGGCGGCGCAGTTCGTGCGGATCGCGGCCCACTACACCGTGGCGCGCATGCTCGAGCGCGATGATTTCGCGAAGCGCTACAAAAGCGGGTTGCCCATCGCCATCCACGAGTTTCTCTATCCGCTTGCGCAGGGTTACGACTCGGTTGCGCTGCGCGCGGACGTCGAGCTCGGCGGCACGGACCAGAAGTTCAACCTGCTGGTGGGCCGGCAGCTGCAGAGCGCCTATGGCCAGGAGCCGCAGGTCGTACTCACCGTGCCGTTGCTCGAGGGCACCGACGGCGTCAACAAGATGTCCAAATCGCTGGGCAATTGCGTCGGCATCGCCGAGCCGCCGGGGGAGATGTTCGGCAAGATCATGTCGATTTCCGATGTGCTGATGTGGCGCTACTACGAGCTGCTCTCGTTCCGTCCCCTCGGGGACATCGGTGCACTCAAGCGGGCGGTTGCGCAGGGGCGCAATCCGCGGGATGTCAAGCTCGAGCTCGCCCATGAGCTCGTGGCGCGCTTCCATGGCGCGGCCGCGGCGGGCCAGGCCCAACAGGCGTTCCTTCTGCGTGTGAGCGAGCGGGCGGTACCGGCCGACCTTGCGCCGCGGGTGCTGCCGGTGCAGGCCGAGGGCATCCGCCTGCCGAATCTGCTCAAGGCCGCGGGTCTGGCCGCCAGCACATCGGAGGCGAACCGCAAGATTCAGGAGGGCGCGGTCCGCATCGACGGCGAGCGCGCCACCGACCGTGGGCTGACGCTGCGCGCCGGGGCTGATGTGGTCGTGCAGCTCGGTTCGAAGCGCTTCGCCCGGATCAAGCTCGAGCTGGCCGGCTGAGCCCCCGTGGGCCGACGGCATGCCCGCCGCCGCGCCGGGGGGCTTATCCCTCGGCTTTGCACTGTGGTGCATTCCGGGTGGCCGGGCCGAGCACCTGACGCGCGCGGAACGGCGCGCGCCCGGGAGCTGAGGCGCCGGCCCGCCCAGCGCGCCAGGTCACGCGGCATCAGGTGCTGCAACCTCGTTGACACCAGCCACATCAGGGCTATACTGCGCGCCCCCTGCAGCCACGGTCTGAAACGGCTCGGCGGGCGCCGCGGAGCGGCGAAAAAGA
>JAKBWB010000006.1 GCA_021843755.1 Pseudomonadota bacterium
AGTACGCGTCTTCGCCCCCCTCGGCACGACGGCCCTTCTCGAGAACCTCGCGCGCGAGCAACGCCTCGAAGTACCCCATCGGGCGCGGAGCCGGCGCACGAGCAAACGTTGACATCATCATAGATACCACAAAACTCCCACAGACCAACGGTTCTTTTGGCCGCGCAATTCCGAAAAAGACTCCTAAGCCGTTGAACATCCAGGAGTTATTTTGATGCCGACTGAGGGACTTGAACCCCCGACCAACGGTTTACAAAACCGCTGCTCTACCACTGAGCTAAGCCGGCATCGATGGTGTTGCGCCATGCGGGGGCCCGGATTGTACCGAGGACAGTCGGCCAGCGGGGAATCAGGGCGACACGGGCGCCGCGCTGGCCCGATCAGACGGCAGGGGCATACCCGGGGTGACGGACTCAGTCGCATTGGGCGCACGAATGCCTGCCGGACAAGTGCGAGCCGCGAACGTACCGCCGGCCTTCGCAGTCAGCGTGGATATGGCGGATGCGGCGGTACCGTCCGGGATCCATAGATCGAGCCAATATTGCGGTTGCGCAACGAGCCGCTCGGCGAGGCGGACGGGGAAGCCCTTCGCACGCGCATGCGCCAGCTGACGCCGCGCCAGGGCCCGAGCCTGAAACATTCCGAGCGAGATTCCTGCTGCACCCCCGGTAGTCGTCATCGGCTCCGCGCCGTAAATTCCTGCTTGCTTGAGCCGGATCAGTGCGCCCTGAATGCGGGCGGCGCTGCCGAGGCCGGGCAGATACACCCAGTACCAGATCGATGGCCGCACGGGTGCGGTACGCTCCTTCGGCTCGAGCTGCTCGCCGCGCAGCTCTGAGGCCACTTTGGCCGCAGCGGCGTGCCGGGCGAATGGCCCAAGAGACACGCACCGGGCCGTGGCCTCCGGGGAGCTGCCCGACGCGCCGGTCTGCGCCGCCAATGCGGCACCGAGCGCCCCGGTCGGCGCCGGCCTCGCTGCAGCCACTCGAGCCGGCCGCGTGGCGTTCACGAGCTGCAGCCGGGTCACGCCGGCGAGGGCATCCGACCGCCTCAGCGGCACGTCGATCCAGTTGGCCCAGGCCAGAAACAGCAGGTTGGCGAGCAAAAGAATGAAGAACAGGACGCGCATGGGGGAATTCTCATCCTTCTTGAGCCCAAACCGCCAGACCCCAGAGCACCAGATCGGGAATCTCGATGCTGGTGCCGCGGATCAAAGGCTGCACATCGCGAACCCCGCCCCCGGTCAGGACGACCCGAGGCGTGCGACCGAGCAGGGCACGAGCCTCGAGGACGGCTCGATCCACCGCCGCGGCCGCGGCGTACACCGCACCCAGCTCTACGGCCGCCCGGGTCGAGCGCCCGAAGAGCGCCGGATCCCGACTCGTGCGCCCCCCTCGGGCACGCGGGCGAATCCCGTGGGTGGCGTCGAGCAGGCTGGAAACCATCAGGGGCGGCGCCGGTATGATCGCCCCGCCCCGGTGACGACCGTCGGCCCCCAGCAGATCGAGCGTCATGGCGGTACCGATGCCCACGACACACAGCGGTCGGCCGCCAAAGTGCGCTCGAGCCCCGATCATCGCGAGAAGCCGATCGATGCCGAGCCGCCACGGCTCGAGGTAGCCCACCGTGACGCCGCAGGCACGGCGCCGCGGCGCCAGAAACTGCGGCGCGGGTGCATGCACTCGACGCGCGGCGCATGCCAATGCCGAGCGCGTCTCAGGTCCGGCAACACTCGCGATCAGGATCCTCTCGAGCGTCGCGCCCGGGCCGATCACTCGCTCGAATTCACGTGCGGACCAGCCGGCATGCTGGGCCGCGCGCGCGGTTCCGAGACGCGAGCCATGCGCGTGCGCCCATTTCACCCGCGTATTACCAATGTCGATCAGCAGGATACTCACGACACCGGCCTCACCGTGACCTCACCTGAGATGAACCGCCGTACGCCCTGGGGCGTTTCAAGCAATAGGGCGCCGTGCAGATCGATGCCTCGGGCCAGGCCGCGCGCGATACCCGCGGTAGTGTGTACCTCAATCTCGGTGCCGCGCAGGACATCGGCGGCCCGCCATTCCTCGATGAATGGACGCAGCGCCTCGCGCTCGAAACGGCCGAGACCCTGAGTGACTTCATCGATGATCGCCGCTGCGACGACGTTGCGCGAGAGGGTGACGCCCGCGCTGACCAGATCGGTCGCGGGCAGACCCATCGTCGCAATGCGCTGGCGCAACGCTTCGCCGAGGGCGGCATTGAGCCCGACGCCGATGACGACATAGGCCGGGCCCGCCGACTCGGCCCGCAGCTCGAGCAGGATTCCGCCGAGCTTGCGCCCGGCCACCAGGATGTCATTGGGCCACTTCAATCCCCCCGCGAGTCCGGCTCGGCGCAGCGCGCGCAGCACGCACACTCCGACGGCCAGCCCGAGCGCACCGAGGTCCGCGGGCGCTTCCCGAAAACTCCAGCTCTGTGACAGGCAGATGCCTCCCCCCGGCGGAGCGAGCCAGGCGCGCCCGCGGCGGCCGCGCCCCGCGCTCTGGTACTCGGCGAGCACGGCTTCGCTGATCCCGAACTGTGGATTGGGCCGCGCCAACAGCATGCTGTTGGTCGACGCCACGCACCAGAGTGTCTCGAGCCGCCGCACAATGCCGCGCGCCGGCGCGGACAGATGCTCGCGGATCTTTGCCGCATCGAGCGGCTCGGCGGCCGGGGCCATCCGGTAGCCGCGGTTGGGAACTGCGTGCACCACCGTGCCGATCCCGCGCAGCGCACGCACGGCCTTCCATATCGCCCCGCGGCTGACGCCGAGCTGCGCGGCGAGCGCCTCACCGGAATGAAACCCTCCATCGGCAAGTTGCGCGAACACGCGCGCCGAGAGCGGCAAGGGATCGTTCGGGCGCGCACCTGCGCGGATGCCGCGGCGGGCCACCATCTCAGGAAGATCGAGAACGCAGTCCGAGCAGCCACAGTCGCCGGGCGCGCGGCTCGGTTCCACCGAGCATGCGCACGATGTTCGAGCGGTGGGTGTACACGATCAGCAATGCGGCCCCGGCCGCGAACGACAGGAGGCCCCCATGCGCCGTAGGCTCCACGTCCGCCTCGATCGCAAACGTGATGGCACCGAGCATGGACGCCAGACCCACATAGCCGAGGAGCATCACGCTGAGCAGCCAGACCGCGAGCATGGGCAGCAGCAGCAGCGGCGCGGCTCCGAGCACGCCTCCGATCAGCGTCGCGACTGCCTTGCCGCCCTTGAATCCATACCACACGGGATAGACGTGCCCGAGCATCACGGCAATGCCGCAGACCGCCACCAACCACTCCCGCGGGGGCCCGACGGGCAGCCCCGGCAGCGCCAGCGCGGCGAGCACGCCGGTGGCGAGCCACCCCTTGCCGATGTCGATCAGCAGAACCCAGAAGGCGAAAGCCTTCCCCTGCGTGCGCAATGCATTGGTACCGCCGGCATTGCCGCTGCCCAGCCGGCGGATATCGACGCCCCCGCGCAGGCGCCCGACCAGGAGGCTCCCGACCAGCGAGCCGAGCAGGTAAGCCAGCACCGCTTTGACGATCAGCGTGATCATGCGGACCGGAACACCTCGGCCAACATGCAGCGAACGCTTCCGCCTCCGAGACGCTCGATGGTCGGCACCGGAACCACGAGCAGCTCATCGGCACAGGCGGCGACCCGCGCGAACGTCTCCGGCGGGAGCGCGTGCCGGGCGGTCTCGGATAGCACGAGCACGTGGTATTCCCCCAACGCCTCATCCCAGGTGGCCAGCTCGAGCACGTTGGCCGCGAAATGCTCGAGCTGTCCGTGATCGAGCGCGATGACCTCGCGACCGCTCGCGCGCAGCCGCTTGAGCACGCGGTCGCGATCGACGGGGGCGATCGCCTCGAGTCCCACGAGGGCGCAGCGCTCCCCGAGGCTGAGCAGGACGTTGGTGTGGTAAATGGCTCGTCCGGCGCCATCCGCCGCGTCGAAAACGATCGGTTCGTAACCGATCTCACGCGACCATACCTCGAGCACGCGCGAATCGGAGCGCGACGAGCGGCAAACATAGGCGAGGCGCTGCGGATGATCGAGCACCAGGCTGCCGGTGCCCTCCAGATACCGGCCTTCGCGCTCATGTGCGCTCAGATCGAGCACGCGCGAGACGCGAAATCCGGTGGCGCCGACCGCCGCCTCCACGACTTCCCGCCGCCGCTCGAGGCGCCGGCTCCGGGCTTGCATCGGGTAGAGCACCACCGTTCCGTCCGCGTGGAAACTCACCCAGTTGTTCGGGAAGACCGCGTCGGGCTTGGGCGGATCCGGCGTGTCATCGACGAGGCACACCTGCACGCCCTCGCCGCGAAGCGCGCCCACGAAGGCGTCGAACTCGGCGCGAGCGCTTCCGGCGGCATCGGCAGGCCCGTCGGGGTGTTGGAATGTGTTGCTGGCGGCGGTTTCCGGGTTATAGCCGAAGCATGCCGGGCGCACCATGAGAACCGCGTCGGCGCACTGGCGCCTCGCCAGGCGAGCGGGCGCGGTCAGCGTCTCGACCGATCGGACATTGCCCATGGGCACATTGTCGCATGTCCCGCAGTTGCGGGAACCACCGGCTGCGTGCGCCTGCGGCCGCATCGGGCGCACCGCGGTGTCGCCGCCGCCCGGCGAGCCGACATCCCCGGGCAGAATGGCCGCGCAGGATGACTGGGGTTACGCGCGCCAACGGCAAAAACCCCCGCGAACCTGTTGGTCCGCGGGGGTTTTGCGTTCAAGAGCCTGGCAGTGACCTACTCTCACATGCCCGATGGGCACACTACCATTGGCGCAGAGCGTTTTCACTTCCGAGTTCGGAATGGGATCGGGTGGTTCCCGCTCGCTATGGCCGCCAGGCAAGCTGTTTGAGGTTCATCCGGCCGGCTTACGCCGGCCGGGTGC
>JAKBWB010000015.1 GCA_021843755.1 Pseudomonadota bacterium
TCATGAGCGAGAACTCTCGCCACCCTCCTCGGGCATCCGCTGCGCCCCGTCCTGCCGCCCCGGCTCCGGCCTGATGCTCCCCTCAGCCGCAAAGGGGGGGTGACGCCAGAACGAATTCACCGTGGGGACTGCATGCTGGGCATTTGCCTCTACCCGCACGGTGCCTTACAATGTGCCAATAGGTAAGGAGCGGGCAGATGTCCGAAGCAACTGTCACCAGCAAGGGGCAGGTCACCATTCCGGCTGATATCCGCCGAGCCATGGGGCTCGCGACGGGCGAACGAGTGGTCTTCACGCAGCTTGACGACGGCACCATCGTGTTCCGAGCGAAGCGGCGCTCCATCTTGGAACTCAGGGGATTGCTGAAGCCTGCACGGGCGGGCAAGCGCCCGATCCCCGTCAAAGACATGAGTATTGATCGACGCTGATCCATGGCTGGCCTCGATACAAACGTCCTGGCACGGTGGATCGTCGACGACGATCCGCGGCAGGCGGCACGAGTGAAGCGCTTGTTCGAAGAGGCAGTTGAGCAAGAATCCCCACTGTTCGTTCCCAGCACCGTGATGCTCGAGCTCGAGTGGGTGTTGCGCTCGCGCTACGAGTTCGACAAGTCCACAGTTCTCGGTGCGTTCAACGCCCTGCTCGAAACGCAGGAGCTCGAGTTCCAGGATGAGCCCACAATAGAGCGAGCGCTCAGCTTCTATCGGCAGAACTCGGCCGACTTTGCCGATTGCCTACACGCGGGTCAGTGCAACTCGGCAAGGCGCGTACCGATGGTCACGTTCGACCGAACGGCGAGCCGGATTCCAGGCGTTGAACTGCTGACTCCGTAGCCTCACAAGGCTCTCGCTGCAAGCGTATAGGTTACTCACGCATTCGGACGTCCGGTGTATCGTAAAATCCATCACGGGTGCAATGTCGGCAGTTGGCCGAAAGGACGCACAGCGTCAATCAAAACTCGACGTCGAGAAACCATTGTCGCCAAGCGAAAGGACGATTTCGCGGTCGATCCGTACGGCTCGAGCTTCCGACTACGATTTGGCGCGAGCCGGTATGGACGCACGAAATACTATGCATTCGTGCGCAAGGGGCGAGCGAAAGTTGCTGATGCACGGGCGATTCGCAATAGAGGAATGCTCGCGACCTTAACCACAGCTCAACCACGTTGATCCGGAAACAGACCCGGCATCCAGCGAGATGCCAGCGCCGCCGGAAAAGCAAGCCGCAACGGCGCGCGGCTGCTCACGGAAATCACCACACCTCTCTCGATCAGCGCCGACACGACACGCCGCGCCTGACGGTCTCCGGTACCGACGATGCCGGCGGCATCACCGCGCGGCAGTTCGCCGCGGTAGAGCACGGCTTCGAGGATGGCACCGGACTTCGGCGGCAGACGATGGAGACGGATTTCCTCTTCGGTCCACAGCAGGATACGGGTGCGCAACGACTCCGGCTGCATCAGCCCTTCCATGAACGAGACCTGATCGAGACACGTGGCCAGGAAGAACCGCGTGAATTCCGCCAGGGCTTCCTCGCTCAGATTACCGTGACCGTCGAGATCGTTTCGACGGGTCATATCGCAAGCCGCCAAGTGACCCTTGTATGCAGCGACGTTTCGCGCCAAGCCGCGCGCGACAGACCAGACCGCGCCGGTGTCGAGCGCCTCCAGCAACGTTGCATGTGACATCAGCCGCGCGACGCGGCCGTTGCCGTCGAGGAACGGGTGAATCCACGCCAGGCGGTGGTGGGCCGCCGGCGCGGCGAGAATGGTTTCGGTTTTGCCGAGGCGGCTATAGACCCCTTCAAAGCGCCCGAGGAAGCGGGGCACCGCCGGCGCGCTGATGGCGATGTGATTGCCCACCGCGACGTCACGGGTGCGTAGTTCGCCCGGAATGACCCGTATGTGTTCGTGTGTGGCCGGGTCCTCAACCCACAGCAGGCCTTCGGGCAGCGATTCGCCGAACCGACGGTGAATCTCGCGGATGGAGTCCGCGGCAACTGCCCGGCCCCTGAGACCGCCTTCGTCAATCCATTGCTGGACGGTGATATGCGCCATGGCTTCGAGCTGCAGATCACGCTTCTTCGCATCCTTGCTGTAGTCGCCCTGCAGAGCGCGCTCGATTTCGATGGGGTGTGTGTCATGCCCCTCGATCAAGTTGCTGTAGTAACAGTTCATCGCGCGCACCAGCGTCGCCAGCGAGAACAGCAGGCTTTCCGGCAGCGAGCGGCGGAACCCAGCGCTGCGCTGCGCGAGTTCGAGCGCAAGATCGGCCAATTCCGGGCGGCGGCGAGAGGCTTCCCCGAGGACAAGCGGCTCCATCAGTCCGGGCTCCTCGCCCCGGTCCTTCGCCGTATTCATGTCCGATACATTGTCCGCTTTATATTTGGCCATATGGTACTATATTTCAGGCAGTTACCGATGACCAATAGGACGGATCACCACAACAACGTCCGGTTCTAGGTCCGGTGACCGGGAAGTTGCCATTCGCCGCAATTCGTGCGGTGAATCAGCGCCTCATTCACTGCGCCAGGCTGCTTAGGCAACTGGGCAAGAAGCACAGTGTACCCGCAGGGCCGCTGGGGGTATGGCCGGGGGTACTTCTGGGCAAGATTCGACTCCGACCTCGGGCAGACCCGGCACATCCGGCAGTGCCTTGGATTGAGTGCCCGGCATCTCGTGCTCCGTCGCACAGCGCCGAGCGCCACCGGAATTTGGTGCCGCCCGCGAGCACCCACCGCGTGTCAGGCCGGACACCGACCTACATGCGCGGCATCGTTGCCGCTAGTCTATGCCACCTCTTTGCGGCGATGCCCATGAAACCAGACTTGCGGCGACACATCCACGGGTTCGCATAGGGTCAAACTTCCGCTTCCCACGCTCTGCCGTCACCCGCCACGAGCGGGACTAAACGTCTGCCATGAGGTGAAAATCACATTCGGGCGATCGCCCGTGCCGGACACGATCTCAGGTGGAGCTACCATCGCCCCTGTTGATCCGGCGCCATATGATGTAGGAATACCCTGCCGATAGCGCTGCCGCAACACCAAGAGCAATCAAGCCAGGAGCCACAAATCCCATAAGACCTGTAGCAGCCATTACCACGCCCGCGAGGACGACGAGCCACCCACCGACACGGTTCGTGCGTACCCAGACTTCTTTATCTGCCAACGTCCAAGGTGTCCGAACGCCAACCACTCCATTCCGACTGAACTTGCCCAGGCTGTTGCCAATCACAATGAGCAAAAGGCCCACTGCGACGGCCGCATCCGACGGCATGTCGTGGCGCCAGCCCATGCCGTACGTGAGTACCGAGAGGTTACCGAACAACCATATTGCCGCGACACCGGCAACGATAGTCGGGTAATAGCGGACTTTCAGGTCATCGTCTTCCGTCTCGATCTCGCTCGGTTCGAACAGAATCAGGCAGAGGACCGTCACCAGCGAGCCAATAGGAGCAACAACCGCACCGCGCAATTTCGGCATCCACCCGTCGATTACGCCAGCAGCGTTCCAATGGGTCGGAATAACTGCGGGAAGCATCGGATAGAGCGCCGCGGAGGATGCGAACGCTGCGGCTACGAGCGAGATTGCGAGCCAGTATCGACCCAATGCTCTCATGCCTTTCGCCTCAGCGGCCTGGGAGATGGGAACAATTCCAGAAACATTGCCGCGATTTCCTCGAAAACCGAGGTATTTAGGGAATAGACCTGCTCCTGGGCGCGGCGCTCACAGCGAATCAGTCCTGCCGATTTTAGAATGTTGAAATGATAGGAAAGGGAGCCCTTGGTGATATCAAAACGCTCGGCAATCTGTCCGGCGGTCATCGAGCCCTGCTGCAGAAGTCGCAATATCTTCCGTCTATGAGGGTCTGCGATTGCTCGAAATACGGCGTCTCTCATAGGCCGGTCTGTAGTTTGAGAGTTCTCAAAATAGCAAGCTCCCGACTACTCGTCAAGGAGGTGATCTCGGCACCGCGAGACTGCTCATGCTGCCTGAGAGCTGCCGCTGTCACCAAAGTGACGCCGCCGTTCTGACGACCGCCGTCGAGTGGCTATGACTGGACGGTCAGAGCCGAAGGCGTTCCGTCGCGGAGCTACCCGAAGGCGCGGACAAACAGTTCATCCAGAGCAGCTACGATTGCCTCACCTTCCTCGGCGAGTGAACCGACGCGCTCGCCCAGGCGCTCGTTGGCGACCGATACAATCTCGAGCGGATGCAATACCACCGCGATGCCTTTGATCTTGAAGCTCGGATTGAGGCGTGTATTGGGAATCCGGCCAAGCTCGGTTCTCCGCACCAGGGGAATGACAACGCGGCGACGATAGTCGTCAAACAACCGGGATTGGGCAACGACGACAAATGGAATGCCGTCCTTATGCCTGCCGACATTGCGATGGACATCAAATTGCGCCATCAGAGTGTTGAATGATCGTCGGCGAACGACCCATTGCATTCCGCAAAGCTATTCCACAAAGTGGCTGTCGCGCGCGCCTGCTCAACGATGCCCGATCGGCGTTCCCGCTCCTTGGAGAGGAAATCGGCGAGGAGCGATTCGACGACTCCGGAAAGATTGCCGGTAACGCCTTTGACCTCCTCAACGAGGTCCTCGCTCAGCGTGAGGTTGACCGGACGCTTACGTGCCGTACTGGCGGGGCTGCGCTTCACTCCGATGCCTTCTGGATTGTCGATGCGCACTATATGCGCATTGCGCAGAGCCGGCAACGACAAGCCCAGCAACGGCCGCTCAACCGTAACCGACCCAATGGCCGGTTCATGGAATTACCTTCCGTCCACCTGGGAATTATGAGCGAGTCGACGTTTACGGTGACGCGCGGTATCGCCCAATGCTCCGGCGCCGCGTTCGAAGGACAACCCGGGAGTATCGGGATCACGCCGTGGAGAGCCGCGGGAGTATCCTCCGGGGCACACTCGCCTGCCAACCTGCCGCAGTGGCGTGTCATTCAATGACTTGCGGCAGCTTTTTGACTCCGACATCGGGCGCACTCAGCGCTTGCGGCCTTGTCACGGATTGCCCGCCCGGCGTGCCGTGCTTGCGCACACTGCGCGTTATGCCGCCAGATTCGCAGGCCGCATGCAGGACAGGCCAATCCGCCCTGCCGAGAGTTCGCCCTGACGCTTCCTTGCGCCGTTCCTGACGGCGCACGCCGTGTCTCGGTCCCTGCAGATCCTGTGGAGCCGCTGCGCGGTTCTGCGTGCGAGGACGCTGAAGCCAAACGAGCGTTGCCGGTGCGCTCGCCTGCGCAGCGCGAGGCCCCTGCGTCACTTGCGGGCCGCCCGCCCGTAGCGGGCGGCGAGCCGCACACCGTGATGATGCGCAGACCCCTCGCCCGAAGGTTCTTAGCCGCGATCTTCGCACGCGCGTGGAGCGCGCCGCTCCCATCGGCTCGCGCAAGTGTGACGGGCCGCACGCCTGAACCTGGCACACCGTCTCCGGGCGGCGACAGTGCGCAAAAACGTGAAATCACGTGCCCCCGGTATCCTCCGACGATCTATGTTGCGACAGGTCATGTTCGGCAAAGCGGCAATAGGGCGTAAGACGCCGGGATGGTGCGCGGGACTGCTGGTTCCGCTGCTGGCCGGCGTGGGCATCGGCAAGCCCGCGCACGCCGGCTGCTTCCCCGTGCGCGAGCCGCAGTTCGTCGCACTGCGCCCGCTGGTCTCGCGCGATGCCAGCCAGGCCCTGGCGCAGGCCGAGGCACGCATCGCCCGGCTGCCGCCCGGCAGCGCGCGCACCGATCCGCGGCGCGTCGCCGCGCTGTACGCCATCCAGGCGTCCGCCTACCGCGAGCTGGCCCTGTATCACGCTGCCCGCGCCTCGGCGCGCCGGGGCCTGAAACTGCTCCGCGGCGCCGTCGACCCGCTGCGCGAGCAGATCCTCTCGAGCTACGCGGCCAGTTTCAACTCGCCGGCCGGGATCGCCCGGGCGCTGCGGCGGATCAAGCAGGCCCGTGCCTCGCTGCCGGCGAACTCGCCCAGCGCTCTGTGCCTGAAGATCACCGCGGGCGAGCTGAACATACTGCGTAATCGCTCCGACCTCGCGCTCCGCGAGCTCACCCAGTCGTACCTGCGGGCACAGGCGCTCGGCCTGCCCGCGGCGCGAATCGATGCGGGCGTCTTCCTGACCGACGTGCTGCGCAGAATGGGCGAGTACAAGCAGGCGCTGGCGCTGATCCGGCAGACGATCGGCTGGGACAAGGCGCACAATTCGACCAACTATCTGGCCACGGACCTGTATTTCGAGGGCGGGATTCTGCGCGCCATGCGGCACTATCATCGTGCGATCGCCGCCTATCGCTCGGATCGGGCCCTCAGCACCACGATCGACAATCGCCAAGGGGTCGCTTACGCGAATCTACGCATCTGTCAGGCCGACATCGCACTGCAACGATTCGGCGCCGCGCGCCGGGCATGCAACCGTGCCGCACCAGCGTTCGCGGCCGGCAACGCGCGCGCCATGATCAAAGAAACCGCCGTGCTGCGCGCGCGAATTGCGCTCGGCGAGCGGCGGCCCCGGCACGCCCTCGCGCTGCTCAACGGGGTGCTCGATCACTCCGGCGCGGACCTGGCGGCCACAATCATCGTTCCCGCCTATCTCGCCCGCTCGCGG
Organism: Pseudomonadota bacterium; assembly: GCA_021843755.1. GTDB lineage: Bacteria > Pseudomonadota > Gammaproteobacteria > Steroidobacterales > Steroidobacteraceae > 13-2-20CM-66-19. Next base: position 6,630 of record JAKBWB010000015.1, read on the forward strand.
GCCGAGGCGGCGCTGCACCGCTATGCGGCCGCGTATCGCGACCAGAGCGAGTACTTGCGTCGCTTCAAAGCTGAGAACCGAATCAGTCAAGCCCGCCTGAAAGCCGCTCTGGAGATGCGTTTTCGGACCTCGGAGGAGTTCCTGCGCAACGCCGTGCTGACGCGCAAGCTCCAGGCCGCCGCCCACCACGCCGCCAAGCAGCGCCAGCTGCTGCACTGGATGGGCACTGCCGGCGTCGCCGGCGGCCTGATCATCGTCCTGCTGTCCTATATCCTGATCTCGGGCCGACGCCACCGCCGGCAACTGCTGGTGTTGGCGAACACAGACCCGCTGACGGGCCTGCCGAACCGCGGGCACACTGCGCAGCGGGCCACCCGGGCCCTCGGCTCGGCACTCGAGCACGACCGGCCGCTCACCGTGGCACTGCTCGATTTCGATCACTTCAAGACCATCAACGACCAGTACGGTCATGCCGCCGGCGATTACGTGCTGCGCGAGTTCGCGCGTCTCTCGCGCGAGGCGCTGCGGGGAGGCGACATCCTCGGACGCTGGGGCGGAGAGGAATTTCTCCTGGTGCTGCCGGAGACGACACTCGACAGCGCGCTGCTCACGGTCGGACGGCTGTGCGCGCTGGCTTCGCGCATCGATATCCAAGCCGGCGAGCCGCCGACGCAACTGCGTGTCACGTTCAGCGCCGGACTGGCAACCACGGCGGACGGAGTCCGCACACTCGATGAGATCGTTGCGCGCGCCGATGCGGCCCTCTACGAGGCGAAGGACGCCGGCCGCGACGCGGTGCGCATCAGCCGCGCTGCCAGCGCGGTGCTGGGATCGGCCTGATCAACGCCGTGGCGCGCGGCTGGACCCGGTGGAGCCGCGCCGATTGCCCGGCCGGCGGTCCGCCTCGAGATCCCAACATCGCGGCCATGCGGTAGGGGCCGGCCAAGGCCTGCTTGCTCGCAGATGCGCCTGTATGGTCGACAAGGGACGCAGCGCCGCTTATGCTCCGGAGAGTTCCCCAACCGTTTCTCTTGCGCGGTGCCCCACCCCTCACCCCACACCATGAGCTTCTGCAGCCAGTGCGGCGCGCGGCTGACCGTGCGCGTGCCGCCCGGCGACCACTTGCCGCGTTACCTCTGCGAGGCGTGTGGCGCCGTCCACTATCAGAATCCCCGCTTGGTGGTCGGCTGCGTCCCGGAGCACGCCGGACGCATCCTGATGTGCCGGCGGGCGATCGAGCCGCGGCGAGGCTACTGGACGGTACCGGCCGGCTTCCTGGAAAACGGGGAGACGTTGCAGGAAGGCGCAGCCCGCGAGTCACGCGAGGAGGCGCAGGTCGAGGTCGAGATCGGCTCGCTGCTGTCCATCGTGCATGTGCTCGATGCCCATCAGGTCCATGTGTTTTTCCGCGCGGACATGCGGGCGGAGGAACACGGCGCGGGACCCGAGAGCCTGGAGACGGCCCTGGTCCGGGTGGAGGACATCCCGTGGGCGGACCTTGCGTTTCCAAGTACGGAATTCAGCTTGCGCCGTTACCTGGAGGACCGCGCCGAACAGCGCGAGACGCACCACTTCGCGACCCTGCGGCGCCGGCTCACCTAGACCCGGGGCCGCGCGGCTTTGCGGGCCGCGCGCGCCGCGTGGCAGAATGCGACGCCCGGCGCGGCGCTACGCTCGCCGCCGACCGCGGGCAGCATTACAGCCCGTTGTTCTGGAAGGAAATTCGATGACTTTCGTGGTGACTGAAAACTGCATCAAGTGCAAGTACATGGACTGCGTGGAAGTCTGTCCGGTCGATTGCTTTCACGAGGGCCCGAATTTTCTCGTCATCGATCCGGACGAGTGCATCGATTGCACCCTCTGCGAGCCGGAGTGCCCCGCGGAAGCGATCTTCTCCGAGGAGGAGTTGCCCGGCGCGCAGGCGGCCTTCAAGGCGCTCAATGCCGAACTCGCCAAGCAGTGGCCGGTCATCACGGAAAAGAAAGACGCGCCGGCGGACGCCAAGGAGTGGGATGGCAAGCCGGACAAGCTCAAGCTCCTCGAGCGCTGAGCGGCCCGCTTCGCGGACCCGCGCCGCTCAGGAGCGCGGGTGGTGGCGCGCATGAAGATCCTTCATGCGCTCGCTCGCCACGTGGGTGTAGATCTGGGTCGTCGACAGATCGCTGTGCCCGAGCAGGATCTGCACGACACGCAGGTCCGCGCCATGATTCAGCAGGTGCGTCGCAAACGCGTGGCGCAGGGTATGCGGCGAGAGCCCCTTGCTGATGCTTGCCTTGCGCGCGTAGCGCTTGATGATGTGCCAGAACGCCTGGCGGGTCATGCGATCGCCGCGGCGCGTGGGAAACAGGTAATCCGTCTGCCGCTCGAGCAGAATCTCATCGCGCGCGCCGTGCACGAATTCCGTCAGCCAGCGCACCGCCTCGTCCCCGAGCGGAATCAGCCGCTCACGGTTGCCCTTGCCGATGATGCGGATGACGCCCTGGTTGAGATTGATCTGCGCATAATGCAGATTGACCAGCTCCGACACCCGCAGTCCCGTGGCGTAGAGCACCTCCAGCATGGTGCGGTCGCGATTGCCGAGCGGGTCGCGCACGACGGGCGCGGCAAGAAGCGCCTCGACCTCCTCCTCGCTCAGTGACTTCGGCAGCGACCGCCCGATCTTGGGCATGGCGATCTGGGCCGTCGGATCCTCTTGAATCAGGCCTTCGCGCATCAAGTATCGGAAGAAGCGCCGGTAGCTCGAGAGCTGGCGCGCGGTCGAGCGTGGCCGGGCGCCGGCGGCCACGCGCCACGCGATGAAATCCTGCAGATCCTGGCGTGAAGTGCGCATAATCGGTATCTGCCGCACGCTCAGCCAGCGCATCAGCGCAGTCAAATCCGCGCGGTAGGCCGCCAGGGTATTGGTGGACAGGCCACGCTCCATCCACACGGCATCGAGGAAGCGGCCGACGGTCGGATCCGTGTCCGGCTGGGTTGGGAGACTGGTTGCGGCCGATTCGTTGGACAATTTAAGTCTCGCTGCAGGCCCGTGCGTACCGCTCAACGAGCGTCGAGCCGTTGACGAAATTCCGGCGTCACGGTGCCGATCGCAGTATGGTGACCACCGGCGCTGCACCGGTGTGACGATCATCACAATTGGAACCGCTTGTTAACGTAATAGAGAACCTGATCACAATACCCGACACTTTCACCGGCCATCGTCACGATGCCACAGAATCGGTCCACACACTCATTCTCGTTCCGTTCCCTGGCTGTGCTGCCGCTCAGGATCGCATTCAGCGTATATGCGGCACTGGTCTTCCTGATCTTCGGCTGCACCGCGTTGCTGGCCGCCCTGGCGCTGCCGGCACTGGCGCGCCGGCGGGCGGCCACGCGCCGCCTCGCCCGTGCGTTGCTCGCCTGCTCCGGCATGCCTCTGGCGGTGCGCGGCCTGCAACACCTCCCGAGCGGACAGTGTGTCATCGTGGCCAATCACGCCAGTTACCTCGACGGTCCGGTGTTCACCGCCGTTCTGCCGGCCCGCTTCGCGTTCGTCATCAAGCGCGAGATGGCCAGTGTGCCGCTGGCCGGGATGTTCCTGCGCCGAATCGGCGCGCACTTCGTGGAGCGCTTCGATCGCCGGCGGGGGGCCGCGGACGCCCTGCGCGTACTGCGCAGCGCGACTCAGGGCCACTCCCTGGTGTTCTTTCCCGAGGGCACCTTCACCACGAGCCCCGGATTGCTGCGCTTTCACAGCGGCGCGTTCACCACCGCCGTGCGAGCCGGCTGCCCGGTGGTTCCGGCCGTGGTGCGCGGCACCCGTACCGCGCTCTCTCCGCAGGGCGGGCTGCCGCGGCCGGCCCGGATAGAGGTCGAGATCCTCGAGCCGATCCAGCCGCCGCCGGGCGGGCGCGCCGCCGCGCTCCTGCGCGATCAGGCGCGCGCGGCGATTCTGGCCGCGCTCGGGGAGCCGGATCTGGGCTCACCAGACCCGCCCTCACATGTTGCGCCGGTAGCGTCCGCCGACCTCGTACAGGGCATGGGTGATCTGTCCGAGTGAGCAACTCTTGACGGTCTCCATCAACTCGGCAAACACGTTGCCGTCCGTGCCCGCAACCTGCTTCAAGCGAGCCAACGCCGCGGGCGCGCGCGGCGCATTGCGCGCCTGAAACGCGCGTACTGCCGCCACCTGCGCCTGCTTCTCCTGCTCGCTCGAGCGGATCAGCTCGGCGTGCGCATGCTCGGCCTCGGCGTCGGAGTGCGAAAGGAAGGTATTCACCCCGACGATCGGCAGACTCCCGTCGTGCTTGCGGGTCTCGTAGTAGAGCGACTCGTCCTGGATCTTGCCGCGCTGGTACATCGTCTCCATCGCCCCGAGCACCCCGCCGCGCTCAGTCAGCGCATCGAATTCCCGATACACGGCTTCTTCGACCAAGTCGGTGAGGTATTCGATGGCGAACGAGCCCTGCCAAGGATTCTGAATCTTGTTCAGGCCGAGCTCGCGATTGATGATCAGCTGAATGGCCACCGCCCGCCGCACGCTCTCCTCGGTCGGCGTGGTCAGCGCCTCGTCGTAGGCATTGGTGTGCAGGCTGTTGCAATTGTCGAACAGCGCGTACAGCGCCTGCAGCGTGGTACGGATGTCGTTGAATGCGATCTCGCGCGCGTGCAGGCTCCGTCCCGAGGTCTGCACGTGATATTTCAGCATCTGGCTGCGCGGACCGCCGCCGTAAAGATCGCGCATGGCACGCGCCCAGATGCGCCGCGCCACTCGGCCGATCACCGCGTACTCCGGGTCCATGCCGTTGGAAAAGAAGAACGACAGATTGGGCGCGAAGTCATCGATCTTCATGCCGCGGGCCAGGTAGTACTCGACGATGGTGAAACCGTTGGCGAGCGTGAAGGCGAGCTGCGTGATCGGATTGGCGCCGGCTTCCGCGATGTGGTAACCGGAGATCGAGACGGAGTAGAAATTGCGCACCTGGCGCGCGATGAAATACTCCTGCACGTCGCCCATCATCCTGAGCGCGAACTCCGTGGAGAAGATACAGGTATTCTGGGCCTGATCTTCCTTCAGAATGTCCGCCTGCACCGTGCCCCGCACGGCACTCAGCGTTTCGGCCTTGATGCGCTCGTAGACCTGCGGCTCGAGCAGCTGATCCCCTGTCACACCGAGCAACGCCAGGCCCGAACCATCGTGTCCCTCCGGACGCTCACCGTGATACGCCGGCGGCTCGCTCGCGCCCTCGATGGCCTCTCGCCGCAGCATCTCGATGCGCTGCTCGGCCTCGCGCCAGCGTCCCTCGGCGCGCAAATACCGCTCGACGCGCTGATCGATCGCCGTATTGAGATACATCGCCAGAATCATCGGCGCCGGACCATTGATGGTCATCGACACCGAGGTCGACGGCCGAGCCAGATCGAAGCCCGAGTAGAGCTTCTTCACGTCATCGAGGGTCGCAACCGACACCCCGGAGTTGCCCGTGCGGCCGTAGATGTCCGGGCGCATGTCCGGATCCTCGCCGTAGAGCGTCGTCGAGTCGAACGCCGTCGAGAGGCGCACCGCCCCGTGCCCCCGGGCCAGATAATGAAACCGGCGGTTGGTACGCTCCGGAGCGCCCTCGCCGGCGAACATCCGGGTCGGATCCTCCTCCTCGCGGCGGTACGGATAGACGCCGCCGGTGTAGGGAAAGGCCCCGGGCAGATTCTCGCTGCGGATGAAGCGCAGCAGCTCACCCCAATCGCGCAGCTTCGGCACTGCGAGCTTCGGCACCCGTTCGTGCGCGAGTGTCTCGCTGTAGTTCTCCCCGCTCACCTCGTGGCCGCGTACCCTGTAGGAATAGGTCGCAGCGCTCGCCGCCCGCGCCCGCTCCGGCCACGCCTTGAGTTCGCCGATCCCCTCGGCGCCGATCCGATCCAGAGCCTCGTTGTAGGCGGCCCGCAGCGCCCGGCGCGTGGCGTCGCCGTCCCCGTGCACCGCGTCCGGGCACGGCTCGAGCGGTGCCGGCACCGCGTCCGCGTCGACGGCCTGCAGCGCCTGATACAGTCCCTGAGCACGGCTCGCGGCTTGCGCCTGGCGCTCGATCTGCGCACGTACGCCGCGGCCGTTGTGCGCGATCTCGGCCAGGTAGCGCACCCTCGAGCCGGGGATCAGCGGCTCGCGCGCCTGCGGCTCGAGCTGCGCGGAATCGGCCGTCTCCCAAGCGACGGAGCCGAGGCGCTGCGCGCCGATCAGTCTGCACAGCGCCGTAAACAGCCGATTCACGCCCGGGTCGTTGAAGCGACTGGCCACGGTCGGAAACACCGGCACATCGGCGTCTGCCAGGTCTCTGGCCTCGGGGTGATTGCGCCGCCATTGCTTGCGCACGTCGCGCAGACTGTCGTTCGCGCCGCGCTTGTCGCTCTTGTTGAGCACGATCAGGTCGGCGTGATCGAGCATCTCGATCTTCTCGAGCTGGCTGGCCGCGCCGTACTCACCGGTCATGACGTACACGGATCGGTCCACAAGATCGACGATCTCGCTATCCGCCTGGCCCGTGCCGGCGGTCTCCACGAGGATCAGATCGAACCCGGCGGCCCGGTAGAGCTGGATCACGTCCTTCAGCACCGCCGCGGTCGCCATGTGCCGTCGCCGTGTGGCGAGCGAGCGCATGAACACGGCGTCGGTATCGATACTGTTCATGCGTATGCGGTCCCCGAGCAGCGCCCCGCCGCTGCGCCCGCGGGTCGGATCCATCGCCGCCACCGCGATCTGGCAATCCGGAAATTGCCGCAGCAGTCGCGCCAGCAGCTCGTCGGTGAGGCTCGACTTGCCCGCCCCTCCGCTGCCGGTGATCCCGATGACCGGCACGCGGTTCGGCGAGCGCTGCGTCGTGCGACGGATCTGTTCGGCCGGCGCGTCGGCAGGGCCGGCGTTTTCCAATACCGTGATGGCGCGCGCGATCTGCACCGGATCTCGCGTGGTGAGCGGCCGCGTCTCGAATGCCGGCTTGCGGGCAGCGCGCACCCGGCCGAACACGTCGTCTATCATGCCCTCCAGACCCATCCGGCGACCGTCCTCGGGCGTATAGATGCGCTCGACGCCGTAGCGTTGCAGCGCATCGATCTCCTGAGGGGCGATCGTGCCGCCGCCGCCGACGACCACGCGGATGTGCGGACAGCCGCGCTCGCGCAGCATGTCCACCATGTAGGCGAAATATTCGTTGTGGCCGCCCTGGTAGGAGGTCGCAGCGATGGCGTCGGCGTCCTCCTGGATCGCCGCGCGCACGATCTCGGCGACGCTGCGGTTGTGTCCGAGGTGCACCACCTCGGCGCCATGGGCCTGCAGCAGGCGCCGGATCATGTTGATCGCCGCGTCGTGTCCATCGAACAGCGAAGCGGCCGATACGAATCTCAGGGGCGGACTGATCCGGGCGGACCCCGGATCCTCGGCATGGGCGGACTGCACGGCACTCGAGTGCTTCGGAAGCATGGCTCGCTCGCTGGGCGCTGGGCGGGAAGAAAGTCTTTACGCGCCGGTAGGATAGCTACTAATGAGTATGATCCATACGGGCCCGGACGGTCAACGCGTCGGCCGGCACCGACCGCCCAGCACGCGCACATCGGTCCGTGTGCGGTTATACTGCACGGCAGCGGGCCCCGTACTGCATGGACCCTTCCTGAACCGGCATGCCGACCAGTCGACGCAAAACGGCGCCCGGGCGAACGCACCTCGCCGCGAGCGCTGCCGCCACACTCAGCGCCACCGTGCGCGGCTCGCCGTGGCGCGCCAGCCGCGAGCGGGTGCGCGACCGGCAGATCAAGCGCGAGGCCGTGATCCGCGCCGCGGCCCATGCCTTCAACCACAAGGGCTATCACAACACCTCGCTCGATGACATCGCCGCGGCACTCGAGGTCAGCAAGCCGACCGTGTATTACTACGTATCGAACAAGGAACAGCTCCTGTTCGAGTGTTTCGTCGCCGGCATCGAGCCGATCCGCGCGGCGTTTCGCAACGCGCGCTCGCCGCGCGCCCCGGCACGCGAGCGACTGAAGACCGTGCTCGGCCATTACGGCCAGGCGGTCGCCTCGGAGTTCGGCTGGTGCATGGTGCGCGCCGAGGACCAGGATCTCTCGCCGGCGATGAGCGCACACATCAAGTCGCTGAAATCCGAGATCGATCAGGGCATCCGCCGACTGTTGCGCGAGGGTGTTCAAGACGGCTCGATCCACCCGTGCGATCCGAAGATGACCGCGTTCGCCCTCGCCGGCGCGCTCAACTGGATCGCGCACTGGTACCGCGAGAATCAATCCATGACCGGCGCCGAGATCGCCGCCGCCTTTATCACCGTTTTCGAGAATGGCCTCAATCCGCGCGCGGACACGGCGGCCGGCCGCCGCGCGGCGCAGCGGACAACCCACGGGCTCGAGCGCTGAGCGCCCATTCCCGTACGGAGGACCTGTCATGCCCTCGACCGAAATCGTGATCGCTTCGGCCCGACGGACCCCGCTCGGGGCGTTCCAGGGCGCGCTGTCGGGGCTGAGCGCCCCACAGCTCGGTGCCGCAGCGCTCAAAGGCGCCATCGACGCAGCCGGCATCGCGCCCGCCGCGGTCGACGAGGTCATCCTGGGCTGCGTACTCGCCGCGGGGCTGGGCCAGGCGCCGGCCCGCCAGGCCGCCATCGCCGCTGGCGTTCCGCTCGCCACGCCGGCGACAACCCTCAACAAGATGTGCGGCTCGGGCTTGAAGGCGGTCATGATGGCCGCCGATCAGATCCGGGCCGGCGGCGCCGAGATCGTGCTCGCAGGGGGATTCGAATCCATGACTCGGGCACCGTATCTGCTGCCCAAGGCACGCGGCGGCTACCGCATGGGCCACGGTGAGATCATCGATCACATGTTCTTCGACGGTCTGCAAAGCCCCTTCGACAGCAAGCTCATGGGCTGTTTCGCCGACGCCACCGCCGCGCGTTACGGCCTCACGCGCGAGCAGCAGGATGCCTTCGCCGCCGAATCGGTCCGCCGCGCCGTGCGCGCTCAAGCACAAGCATTCGAGGTCGAGATCGTTCCCGTGACCGTCAAGGACCGCAAGGCCGAGCGGATCGTGACGCGCGATGAGACGCCCCAGACCTGCGATCTGAGCAAGATCCCCACACTCCGGCCCGCATTCAGCAAGGACGGCACGGTAACCGCCGCCAGCGCCTCCTCGATTGCCGATGGTGCGGCGGCGGTGGTGGTCATGGACGCACGGTCGGCTCGCTCCCGCGACATCACGCCCCTCGCGCGCATCGTCGCGTACGCAAGCCACGCGCAGGAGCCCGAATGGTTCACGACCGCCCCGGTCGGCGCCGTGCGCAAAGTCCTTGGCATGCTCGGTTGGCAGCCCGGCGATGTCGACCTGTACGAGATCAACGAAGCATTCGCGGCCGTCACCCTGGTGGCCATGCGCGATCTCGGCCTCGATCACGCTCGTGTCAACGTCAATGGCGGCGCATGCGCACTCGGTCATCCGCTCGGGGCCACCGGTGCACGCATTCTGACGACGCTGCTGCACGCGTTGCGCGCCCGGAGCGGCCGGCGCGGCATCGCCGCACTGTGCATCGGCGGCGGCGAAGCTGTGGCTGTGGCCGTGGAAATGATCCGCTAGACTGTCAACCGACCTGCAGGGGGACGCATGAAGATCCAGAATGCCCGGGCCGTCATCACCGGCGGCGCTTCGGGACTCGGTCACGCCACGGCCCGCCATCTCATTGCGCAGGGCGCGCGCGCGGTATTGCTGGACGTTCAGGAAGAGCAAGGACAGGCAGCGGCCGAGGAACTGGGCGGCAACGCGCATTTCCTACGCTGCGACGTCGCGTCGGAGACCGAAGTCAACGCCGCGATGGCCAGCGCCGCGCAGCGCCTGGATGGTCTGAATCTGCTGGTCAACTGCGCGGGAGTCATCGGCGCGGGTCGCGTGCTCGGCAAACAGGGGCCGATGAGCGGTGAGTTCTTCACGCGGGTCGTGCACATCAATCTCATCGGCAGCTTCCTGTGCGACAAGGCGGCAGCGAGCCTGATGCAGCACAATGCGCCCACCGAAGACGGCGAGCGCGGCCTGCTGGTGCATACCTCGTCGATCGCGGCATTCGAAGGACAAATCGGTCAGGCCGCCTACGCGGCCACCAAAGCGGCGCTCGCCGGGATGACGCTGCCCATTGCCCGCGAGCTCGCCCGCTTCGGCATTCGCTGCATCGCCATCGCGCCCGGCATCTTCCACACGCCCATGATCGACACCCTCAGCGCGCAGGTACAAGCCTCGCTTGCGGCTCAAATCCCCTTCCCGCATCGGCTCGGCAAGCCCGCGGAGTTCGCCCAGCTGGTCGCGGCGGCTTTCGAGATCCCCATGCTCAACGGCGCGACGGTTCGGCTCGATGGGGCCGTGAGGATGCAACCGCAGTGAGCACGACAGCACCCGGCGCCGTCGAGCGCGACGTCATGGAGTATGACATCGCGATCATCGGGGGCGGCCCGGCGGGACTGGCGTGCGCGATCCGGTTGAAGCAGTTGCAGCCGGACCTCAACGTCTGCCTGCTCGAGAAAGGCGCCGCGGTGGGGGCGCACGCCCTGTCTGGGGCCGTCATCGAGCCCGGACCGCTCGATGCGCTGGCCCCGCAGTGGCGACAATCCCCGCCGTCGATCTGCGTGCCCGCGACGCACGATGAGATGCATCTGCTCACGCGCACCGCCAAGTTCCGTCTGCCGCTACCGCCGCAACTGCACAATCGCGGCAACTTCATCGTCTCTCTCGGGCTGCTGGCCGCGTGGCTTGCGCAGCAGGCCGAAGCCCTTGGCGTGGACATCTTCCCGGGCTTCGCGGCGGCCGAGCCGGTATTGGGTTCCGACGGCTCGGTGCGCGGCGTGCGCCTGGGCGACGCCGGCCTCGACAAGGCCGGCAAGCCGGGCCCGAACTTCACTCCGGGCGCCGAGATTCACGCCCGCACGACCGTCGTAGCCGAAGGTGCCCGCGGGAGCCTGGCCAAGCATTTGATTCGACGCTTCGAGCTGGACGCAGGCCGCGACCCGCAAACCTACGGACTTGGACTGAAGGAGCTCTGGCAGCTCCCCGAGGGCCGCGTGCAGCCTGGCCTGATCCAGCACACGCTCGGCTGGCCGCTCGATACCCGCACCTACGGCGGCGGCTTCATCTATCACCTCGATCACGACCGGGTGTATGTCGGGTTCGTCGTCGGGCTCGATTACCGCGACCCGCGCTTCTCGCCATTCGAGGCGTTCCAGCAGTTCAAGCATCACCCGGCGGTCAGGCCCTTGCTCGAGGGCGGCGAGATCCTGGCTGCGGGCGCGCGCACGATCGCTGCCGGCGGATGGCAGTGCCTGCCCCGCCTGGAGATGCCCGGGGCCCTTCTGATCGGCGATGCCGCCGGCGGCGTGAACGTGCCGAAGATCAAGGGCGTCCACCAGGCGATCCGCTCGGGCATGCTGACCGCAGAGCATCTTGCCGAGACCGGCTCGCCGGCGGGCTTCGATGCGCGCTGGCGGGCATCCGCCGGCGGACGCGAGCTGCGCGCGGTACGCAATTTCAAACCCGGGTTCAACCGCGGCTTGTGGCTCGGCATGGCCAACGCCGCCCTCGAGGTCCTCACGCGGGGGCACACCCCGTGGACGCTGCGACACCGGCAAGCCGACCACGAGCGGCTGCGCCACATCGAGGACTATCGCTCGCCGCAGCGCCACTGGGTGCAGCGCACACTGCCGCCCAGCGACCGCCTGGCCTCGGTGTTCCTGGCGGCGACGAGCCACGAGGAACGCCAGCCGGCGCATCTGCACGTGCGCGATCCCTCGATTTGCACCGATCGCTGCGCACGCGAATTCGACAATCCGTGCCAACGGTTCTGTCCGGCGAACGTCTATGAGATCGTCGAGGAGTCGGGCCGGCGGCGGCTGCAGATCAATGCTGCCAACTGCGTGCATTGCAAGGCTTGCGACATCAAGGACCCCTACGGCATCATCGATTGGACGCCGCCGGAGGGCGGCTCCGGCCCCAACTACCAGTCGCTCTAGCCACTGTGAACGAGATCTGGCGGCCATCCGCCCAACGAATCGCCGCGGCCAACCTGACCCGCTTCGTCGCTTGCGTGAATGCGCGGCGGAATCTGGCGCTGCGCGATTACGCGGCACTCTATGCCTGGTCGATCGAGCAGCCGCAGCAGTTCTGGAGCGAGCTGGCGCACTTCGCGGACGTACGCGCGGACTGGGGCGAGGGGCCCGTGATCGAGCATCCCGAGCGGATGCCCGGGGCACGCTTCTTCCCGGCGGCACGGCTGAACTTTGCCGACAACCTGCTGCGGTTCCGTGACGATCAGCCCGCGGTGGTGTTCACCAACGAGCGTGGCATGGAACAGCGGCTGACGTATCGGCAGCTGTCCGAGGAGGTGGCGCGCCTCGCCGCGGGGCTGAAGGCCGTGGGCGTCGGGCCGGGGGACCGGGTCGCCGGGTACCTGCCCAATCTGCCGCACGCCCTGATCGCGATGCTGGCCACGGCCAGCCTCGGCGGAATCTGGTCGTCCTGCTCGCCTGACTTCGGCGTACAGGGCGTGCTCGATCGCTTCGGTCAGATCGAGCCGAAGGTGCTCTTCACCGCCGACGGATACTTCTACAGCGGCAAGACGCTCGACTCGCTGGCGCCGGTCGGGGAGGTGGCCCGACAACTGCCGGGCCTGCGTCAGATCGTCGTCATCGCCTATGTCAGCCGGAGCCCGCGGCTCGAGCAGCTCGGCCCGGCGCATGCGTACGCGACACACTGGGAAGCCTTCGGCCAGCGCGGCGCGCCGCTGCACTTCACGCCGCTGCCGTTCGATCACCCGCTGTACATCCTCTTCTCCTCGGGCACCACCGGAGTGCCCAAGTGCATCGTGCACGGCGCGGGCGGCACGCTGCTGCAGCACCAGAAAGAGCACCTGCTGCACGTTGATCTCAAGCGCAGCGATCAGATGTTCTACTTCACCACGTGCGGATGGATGATGTGGAACTGGCTGGCCAGCGCACTCGCCGCCGGCGCCACGCTGGTGCTCTACGACGGCAACCCGTTCCATCCCGATCCCGGGGTGCTCTGGCGCATGGTCGAGCGGCAGCGCGTCACGATCTTCGGCACCAGCGCCAAGTATTTGTCCGCCCTGGAAAAGAACGGCTACACGCCGGCGCGGCAAGTCGATACCGGCGCACTGCGGTGCATCCTCTCGACCGGCTCGCCGCTGCTGCCCGAGAGCTTCGACTTCGTCTACCGCGACATCAAGCCGGACGTGCATCTGGCTTCGATCTCCGGCGGGACCGACATCGTGTCGTGCTTTGCGCTCGGCTGCCCGATTCTGCCGGTGTATCGCGGCGAGCTGCAGTGCCGGGGGCTGGGACTGCGAGTACAGATCTACGACGACGCGGGCAACCCGGTGCGCGGCCAGCGTGGCGAGCTGGTGTGCACCGCGCCGTTTCCATCGATGCCGGTCGGGTTCTGGAACGACCCCGACGGCCGGCGCTACCGGGCCGCGTATTTCGAGCGCTTTGCGGGCGTGTGGCATCACGGCGACTATGCCGAGCTCACCGAGCACGACGGAATCATCATCCACGGCCGCTCGGACGCGGTGTTGAACCCCGGCGGCGTGCGCATCGGCACGGCGGAGATCTATTCCGCGGTGGAACGTCTGGCCGAGGTCATCGAATCGGTGGCCGTCGGTCAAGACTGGCAGGGCGATGTACGCGTGGTGCTGTTCGTGCGCCTGCGCGCCGGCGTCGAACTCGACGAGGCACTCAAGCGCAGGATCCGCGCGGAAATCCGCACCCGCACGACCCCCCGGCACGTGCCGGCCAAGATCATCGCCGTGCCGGATATTCCCCGCACCCGCTCCGGGAAACTCACCGAACTGGCGGTGCGCGACGTGATCCACGGCCGGCCGGTGAAGAACATCGACGCGCTCGCCAATCCGCAGGCGCTCGAGCATTTTCGCAACTTGCCCGAGCTGTCGGGCTGAGCGGCACGGGTCCGTGGATCCCTCCGCCGTGCCTACGCTGCACGAGCTCTACGACCGCCAACTGCGCGCGCGCGGCTACAGCGCCGATGCCGCGCAGCTGAAAGCGGTCGGCTGCCTCGAGGACCTGCGCGGGCGGTTGGCGGCCGGCGGGCGCGCCGACGCGCAGCCGTTCGCCGCCCGCCTGCTGCGCCGCCTGAGCGCGCGCGTGTTCCGGCCGCAGCGCGGCATATACCTGTGGGGCCCCGTAGGGCGCGGCAAGACCTGGCTGATGGACCTGTTCTTCCAGAGCCTGCCGTTTCCCGAGCGGCTCCGCCGTCATTTCCACCGCTTCATGCATGACGTGCATGCCGAGCTCAATACGCTCCGGGACCGGGACGAGCCGCTCGAGATCATTGCCGAGCGCCTCGCCCGCCAGACTCGCATCCTGTGCTTCGACGAGCTGTTCGTTGCTGACATCGCCGATGCCATGATCCTCGCCGGGCTGTTCGCAGGCCTGTTCCGGCGCGGCGTCACGCTGGTCGCGACCTCCAACGTGCCACCGCGGGAGCTGTATCGCAACGGCCTGCAGCGCCAGCGCTTCCTCCCCGCGATCGACCTGATCGAGCGCAACACCAGGGTATTGGCCGTCGACGGCCCGCGTGACTACCGCCTGCGGCAGCTGACACAGGCCGGCACCTATATCACCACCTCCGATCCCGAGGGGGAACCGCGCCTGCGCGCGCTGTTTGCCGACCTTGCGCAGCATGCGCAATGGGCCGACGGCGTGATCGAGATCAACGGCCGATCCATTCCCGTCGTTCGCCAGAGCGACAGCGCCGTGTGGTTCGACTTCCAGGCGCTGTGCGCAGGTCCGCGCAGTCAGGAAGATTACATCGAAATCGCCCGGCTATACTCGGCGGTAGTGCTCTCGGGGGTGCCGCGGCTCGACGCGGCGCACGAGGACGAGGCCCGGCGCTTCATCGCGCTGATCGACGAGCTCTACGACCGCCGTGTCAAGCTGGTGATCTGCGCAATTGGCGCGCCGCAGACACTGTATCGCGGCGAGCGGCTGCGCGGCGAGTTCCAGCGCACCGCGAGCCGACTCGTCGAGATGCAGAGCGCCGAGTACCTTGCCCGCGAGCACATGCCCTGAGCGGCCCGACTCGCCCGCCGGAATCTGCGCGGCCGCGGGCCGTGATAGACTGTCTGCCCAGCGTGTGTTTCCCGGCGCCGGCGCATCTGCGGCTCGCGCCGCGCACAACTCCCGTACCCGGAGACTTTCAACGTGATGAATTTGCGCAGGTGCCGCATAGGCTTGATCGGCCTGGGATATGTCGGGCTGCCGCTCGCCGTCGAGTTCGGCAAGCATTTCGATACGGTCGGCTTCGACGTCAAGCCGGACCGTATCGCCGAGTTGGAGGCCGGGCGCGACAGCACGCTCGAAGTCAGCCGGCGCGAGCTGGCCGCGGCCGAGCATCTGTCATTCACCTGCGATCCGGCGGATCTGCGCCGCTGCCGCGTCTTCATCGTCACGGTACCGACGCCCATCGATATCTACAAGCGCCCGGATTTGAGCCCGCTCATCGCCGCGAGCGTCGCCGTCGGCAAGGTGCTGAAGAAGGGCGATGTGGTCGTTTACGAGTCGACCGTGTATCCCGGGTGCACGGAGGAAGTCTGCGTGCCCATACTCGCGCGCGAATCCGGGCTGCGCCTCAATGACGGATTCTTCGTCGGCTACAGTCCCGAGCGCATCAACCCCGGCGACAAGGAGCATCGCCTGACGACCATCAAGAAGGTCACCTCCGGCTCGACCCCGGCGGCGGCCGAGTTCATCGATTCGCTCTACCGGGCCATCATTACCGCCGGCACGCACCGGGCCTCGAGCATCAAGGTGGCCGAGGCGGCCAAGGTCATCGAGAACACGCAGCGCGACGTCAACATTGCGCTGATCAACGAGCTGGCGCTGATCTTCGCGCGGCTCGGCATCGACACCGAGGAAGTGCTGCAGGCGGCCGGATCGAAGTGGAATTTCCTGCCGTTCCGTCCCGGCCTCGTCGGCGGCCACTGCATCGGCGTCGACCCGTACTACCTGACGCACAAGGCACAGGAACTCGGCTATCACCCCGAGATGATCCTCGCCGGTCGCCGCCTCAACGACAACATGCCGATCTACGTCGTTACCGACATCGTCAAGCTGATGAACCGCAAGCGCATCCACACCAACGGCGCGCGCGCCCTCGTGCTCGGCATCACCTTCAAGGAGAACTGTCCCGACGTGCGCAACTCAAAGGCCGTGGACGTGGTGCGGGAGCTGCGCAAATACGGGGCGCAGGTGGACGTCCACGACCCGTGGGCCGACCGCCGCGAATGCCTGCGCGAGTACGGACTGCGTCCGGTGAGCAGGCTGCGGCCCAACTATTACGACTTGGTCGTGCTCGCGGTCGCACACGATCAGTTCCGCAAGCTCGGCGCGGCCGCCATCCGCAAGCTGTGCCGCAGGAACCACGTGCTCTACGACATCAAGCACGCGTTTCCGGCGGCCGAGGTCGACGCCCGGCTGTGATCCGGCCCGCACCGGCGCCCCGCGCCGCCGACGGCTAGATCACGCCGCGGCGGATCTGATCGAGTTCGATGGATTCGAACAGGGCGCGGAAGTTGCCTTCGCCGAAACCTTCGTTGCCCTTGCGTTGGATGATCTCGAAGAAGATCGGACCGATGACGTTGGTGGTGAAGATCTGCAGCAGCAGCCCCTCGCCCGCCTGCGGATTGCCGTCGATGAGGATGCGCCGGCGGCGCAGCGCCTCGAGCGGCTCGCCGTGGCAGGGCACGCGCGCCTCGATCCGCTCGTAGTACGTATCGGGGGTATCCTGAAACGCGATGCCGTGACCGCGCAATGTGTCGACCGTGCGATAAATGTCGTCGGTGGCGAGCGCGATGTGCTGAATGCCCTCGCCGTGGTATGCGCGCAGGTATTCCTCGATCTGGCTCTTCTCGTCCTGCGATTCGTTGATCGGAATGCGGATCTTGCCGCACGGACTGGTCATGGCGCGCGAGAACAGCCCGGTGTGCCGGCCTTCGATGTCGAAATAGCGAATCTGCCGGAAATTGAACAGCTTCGCGTAGAAGCCGGCCCACTTGTCCATGTTGCCGCGCGCGACGTTGTGCGTCAGATGATCGATCACCGTCAGCCCGGCCTCGCGTGACCCGGGAGGGGGGGCCACCGGGCGGAAATCCACGTCGTAGATCGTCTGCCCGCCATAGCGGTCCACCAGATAGATCAGCGATCCGCCGATGCCCTCGATGCACGGGATGTTGAGCTCCATCGGCCCGGCATTCTGCGGCCCGCTCGTCGCACCGAGCTCGAGGGCGCGCCGGTAGGCGTAGGCGGCATCCCTGACACGGAAGGCCATCGCACAGGCCGAAGGCCCGTGACGCTTCGCGAAGCGCTGGGCGAACGAATCCGGCTCGGCATTGATGATGAAGTTGATCGCACCCTGACCATGAAGCGTCACGTTCTTGGACCGGTGGCGGGCCCTGACCGGGAAGCCCATGCGCTCGAACAGATCGCGCAGCAGCCCGGGATCGGGCGCGGTGTATTCGACGAATTCGAAACCGTCGGTGCCCATCGGATTCTCGCCAGTCTGGCTCATCGGCAGCTCCGTGGTGCGGGCCGGGATCGGCGGCCTTTTCGTTGCGCCCGCAACTATTATACCCTGACGACCCCGGAGTGCACAGACGTATATAATTGCCGCCCACCATGCACGCCCCATCCTCCCCGGCCGGCGAGGGCCGGCACCTGCGCAGTATTCCTCCTGCGCGCCTCGTCCTGATCGACCGCATCGTGCGCGTCCGCCTGCCGCGCGGCGCACGGGTATCGCAGGAGTTTCTGCGCGCCTACTACCGCGGCGTGGGCGAGGAAGACCTCGCGGCACGCGCGCCGGCGTCGCTGGCGCATGCGGCACGCTGCCACCTCGAGCTCGGGCGCCGTCGCGCTCCCGGTCAATCGCTGGTGCGGATCTTCAATCCCGATCCCCGCAAGGACGGCTTCGAAACCGCCCATACGGTAGTACAGATTGTCACCGACGACCGGCCGTTTCTGATCGATTCGATCAGTCTGGCATTCGCGCGCGCCGGTCTCGCCGTGCACGTGATCGTGCACCCGGTGCTCGACATCCGCCGCGACTCCCGCGGGATACTGACGGGCATCGGCGCGCAGGGCGCGCGCCCTGCGCGCATCGAGTCCTGGGAGATGTTCGAAATCGATCGGCGGACCGATCCGCAGACGCTCGAGCGCCTGCGCCGCGACATCGACTCGACGCTGCGCGACGTGCGCCTCGCCGTGGACGACTGGACGGCGATGCGTGAGCGCGTTCAAGCCGTCATCGCCGATCTCGATCACCGGCGCCCGCCCTTGCCGAGCGAGGAGATCTCCGAGGCGCGCCAACTGCTGCAGTGGATGGAAGAGCGCAATTTCGTCTTCCTCGGCTATCGCCAATACCTGCTCCAGCGCGGCGCTCGAAAGGATCTGCTGAAATCTCAGCCCCGCACCGGCCTCGGCATCCTGCGCGCCGCGGCGGGCATGCGCCGGCCGACCATGACCGAACTGCGCGGGGAGATCCGCGAGCGCGCCCGCGAGCACGAGCTGCTGGTGCTGACCAAGGCCAACTCCATGGCCACCGTGCACCGCTCGGAGTACCTCGATTACGTCGGCGTGAAGACCTTCGATGCGCGCGGCGAAGTCGACGGCGAGCATCGGTTTCTCGGCCTGTGGACCTCCACCGCCTACCACCGCAGCCCGCGCGACATCCCGGTGTTGCGCCTGAAGGTCGCACGGGTCATACAATATTTCGGACTCGATCCGCAGAGCCACGACGGCAAGGCCGTGCTCAACGTGCTCGAGACGTATCCGCGCGATGAGCTCTTCCAGGCCAACACGCGCGATCTGGTCCGCATCTGCCGGGGCGTCGTCAACCTGTACGAGCGGCGCACCGTGCGCCTGCTCGCGCGGCGCGATCCGTATCACCGGTTCTTCTCATGCCTCGTCTACGTTCCGCGCGACCGTTACAACACCGACGTGCGCGAGCGCATCGAGCGGATCGTGCTCGAGGGCTTCGGCGGGACCTCGGTCGAAAGTCAGGTACAGATCTCCAGCTCCAGTCATGCGCGCGTGCACGTCGTGGTGCGCACCGTGCCCGGCGAGCAACACAAGACCGACGTGCTCGCGATCGAGCGGAAGATCTCCGCCGCGACCCTCACATGGAGCGATCATCTGCACGACGTGCTGGTCGCGCGCAACGGCGAGGCGGAAGGCCTGGCGCTCGCCGAGCGTTATCGGCACACGTTCCCCCTGGCCTACGAAGAGAACGTGACCGCGGCCGAGGCGCTCGCCGACATCGCGGATCTGGAGCGGCTGCGCGCCGCGCCCCGGGAGCGCTGCGTGAGCCTGCACCGCAAGCCGGGCCAGGCCGCTGCGCAGATGCACCTGAAGATCGTCAAGCTCGGCGAACCGGTATCGATCTCCGATCTGTTGCCGATGCTGGAGAATTTCGGACTGCGCGTCATCGCGGAGCGACCCTACGAGCTTGCCTGGCCGCACGGCGGCATCGCCTGGATCCAGGACTTCGAACTCGAGCATCGCGACGGCCGCGCCGTCGACCTGCCGCGCGTCGAAGCGCGCTTCAAGGAGGCGCTCGCAGCCGGCTGGGACGGCATGGCGGAGAATGACGGCTTCAACCGCCTGCTGTTCACCGCCGATCTCACCGCGCGCCAGATTCTGGTGCTGCGCGCCTATTGCCGCTATCTGCTGCAGACCGGCGTGCCGTTCAGTCAGAGTTACATGGAGCGCACGCTCGGGGCGAATCCGGGCATCGCCGCGGAGCTGGTGCGCCTGTTCGAGGCACGCTTCGATCCGGATCGCCCGCGCGGCAACTCGGAGCGCGGGCGGACCGCCGAGCAGATCGGGAAGCGCATCCGCGCCGGACTCGAATCGGTCAGCAGCCTGGATGAGGACCGTATCCTGCGCGCGTATCTGACCCTGGTGAACGCCACGCTGCGCACCAATCACTTCCGCCGCGATACCGCGGGGGCTCCCCTGCCCTATCTGTCGTTCAAACTCGATCCTGCGGCCATTGCCGACCTGCCGCTGCCGCGGCCGAAGTACGAGATCTTCGTCTACAGCCCGCGCGTCGAGGGCGTGCACCTGCGCATGGGAGAGGTGGCCCGCGGGGGCATACGCTGGTCTGACCGGCGCGAGGACTTCCGCACCGAGATCCTCGGTCTGATGAAGGCGCAGAACGTCAAGAACACCCTGATCGTGCCGGTCGGAGCCAAGGGAGGCTTCGTGCCGAAGTGCCTCCCGCAGGCGGGCCGGGAGGAGATTCAGACCGAGGTAACCGCCTGCTACCGGACTTTCATCCAGGGCCTGCTCGATCTGACCGACAACATCGTCGCCGGCCGCATCGTTGCGCCGCCCCGGGTGGTCCGCCGCGATGGCGATGATCCTTACCTGGTGGTGGCCGCGGACAAAGGCACCGCGACCTTCTCCGACACGGCCAACGGCATTGCGGCCGAATACGGCTTCTGGCTCGGTGATGCGTTCGCCTCCGGCGGCTCGGCGGGCTACGACCACAAGGGGCTCGGCATCACCGCGCGCGGCGCCTGGGAGTGCGTCAAGCGCCACTTCCGCGAGCTCGGTCGCGACATTCAAAAGGAGGAATTCACCGTTGCCGGCATCGGCGACATGTCCGGAGACGTGTTCGGCAACGGCATGCTGCTCTCCCGGCACATCCTCCTGCAGGCGGCCTTCGATCACCGGCATATCTTCCTCGATCCCAAGCCCGATGCGGCCGTGAGCTTCGCGGAGCGGCAGCGGCTGTTCGCGCTGCCGCGCTCGAGCTGGGACGACTATGACCGCAAGCGCATCTCGGCCGGCGGCGGTGTGTTTCCCCGCAGCGCCAAATCCATCATGCTCTCGCCGCAGGCCCGCGCCCTGCTCGGGCTGGAGGGCGCCTCGGCCGCGCCCGTCGAGGTCATCCGCGCGATTCTGCGCCTGCCGGTCGACCTGCTCTGGAACGGCGGCATCGGCACTTACGTCAAGGCGACCCAGGAATCCAACGCGGAAGTCGGCGACCGCGCCAACGACGTGCTGCGCATCAACGGCCGGGAGCTGCGCGCCCGGGTCGCGGGCGAAGGCGGCAACCTCGGCTTCACCCAGCGCGGACGCGTGGAATACGCCCGCAGCGGCGGCCGGCTCAACACCGATTTCATCGACAACTCCGCCGGCGTCAACACCTCGGACGTCGAAGTCAACCTGAAGATCCTGCTCAATCCGCTGGTACACGCCGGCAAGCTGTCGCTTGCCGCGCGCAACCGGCTGCTCGCGCGCATGTCGGACGAGGTCAGCGCGCTGGTGTTGCGCAACAACTACCTGCAGAGCCAGGCGATCAGTACGCTCGAACAGCAGAGCAAGGCGCGGCTGGCGGAGTTTCAGCATCTGATCCGCCTGCTCGAGCGCGCCGGCGGTCTGAATCGGTCCCTGGAGTTCCTGCCGAGCGACGAGGAGATCGGCGAGCGGCGCAAGAGCGGCGAGGGCCTGACCCGCCCCGAGCTGTCCATTCTGCTCTCCTACAGCAAGATCTGGCTCAACAGCCACCTGCTCGATTCGGACGTGCCCGAGGACCCGTACCTCTCGAGCGAACTCGAGCGCTACTTCCCCGCGCCGGTCCGCGCACGCTTCGCGCGCGCGATCGAGCAGCACCGGCTGCGCCGCCAGATCATCGCCACCGCGACGGCCAACGGCTTGATCAACCGGATGGGCCCCACATTCGTACTGCGCGCGCAGGAAGACACCGGCGCCGAGCCGGCGCAGATCGCCCGCGCCTACTCCGCCGCCCGGGAGATCTTCCAGATGCGCGACCTCTGGGAGGACATCGAAGCGCTCGACAATCACGCGCCGGCGAAGATCCAGTACCTTGCGGCATTCGAGACCAGCCGCCTGCTGCGCCATGCGACATATTGGCTGCTCGCGCACCGGCCGGCCCTCAAAGTCGCCACGGCGGTCGGGGAGTTCCGCGCCGCCGTACACGAGATCGGCGCGCACCTTCCGCAGGTACTGAGCGGCGCGTGGCGCGCGCACTTCGATTCGAGCCGGGCCCAGCTGGCCAAGGCGGGGCTGCCGCATGTGCTGGCCGAGCGCCTGGCGAGCCTCGAGTCCCACAATGCTTCGCTCGATATCGCGGAGATCGCGGCGGTCCACGCCAGGACGATCGCGGAAACGGCCCGCATCTACTTCGAGGTAGGAGCTCGCACCGGCATCGACTGGCTGCGTGAGCAGATCGAACGACTGTCGGTCGAGGGTCCGTGGCAGGCCAGCGCTCGAACCGGGGTACGCGATGCGGCGATGCGCATTCATCGAACCCTCACCGAGCGCGTGCTCACTCGGAAAGCGCGCGGCGGCGCCACCGCGCGCGTCGACGCGTGGCAACGGAGCGAAGCGCGCCGGTTCGCCCATTGGGAGCGCGCGCTCACGGAGATGCGCGCGGCCGGCGCCGCCGATTTCGCCACGCTCACCGTGGGTGTCGAGACGCTCCGCAAGCTCGCCGACTAGCGCACTTCGCTATACTCGAGTGCCTGTGCGGCCGGTAAGCGCCGCGGGGCCGCCGTTGTTCGCATGCGCGCCCCGGCGATCGGTCCACGTCACGATGGAGGTACCCACATGCCCGGCAAGTTGATCCTCGTCCGTCACGGACAGAGCCTCTGGAACCTGGAAAACCTGTTCACCGGCTGGACGGACATCGATCTGGCCCCGGCCGGGCGCGAGGAAGCGATGCGGGCGGGCCGCCAGCTGATCGAAGAGAAGCTCACGGTCGACATCGCATTCACGTCGGTACTCAAACGGGCGATTCGCACGCTGTGGCTCATGCTCGACGAGATGGACCGCATGTGGATCCCGGTCGAGCGCTCCTGGCGCCTCAACGAGCGCCACTATGGCGCGCTACAGGGACTGGACAAGGCTCAGACGGTCGAGCGCCACGGTGAAGCCCAGGTCAAAATCTGGCGACGCAGCTACGACGTACCGCCCCCACCGCTGCCGCTCGAGGACCCGCGCCACCCGCGCTTCGATGAGCGCTATGCCGGCGTACCGCCCGGAGAGCTGCCCTCGGCCGAGGCGCTGAAGGATACCCTCGCGCGCGTGGCACCCATGTGGAACACACGGATCGCTCCGGAGCTGCGCGCCGGGCGCAACGTGCTCGTCGTCGCGCACGGCAACAGCCTGCGCGCTCTGGTCAAGATGCTCGACAAGGTCTCCGATCAGGACATCGTCGAACTCAACATCCCGACCGGGATTCCCCTGCTCTACGCACTCGACGATGAGCTCAACTCGCGCGGCAGCCGCTATCTCGGCGATCCCGCGGTGGCCGCGGCGGCGGCCGAGGCCGTCAAGCGTCAGGCGGAAAAGAAGAAATGACGCCTGCCTGAGGGTCTAGGCGGCCCAGCCGTCGTAACGTCCCTGGAACTCCTCGGCCAGCGCCCGCATCCGCTGGCTGAGCGCCTGGATGTCCGGCACGATCAGCCGCATGATTCGCGAGGCGTGCAGACTGTAGGGCAGATCGCTCTCCCCTTCGATCGGCTTGACGTCTACGGCGAACCCTTCCGCCTCGAGCCGCGCGCGCACCCGGTCGCACGTGGCCTCGTCGCGCAATGCGAGAAAGTAGTCGACCGGGTACTCGTTGAAGGGATGATAACCCTGGTCGCGCAGCCGCTTGATCATCATCTCGTCCCAGTCGTCGTGGTGGCGCCTTCCCTGTAGCAGCGCCCCGCGCACTCGCACGTAAAGAATGGCGAGCACGATCGCGCCACCGAGCGCGAGCGCGGCGATTATCTCGACCACGATAGATTCTCCAGTGAGATACCCTCATTCATCCGGCGCGATAGTGACCCGCAAACCATCGAGTTCGAGTGTGAACTCGATCTGGCAGGACAACCGTGAATTTTCTTCATAGTGCGTAAGATCGCTCAGCAGCTCGCGCTCCTCGGCCAGCGGCTCCGCAAGACGATCCCGCCACTCGGGATCGACATAGACGTGACACGTGGCGCACGAGCACATGCCGCCGCAGATCGCAGCCACGCCGTACTCCAGCTCCCTCAGCGTCTCCATGACTTTCAAGCCGACCTTGCCATCGACCTGATGCTCCGTGCCGTCGCGGTCGATCACTCTCAGCAGCGCCATTCAACCCCCTCTCGCCAGGACTCGTCCAGGAAAACCACAGGTTTGAATGTGCTAGTGTGCCGGGTCGGCGCCGCTTGCGCCACCGGCCGGATGAACTGCGCGCGGCGAACGACCGGGCGGCACGGCGTGCCCCGAGTCCAACGCGCAGCGTGGCCGGCGCAGCGTGCGCGAGGCCCGGTCTCATTGCTCAGCAGGGCTGCCGGGCGAGACGCCCCGCCGCGGCACAGCGGGGCCGATGGCTCGCGCGATCGGCTAGAGCGGCCCGAGCACCTTCAGCACGATCGCCGCCCGGCCGCTCGCGGCCTGCCGTGCCTCGAGCGTCCCGCGCACGGCCTCGCGCACGGCCGTGAAGACCTGCTCGAATTCACCGTACACCTGCGTACCGAGGCTGCCGGGTACCACCTTCAGCTCCTTGCGGGCCGACAGCTGCTCGATGAAATCATGGATCAGGGGCGCGGCGCGCTCCGTGAGCGGATACAGGCTGATTTCGACGCCGACGTCCATCGGCGCTCATTCTACCCATCCGCGGGCGATGAGCTAGAATGACGACCCTTCGCCACACGCCCCGAAAGGCGAAGCGCCAGAGGCCGCAGATGACCCGCAAGATCCAGATCCACCAAGTGGACGCCTTCACCCTCGGGCGCTTCACGGGCAATCCGGCCGGAGTCGTACTCGAGGCCGATGGATTGACCGATGCCCAGATGCTGGCCATCGCGCGCGAGCTGAACAATGCGGATACGGCGTTCCTGTTCGCGCCCGATGGTGCGGACCACGACATCAGAGCGCGCTTCTTCACCCCGCGCACCGAGGCCGGGTTCGTCGGACACGCAACCGTTGCCGCCCATTACGTGCTGTCGATGCGCACCGGCGGACGGACGCAAACACGGCAGAAATCCAAGGCGGGCATCGTCGAGATCGAGGTCCGTGGCCGGGATGCCGAGCGCAAGATCGCGATCCGCCAGAATCCGCCGCCGCTCGGGCGCGAGCTGAACACCCGCGAGCGGCTCGCCGTGCTGGATGCGCTGGCGCTCGCCAGCGACGATCTGGACCCGCGCTGTCCACTGCGCATCGCCGGCGCGAGCAGTACGCGGCTGCTGATCGGCGTGCGCGGCGCGGGACCGCTCGCTCAACTCAAGCCCGACATGTCGCGCTTGACCACCTTGTCGGCGCAGATCGGGGCCGCGGGCTATTTCGTGTTCGCACTGAATCCGCTGGGAAGCGATCCGCTGACCGAGGCGCGCATGTTCTGCCCGGCGCTCGGCATCGGCGAGGATCCGGTGAGCGGCAACGCTCACGGGCTCCTCGGGGTCTACCTCGTCCAGCTGGGACTGCTCGGGCACGATGGGCACAAGGCGGCCTTCACCGGGATTCAGGGCCGCTGGCTTCACCGGCCCGGACGCGTGGAAATCGAGCTCGAGATGACCGGGGCTGCCGTCTCCGCGGTCTGGATCATCGGGCAGGCCGTGTCGGTCTTCGAGACCGAGATGACGCTCGACTGAGCCGCACCGGACCAACATATCGCACCTTGCCGCCGGCCAGCTCCAGCTCGTGCGTCGCACAGTGGGGCCACTCGGACAATCGATGGGCCGTCATGACCACGGCAACCCCATCGGATGCGAGCCGCTCGACGCGGGCGCGCAAATCCTCGTGGGTGGACACATCCAAACCCGCAAACGGCTCATCGAGCACCAGGAGAGCCGGCCTGCGCACCCAGGCGCGCGCGAACAACGCCCGGCGCAGTTGCCCATAGGAGAGTTCGCGAAGCGTGCGGGTCGCGAGCGGCAGGAGATCGAATTCACGCATGGCGCGGCGGGCCGCGGCACGATCGGCCCCACTGGGGGCCTCATTCAGCCCGATGCTCGCGTGACGGCCTGACTGAACGACCTCGGCGACGGTCAGATACTGCGGATGATCGGTCTGCAGATGCGGCGCGACCAGGCCAACGCGCCGCTGGAAGCTGTGCAGTGCAACCCCCGGGCGGATGCCGGCCCGCTCGATCCGCCCATGCGCGGCAACTCCGTGGTCGCCGTAGAGCGTTCGCAGCAGCGTCGTCTTGCCCGAGCCGTTGTGGCCGTGCACCACCCAGCATTCGCCTGCGCGTATGGTGATCGTCACCTCCTGCAGCGCGGCATGCTCGTCGAGATAGACACTCGCATCCCTCAAGCGCACGAGCACCCGGCCGGGCGGCCGGTCCGCGCTCGACCGTACGCGCGGCGACGGACTCGGCGCCGCTCGGCGGGCTCCCTTCTGCAATCGGCGGGCGAGCGGCGCGCGCCGGCGCGGACCGCGGTAGAGGACCCTGCCACGCTCGAGAATCAACGCGTGCGTAGCCGACGAGGGCACCTCTTCCGCACGGTGGGTCGCCAGCACCCAAGGCAGCGCGGTCCCGGCCGTGCTCTGCAACCAGCGCAGCGCCCGGGCGCGGTTGTGCTCGTCGAGCCCGCTCAACAGCTCATCGAGCAACAGCAGCTTCGGCCGGGACGCGAGCGCGCGCGCAAGCAGCGCCAGACGGCGCTCACCATAGGACAGTGTCAGGAATCGGCGCGTGGCCAGCGACTCGATGCGCAGGCGCCGCAGCGTGCGCGCCACGAGTCGGCGCTCACGCTCATCGAGCGGCCGCAATGGAATGTCGGAACGATGCACGCCGGTGGCCACCACCTGATCGACGGTATGATTCCAGCCGTAGCGCGCGTACTTGTCCTGGAGTTCCGGACCGAGATACGCGATCTCCTCGCGCACCTGCTGAGGTGTGCGCCACCGTTCACCCCGCCAGAGATATTCGCGCACACCGGGTCGATCGGGTGTCGGCCAGACCGACCCCGCCACGAGCTTCAGCAGCTGAGTCTTGCCGGCGCCGTTCGCTCCTACCAGAACCCAGCGCTGCCCCGGACGGATCGTCCAGCTCACCTCGCGCAGAATGGCACGGCCCCCGCGCTCGAGGCGCGCCCCGCGCACACGCGCCTCGATGAACCGGGATGTTTTAGCACCCAAAACTTGACCCTGCGCTTAGCTGTTCCTGATCACACGCCTAGTGTTACGACACCGTAATTTCGCAACGTCAGGGCAGCAATTGGCCGCGACCAGTAACCATCGGCACTGCCTCCGCTCTACGCGGAGCGTTGCGATACTTGTGTGTCGCGTTACTAGGGTCTCGGTCCCGTGGGACCTTCCATCCGGTTCACGCTTCTCAGCGGTCGGACTTGCCTCGCTCGGTCGAACCGAGCGGCGTCTCGGATTCGCTCCACGCGCTTCACTTCCCGCCTGCTCGGCGGTAGCGGTTTTCACCTGGCTGATACTTTATACAGCCGCGCGGACCGATGCAACCGTTCATCGAGGCGGTGCGGCGCCTGAACCGGACGACGTGCTCCTCGAGGTAGGCGTCCGGGCTTGCGGGTTGCACCGAGCCGAACTCGACCTGCCGCTCGTGCCCGCGGTCGAATGCCGGCAACGGTTCGCGGCCGACTCCTGAGTTGGGCCGCCGAGCCACGGATATCAGACTCGTCCGTGACCTCCAAGGGCCTCAGCCACGGCGACGGCCACCCGCATCGACTGCGGCCGGCCGAGTGCGTACGCCGTCGTACGCCGGTATGATGTCCGCGGGAACACCACCGCTCGCAACTTGCGCAGCCGCGCGGCGGCCGAACCCGAGACGCTCGCAGGACACATGGAAACTCGGATTCCGTGGGCCGGATCCGGTGGCGTCCCGCCCGAGACCGCCCGCGCCGGGGCGTGCCGAGCCATTGCGTCGTCTGCACGCGCACGGAGGACCCGCTCGATGACCGAACGTATGACGAGCCACAGCCGCTGTGCAGCCCGTGCAAGAGAGTCGGACGTCCCCCATCGTCTCGATCATCTGCTCGCGAAGGCACGGCGCCTTGCGCCGCTGCGCACGGCGGTGGTGCACCCGGTCGAGCCGGTCTCGCTGACCGGAGCGCTCGAGGCAGCCCGCACCGGCCTGATCGTACCGGTCCTGATCGGCCCGGAGGGGCGGATCCGCGCCGCTGCCCGGACGGCGCGCCTCGATCTGACCGCCTGCGCCATCACACCGGTCGAACACAGCCACGCCGCCGCGGCCTGCGCCGTGCAGCTGGCGCGGCACGGAGAAGTCGACGCGATCATGAAGGGCGCGCTGCACACCAGCGAGTTGATGCACTGCGTGGTCGACCCCGAAAACGGGCTGCGCACGGAGCGTCGCGTCAGCCATGTGTTCGTGATGGATACGCCGCGCTATCCGCGGCTCTTGTTCATCACGGACGCCGCGGTCAACATCTACCCGTCTCTGGACGAGAAGCGCGACATTGTTCAGAACGCGATCGATCTGGCGCGTGCCGTCGGAGTCCGCACGCCGCGCGTAGCCATCCTGTCCGCCGTGGAGCTGGTGACCGCCCGCATCAAGTCCACGCTCGACGCCGCGGCGCTGTGCAAGATGGCCGATCGGGGCCAGATTACCGGCGGCGTGCTCGATGGACCGCTGGCGTTCGACAACGCCGTGTCACGCGAGGCCGCCGCGACCAAATCCATCGCCTCGCCCGTGGTCGGCCGTGCCGACATCTTCGTCGTACCGGACCTCGAAGCGGGCAACATGCTCGCCAAACAGCTGGAATACCTGGCCGGCGCCGAGCTGGCCGGCATTGTGCTCGGGGCACGCGTGCCGATCATGCTCACCAGTCGCGCCGACGACACCCGGACCCGGTTGGCATCCTGCGCGATCGCGACGCTGCTGGTGAAGCACGCGGCCGCCAGACCATGACGATAACGCAGCGCCGCTGTGCTCGAACCGCCGCAACCCTGCTTTGGATAAGACCATGTACGAGCCTATGACGGGCGCTTGACTCGAGCGGCAGATGCCGCGCAACTGTGGCGCAGGCCACTGCCACGGTTCCCGCATTGCACTGAATCGATTGATTATCAAGGAGTTATTGGCGCGCCCGGAGGGATTCGAACCCCCGACCACCTGGTTCGAAGCCAGGTACTCTATCCAACTGAGCTACGGGCGCACCGCGGCGCTCGACGGGCCGGGTTCGAACCCGATGAGACCCTCCCGCGACGGCCCACCTGCTCACGCGCCGGCGCGCATTCTATCAGGTTGTGCCGTGCGCCCCCGGTTCGGTCCAAGGCTCCCGCGAAGCGCAGACTCCCCCGCCGCAGCCCGCGGCGGATGAGAATCAGTAGCCTGGATCAAGCCCCACCTTATAAGATAATGCGCTCACTGCCTTGAGGATCTCGTATGAAATCACTGTTTGCCGCGGCAACCCTCGCGGCACTGATCCTGGCGCCCGCCTACGCCGGCTGCGTCTATCCGCATGCGCCTGATCACATTCCCGACGGGAGCACCGCGACGCTCGCGCAGATGCTCGCCGGCGAGCAGGCCGTAAAGGTCTACAACACCCAGATGGTCTCCTATCTGCACTGCCTGAAAAACCAGCAGGACAAGGAGATTGCCCAGGCCGCCCTGAAGCTCACCAAGAAGCAGATCGCCGAAATGCGGTCCATGGACCGCCAGCGGCACAACGCGGCGGTCGAACAACTGATGGCCGTGGCCAAACAGTTCAATGCCGAGGTGCTGATTTTCAAGAAGAAGCACAAGCACGGCAAGTAGTAACAATCACGATGCCTGACGGGGCCCCGCGCATGCTCACGCCCGCTGAGGCCGACGCGTTGATCGCGCGGCATACGGTCTGCCTGCCCGAGGTCTCGTTACCGCTGCTGCAGTGCGCCGGCGCGGTCTTGCGCGAAACCATCCACGCCGAGCGCGACCAGCCGCCCTTCGACCGCGTCACCATGGATGGCATTGCCCTGTGCAGCACGGCGGTGAGCACGGGCACGCGCCGCTTTCGCATCGAGGCGACACAGGCGGCTGGCGAGGCCGCGGGCACTCTGTCGTCCCCGCAAGGCTGCATCGAGGTGATGACCGGAACTCCGCTGCCCCACGGCTGCGATTGCGTGATCCCCGTTGAGCAGATCACCGTGCAGGACGGGACGGCCAGCCTGTCCGATGAGGTCGGAGTCGAGGCATGGCAGAACGTCCACCGGCGCGGCACGGACGCCCGCGAAGGCGCGCGGCTGTTGACGGCGGGTACGCGGCTCGGGCCGGTGGAAATCGCCTTGGCCGCCGCCGCGGGCATGGCCCGTGTGCGGGTCGCGAGCCAGCCGATGCTGGCCGTAATCTCGACGGGTAATGAGCTGATCGAGCCGGGGGAGCCCATTCTTGCGCATCAAGTGCGCCGGTCGAATGCCTACGCCATCGCCGCGGCGCTGATCCTGCGCGGCTACCCGCGCGTCGGACTCGACCATATTCGCGACGAGAGCGCGCAGCTCCAGGAGCGCCTGAAGTTCTATCTCGAGACCCACGACGTGCTGGTATTGAGCGGCGGGGTCTCGATGGGGCGGCTCGACCTGGTGCCCCAAGCGCTCGACAAGCTCGGGGTGCGCCGCGTGTTTCACAAAATCGCGCAGCGTCCCGGCAAACCCCTCTGGTTTGGCGTGGCCCCCAGCGGGGCGGTCGTATTTGCGCTCCCCGGGAACCCCGTCTCGACTGCCGTGTGCGTGTCCCGATACGTGCTGCCGGCGCTTGCCGCCGCTCAGGGTCATACTCCGCCGCAGCCGCAACGGATCGCCCTCGGCGAGGCGTTCACGGTTGCCCCGGCGCTGACGCTCTTCCTGCCAGTGCGGGTGTCGACCGATGAGCAGGGGGCGCGCGCGGCCCTGCCACAGCCGACCCACGGCTCGGGAGACTTCACCAGCCTCGCCGGCACGGACGGATTCATCGAGTTACCCCCCGGACCGAGAACCTACCCCCGGGGATTTGTGACGTGCCTGTACCGCTGGTAGTGCTCGAGACGCACAGGCCGCCCCGTCCCGACCGATGGATGGCAATCCGGATCGGCGAGTGGTAAAGCTATTTTCATGACCGCCCGGGATTCCGTCCACGCCGAGCTGCGACTGCGCGATCAGCGCGGGCGCGTTCTGCATGACTTGCGTATATCGGTCATGGACCGGTGCAATTTCCGCTGCCCCTACTGCATGCCCCGCGAGACGTTTCACGACGGCTATCGTTTCCTCGGCTCGCACGAACGGTTGTCCTTCGATGAGATCGTCCGCCTGGCCCGGCTGATGGTGCGGCTCGGCGTGCGCAAGCTGCGCCTGACCGGTGGCGAGCCGCTGCTGCGGCCGAACCTGACCGACCTCATCGGCGATCTGACCGCCATCGATGGCGTCGAGGACGTTGCCCTCACGACCAATGGCACGCTTCTGGCCAAGCACGCCTTCGAGCTGCGCGCCGCCGGCCTGCACCGTGTCACGGTGAGCCTGGACAGCCTCGACCCCGAGGTATTTCAACGGATGAGTGGGGGGTTCGGCGGTCTCGAGGAGGCGCTCGGGGGTATCGAGCAGGCGCGCCGCGCCGGCCTCGGGCCAATCAAGGTGAACGTGGTCGTGCAGCGCGGCCTGAACGATCACACGGTGGTGCAGCTATTGGAGCGCTTTCGGGGAACCGGCGTGATCGTGCGGTTCATCGAGTACATGGACGTAGGGAACCGCAACCATTGGCGCTCGGACGCCGTCGTCCACTCGAGCGAGCTGCTGGCCCGCATCGCGCGGCACTGGCCCCTCGAGCCCCTGCAACCGTCCTATCGCGGGGAAGTCGCGGAACGCTATGCCTTCACCGACGGAGGCGGCGAAGTGGGATTCATCTCGTCGATCACCCAGCCTTTCTGCGGCGATTGCTCCCGTGCGCGTCTGTCGTCCGACGGCGTACTCTATACCTGCCTCTTCGCCACGCACGGGGTAGCGCTGCGCGACAAACTACGCAGCGGCGCCAGTGACGACAGCCTCCTCGATTTACTGCGCGCTACGTGGCGCGCGCGGTCGGACAATTACAGCGAGCAACGGCGGACGCGGCTGGCCGACGCCGCCGGGGAGCGTAAGGTCGAAATGTTCTATATCGGTGGCTGATGGCGAAGCGGGCACTGTCCCATCTGGATCGCGAGAACCGCCCGACCATGGTGGACGTGGGCGTCAAACAGGTCAGCTTGCGCGAGGCACTCGCGGAAGCGCGCGTCAAACTGCCGCGGCCGGTCGCCGCCGCACTGCGCCGCAGTGGTCACCGAACACACAAGGGCCCGGTATTCGACACCGCAGTCATTGCGGGCGTGATGGCCGCCAAGCGCACCCATGAGCTGATCCCGTTCTGCCATCCGCTCGGGCTCGAGCATTGCTCGATCGAGGTCGACCAGCGCACGAGCGGAGAAATCCGCGTGCGCTGCCGTGTCGTGGTTCATCATCGCACCGGCGTCGAGATGGAGGCGCTCACGGGAGCCTCGGTCGCCGCCCTGACGATATACGACATGTGCAAGGCCCTCTCGCACGACATCGAGATCGGTGGCATCCGCCTATTGGAAAAAACCGGCGGCAAGCGCGCCTACAAGCGGATCGTCCGGCGCCCGGGGGGCCGCCGATGAACGGCGCGACGGCATCGGACGCGCCGCTGTACGGACTGGTGCTCGCCGGCGGGCACAGCAGCCGGATGCAGCGCGACAAAGCGACCCTCGAGTACCAGGGCCGCAGCCAGCTCGAGCGCACGATGGCGTTGCTCGACGGCCGCGTCGCACATGCCTTCGTGTCGGTGCGCGCCGCACAACAGACCGATTCCGGGCGGGCGCGCCATGCGCTCATCGTTGACGAACAGGAGGGCCTCGGCCCCTGTGGCGGCATTCTGGCCGCGCAGAGCCGCTATCCGCAGGCCGCGTGGCTGGTCCTCGCCTGCGACCTGCCTTTTCTGGACGGCCGCACGCTCGACCATCTGATCGTCGCGCGCGCACCCGAGCGCACCGCCACGGCTTATCGCTCGGCCCGCGACGGCCTGCCCGAACCCCTGTGCGCCATCTACGAGCCGGCGAGCCGCGCCACGCTCTCCCGCGCGGTACAGGGCGGTCAGCGCTGCCCGCGCAAGTTCCTCATCGGCGCCGATGTCCTGCTGATCGACCCTCCCGACCCGCGCGCGCTCGAGAACGTCAACACGCCGGAGGAGTTCGAGCGAGTAAGCGCAGCGCTCGCAGGCCGCGCCGGCGCGGGCCCGAAGCGCATCGCCGTGCAGTATTACGCGTTGCTGCGCGAGCAGGCCCAATGCAGCGGCGAGTCGGTACGGACCGCCGCCGGCACCCCGAACGAGCTGTATCGCGAACTCCGTGCCCGCCATCCCTTCACGCTGCCGCCGCAGCTGCTGCGCGTGGCGGTCAACGCGGAGTTCGCGGAGTGGTCGCACCCGCTTGCCGATGGCGACACGGTGGTGTTCATCCCGCCGGTGGCGGGCGGGTGAGCGCGCGCGCGGGCACGCTGTCCGGGCCGGTTTCTACCGCCCGGGAAGGCCCGAGGCACGAGCCGCGCGGGGTTATTGCACGGATAGACATGGTCAACACGTTTCAATTCAGTCTCGAGCCGATCGATCCTTCCGCCCTGCGCGCCGCGCTCGCCAATCCGGCCTGCGGCGGCTACGCCAGCTTCGAAGGTTGGGTCCGCGATTGCAACGCCGGACGCGAGGTGCGGCGTCTTGAGTACGAGGCGTTCGAGGCTCTCGCGGTCAAGGAGGGCGAGCGAATCATCGCCGAAGCGATCGAGCGGTTCGGCATCGCGCGTGCCGCCTGCGTCCATCGTCTCGGCACGCTTGGAATCGGTGAGCTGGCCGTGTGGGTCGGCGCGTCGGCGCCGCACCGCCACGAGGCGTTTCTCGCCTGCCGTTACATCATCGACGCGGTCAAGCACCGCGTGCCGGTCTGGAAGAAGGAGCACTACCGCGAGGGCGACTCCGGTTGGGTCAACTGCGAACGCTGCGCAAGCGAGGCGCCCGAAATGCACGGCGGCACTGAGGCGCACGCGCCGCCGGCGCTCGCGCCCGCCGCACCCGATTACTCCCGCCAGAGCGCTCTGCGGGAAGTCGGCGCCGCTGGACAGGCACGACTCGGCGCCTCGCGCGCGTTGATCGTCGGGTGCGGCGGACTCGGCGTGCCCGCCATGAGTTACCTGGCGGGCGCCGGCATCGGACGATTGGGTCTCGTCGACGCCGACCTGCTCGAGGCATCCAACCTGCATCGCCAGCCGTTGTATGCGCTGCGGGATTGCGGGCGCCAGAAGGTGGAGCTCGCGGCCGAGCGGCTGCGCGCGCTCAATCCCGCGGTGGACGTGCGCACATATCCCGTACGGCTCGATGCAGACAACGCTGCCGGGCTGGTGGCGGACTACGACGTCATCATCGAATGCACGGACAATATCGCGACCAAGCTGGCGCTGAACGATGCATGTATTCGCGCCGGTAAACCAGCCGTATTCGCGAGCGTCTATCAATACGAGGGGCAGCTGCAGATCGTGCAGCCGGGCGGGCCGTGCCTGCGGTGTCTGTGGCCCGAAGCGGTGCGCGACGGGCTGGTGGGCAATTGCGCCGCAGCCGGCGTGCTGGGCCCGGTGCCGGGCACGCTCGGAACTCTGCAGGCGCTCGAGGCGTTGAAGCTGCTGCTCGACCTGCCCGGACAACTCACCGAGACGCTGTTGATCTTCGATCTTCTGACGCTGAACATCAGCCGCATCCGCACCCGGCGATCACCGCAATGCCCGCGGCACGCTCTGGCCGGGGACCGCGCGCCATTCGCCGCGAACGAGTCTGTCGAGCTCGAGTTCGAATCGCTGCATGAGGCGAGCGCCGCGGGCTACCTCATCGTCGACATACGCGAGCGGCGCGAGCAGGCGCTGCGGCCCGTCGCGGAGGTGCCAGTGCACTCGATTCCGATGAACGAGCTGCTCCATGGCGGCGCGGCTCTGCCGCCTGCCTCGAAGTACCTGCTGGTGTGCGCCGCCGGCGCGCGCAGCCTGGCGGCGGCGCATGAGCTGCGCGCGCGCGGGCGCGCTCCGATCTTCTCGCTGCGGGGCGGACTGGCCGCACTGGGCTAGGGTCTGATCTGGCCCGCCCCGCGCACGACGTATTTGTAGCTGGTGAGCTGCTCGACCCCGACCGGGCCGCGGGCGTGGAACCGATCGGTGGAGATGCCGATCTCCGCGCCCATGCCGAATTCCCCGCCATCGGCAAACTGCGTCGAGGCGTTGTGCAGCACGATCGCGCTGTCGACCTGCTGCAGAAAGCGCTCGGCAGTCCCCTGATTCTCGGTGACGATCGACTCGGTGTGCGCCGAGCCGTAACGGGCGATGTGCGCGATCGCGCCCTCCACTCCGTCGACCACGCGCGCGGCGATGATCGCGTCGAGATACTCCGTATACCAGTCGTCCTCGCTCGCCGGCCGAATACGCGAATCGGCCGACTGCACGATCGGGTCACCGCGCACCTCGCAACCGGCCTCGAGCAGCGTGCGGACCACCGACACGAGGTGGGTTGCCACACAGGCCCGATCGATCAGGAGCGTCTCCGCGGCACCGCAGATGCCGGTGCGACGCATCTTGGCATTGAGAACGATGGCTTCGGCCATGTGCACATCGGCGTCCCGATCGACGTAGACATGGCAGTTTCCCTCCAGGTGGCCGATGACCGGAACGCGCGCCTCCGTCTGCACCCGCGCGACCAGGCTCTTGCCGCCACGCGGCACGATCACATCAAGGTACTCGGTCATCCCGGCGAGCATGTAGCCCACTGCCGCCCGGTCGGTCGTGGGCACCAGTTGTATGCACTCGCGGGGCAGGCCGGCCCCGCCCAGGCCTTCGGTGAGACACCGATGGATCGCGGCGTTGGAGTGCGAGCTTTCCGAGCCGCCGCGCAGAATCACCGCGTTGCCCGATTTCACGCACAGCGCCCCGGCATCCGCTGTGACGTTGGGACGGCTCTCGTAGATGATGCCGATCACCCCGAGCGGCACCCGCACCCGCTGAATTTTCAGTCCATTGGGGCGCTGCCACTGCGCGGCGATGGTCCCGACCGGGTCGGGCAGCCGTATGATCGCTTCGATCCCGCCAGCCATCGCTTCGACCCGTGCCCGATCGAGCATCAGACGGTCGAGCAGTGCCGCACCCAGGCCGGCGGCACGCGCCGCAGCGCGGTCACGCTCGTTGGCGGCGAGAATCGCGTCGGCATGCGCCCGAATCGCCTGTGCGGCGCGCGCGAGCGCCTCGTCCTTCATTGCGCTCGTGGCCTGCGCCAACACGGCGGCCGCGTCGACCGCGTTGCGGCCCAGGCGCTGCATGAGCGCGCCGAGACTCTCTTGTTCCTGCGAAGGAGTGGTCATGGGCTCGATGACTGCAGCAGCACCAGATCGTCGCGATGAATCAGCTCGTCGCGACCGCGAAATCCCAGTATGCCTTCAATCTCGGCTGACTTGTGGCCGAGGATCCTGGCGGCGTCACTGTCCGAGTAGGCGACGATGCCGCGCGCGACCTCGGCCCCCGCAGGCGAGAGCACGCTCACCGTGTCGCCGCGCTCGAACCGGCCGCGGGCGTTGATCACCCCGGCCGGCAGCAGACTGCGGCCGGCGCGCAGCGCGCGCAGCGCGCCCGCATCGATGGTCAGGGCGCCGGCCGGCCGCAGCGTACCCGCGATCCACTGCTTGCGGGCCGCGATCGGGGTCCCGCTCGGTCGAAACCAGGTGCAGCGCGCGCCCTGCTCGAGCCGGCGGATCGGATGATGCGGCCGCCCGGCGGCGATGCACAAATGACAGCCGGCCGCCACGGCAATGCGCGCGGCAAGGATCTTGGTTGCCATGCCTCCGGTGCCGAACTCGGAGGCGGAGCGGCCGCCCATGGCTTCGATCTGCGGCGTGATCCGGCGCACCTCGCTGATGAACTGGGCGTTGACGTCGAGAGTCGGATCAGCGGTGTAAAGCCCGTCGA
Organism: Pseudomonadota bacterium; assembly: GCA_021843755.1. Taxonomy (GTDB): domain Bacteria; phylum Pseudomonadota; class Gammaproteobacteria; order Steroidobacterales; family Steroidobacteraceae; genus 13-2-20CM-66-19. Next base: position 43,635 of record JAKBWB010000015.1, read on the forward strand.
CATCCGACAGCAGGACGAGGCAATCCGCCCCCGCCATCTGTGCCACGCGAGCCGCGAGTCTGTCGTTGTCCCCATAGCGGATCTCGGCTGTCGCCACGGTATCGTTCTCGTTGATGACGGGCAGAACTCCGAGTCCGAGCAGCGTCTCGAGCGTGGCGCGCGCGTTGAGGTATCGCCGGCGGCGCTCACTATCTTCCAGAGTCAGCAGCACTTGCGCCACGGTAACCCGGTGATTCTCGAGCAACTCCTTGTACGCATGGGCGAGTCGAATCTGGCCGACCGCGGCCGCCGCCTGGCTTTCTTCGAGCCGCAACGGGCCCTCGAGCAACGATAACTGCCGGCGCCCGAGCGCGATGGCTCCGGAGGACACGAGCAGCACCTGCTGACCTCTGCGGCGCAGACGCAACAGATCCTCGACCAGTGTCTCGAGCCAGCTGCGATTGAGCCGGCCGGTTCGGCCATCGACCAGCAGCGCGGAGCCGACTTTGATGACGACGCGGCGTGCCTTGAGCAACGGGGAATGCGCAGACGCGGGGGGGGACATGCGAAAACTACTATACGTGCGGCGGAGAATTCCCGCGAGTGCCGCGCGCCGTCGCCGTCGCGTTGCTCCCGGCCGGCACAACCCCTAAACTTGCGCGGCCGCCAAGTCAGAGGATCACATCGGTGAGCAGAGATTACGAACCGGTTCCCGGCCAGTGGTACGAGAACCTTGAAGATGAGGAATCATTCCGCGTGCTCAAAGTAGACGAGGACACCGAGCTGGTCGAGATCGAGCATCTCGATGGCGAGATCGAGGAGATGGATCTCGAGACCTGGCACGAGATGGATCTCGAGCAGACCGAGGAGCCCGAGGGCTGGGCCGAGGATGAGGATGAAGAGGATGAGGATGAGGATGAGGATGAGGAGGACTGGGATGAGGATGAGGACGACGAGGATGACGAGGATGACGAGGACTGGGATGACGAGGACGAGGTGCAATCGGACTACTGATCCGAGCCGGCTCGCCTAGCGTTCACCGCATGATCACCCTGCACCCCACGGCACCACATGCCGCTGATGCCCGGGTGCAAGGATCCGCCCGGTATCGGGCCCGGGGAGGGGGCCCGTGAACCGAGGGCGCCACAGCGAAAGCTGGCTGCACGAGCAGGAATCCGCATGGCTGTATCGGCGGGTTGCGGCAGCTGAGCCCGACGCGCACAAGCGGCAGCTATTCGAGCAGTTGGCCACTGCCGCTGAAGATCAGGCCCGCCGGTGGGAGGCCGCCGCAGCCCGCGACGGCGAGGCGCTGCCCGAGTCGCACCTATTTCACCCTTCCCTGCGCGACCGGATCGTCGCGCGGCTGCTCGGCTGGCTCGGCCCGCGCGCCATGCGATCGGTGCTGGCGGCAATGAAGCTGCGGGGACTGTCGGTGTACAGCGGCTCGGCCGTCGCGGGTCACGCCATGCCGACAACCGTATCGGACGTCGGTGCCCGCCATCGCCGAGGCTTGGGCGGCAACCTCCGTGCCACCGTGTTCGGCATCAGCGACGGTCTGCTCGCGAATGCCAGCCTGGTGATGGGTGTCTCGGGTGCCAGCGGCGCATCGGGCATCGTATTGATCACCGGCGCCGCGGGATTGCTGGCGGGAGCGCTGTCGATGGCGGCCGGGGAGTACGTTTCGGTCCGGTCCCAGCGCGAGATGTACGAGCACCAGATCGCGCTCGAGAAAGCGGAGATTGCCGAATATCCGGACGAGGAAGCCGAAGAACTCGCCTTGATTTATGCGGCGCGCGGCATGCCCCTGGAGCAGGCGCGCGACGTTTGCCGGCAGCTGATCGCGCGGCCCGACGATGCGCTCGACGTGCTGGCCCGCGAGGAGCTCGGCATAAGCGCCGATACCCTCGGCTCACCATTGAGTGCCGCAGCGGCGTCCTTCCTTTCCTTCGCCGTCGGCGCTGCCGTGCCGCTGCTGCCCTTCGTATTCGGTTGGGCGGGTGGGTCGGCCGTGTTGGCCGCCGCCGTGCTCACGGCCGCGACGCTGTTCGGTGTGGGCCTTGCGATCAGCCTGTTTACGGGTCGTCATGCGGTACGCGGGGGGCTGCGCATGGTGTTGATCGGCACCGCCGCCGCCACGGTGACGTATGCGCTGGGTCACACACTCGGCGTGGCCCTGCGTTGAGCGGGCCGCTCTTTCACCCGGCTCATGCTCTGAGGCATAGTCCCGTCACAATGAGTCCATTTCCCCAGAGGGGCGCGTGCCGATGAAAGCCGCGCCGCAGTCCGCATTGCTCGCTCGACTGGAGCACCTGCTCGGTGCCGGCGGGGTGCTGACCGCCGAATCCGACACCGCGCCCTTGCTCACCGACCAACGGGAACTGTATCGGGGCAAAGCGGTTGCGGTCGCCCTGCCCGACACCGCACCGCGCGTGGCGGCGGTGCTCGCGCTGTGCAACGAAACGGGAGTTGCGGTCGTGCCGCAAGGCGGCAACACCGGCTATTGCGGCGGCGCCACCCCGGATGAGAGTGGCGCACAGCTGCTCGTATCGCTGCGGCGCCTGAATCGCATCCGCGCAGTCGACGCGCTGAACTACTCCCTGGTCGCCGAAGCCGGCTGCGTGCTCGCGGACGTGCAGCGGGCTGCCGAGGAGGCGGATCGCTTCTTCCCGCTCAGCCTCGGATCCGAGGGAACGTGTCAGATCGGCGGAAATCTCTCGACCAACGCCGGCGGCTTGCATGTACTGCGCTACGGCATGATGCGCGATCTGGTGCTCGGACTCGAGGTCGCGCTTGCCGATGGCCGGTTGCTGAGCGCGCTGACCACCCTGCGCAAGGACAACACCGGCTACGACATCAAGTCGCTGTTTCTCGGCGCCGAAGGCACGCTCGGTATCATCACCGCCGCCAGCCTGAAGCTCTATCCGCGCATGAGCGCCGCGGCGACGGCGTTCGCGGCCATCCGCGATCCGCGCGCCGCGGTACAACTGCTCGCTCGGCTGCGCGAGGCAAGCGGCGAGCGGGTGAGTGCGTTTGAGCTCATTCCGCGCCTTGCCGTGGAACTGACCACCCGGCACATACCCGGGGTGCGCGATCCGCTCGATGCACCGCACGCCTGGTACGTGCTGTGCGAACTCACCTCCGCGCGCCCCGACCGGCTCGATACCATCCTGACAGAGTCTCTGGAGCAGGCGCTCGGCGCGGGGCTGGTGGCGGATGCGGCTCTGGCCCGCAACGAGGGCGAGCGCGCGGGATTCTGGAAGCTGCGCGAGACCATCCCCGAGGCGCAGCGGCGCGATGGCGCCAGCCTGAAGCACGATGTGGCCGTACCGGTCGCGGCAATCGCGCAATTCATCGAGCGCGCCGGCGAGTGGGTGCGCGCCAACGTTCCCGACGGCCGGCTGATCGCCTACGGCCACGTCGGCGACGGCAACCTGCATTTCAATCTGAATCAGGCACCGGGCGCGGACCGCGCGGCGTTCCTGGCGCGCGGCGAGGCGATCAAACGCGTCATCCACGACATGGTCGTGCGCGAGTTCGGCGGCAGCTTCAGCGCCGAGCACGGCATCGGCCGGCTGAAGGTCGGCGAACTCGAGCGCTACGCGCCGCCGGTCGAGCTGGATCTGATGCGCGCCATCAAGCGCGCCTTCGATCCCAACGGCATCCTGAACCCGGGCAAGGTGTTGCGATGAATCGATCCACGGCTTTCCGTGCCCAGCAGGGCGTGCTGGTCCTCGCGGCGCTGGCCAGCTGGCCGTTACCGTTTTATTGCTACGCTCTGCACGCAGGCGCCAGGGCGGCCGCCCATGCCGCCGTGCCGATATTGCTCGGCGTGGGCGCCATCAGTCTCTTCCTGCGGCTGTCACGGCGCCCCGGTACGCCGTTCGGCCTGCTGTTCCCGACCGGCAGCGGCCGGCGCGGCACGTTCTTCTCGATCCGCCTGAACGCGGCGCTGCTCACAGCCTTCAATCTCGGGGTGGCGTGGTTCGAGCTGCGCACGGATCTTGCGCACACCACGATACTGCTGGCGCTGGTCCTGTCCACCGTGTCGGCGGCGAATCTCGCCGATGAGAGCTGGATCGCGCGCCGGACGCGGCTGGGCGCAGGCCCGTAAGGACGCGCCCGGGCGGAGGCACGGCAAGCGCTGGTGCCTGCGGCTGTGAAGGGTACAATGACCGCATCCTGCCGCCGCCGGCCAAGGCCGCCCGGCCGACGAAATTGACGATCGAGGCATCATGCAGACACGCCGATCAGCGCTTCTCTCCTGGCCGACACGGCTCATCTGGCTCGCGATTTTCATCGGGACAGCCGTGCTGTTCAGCACTGTCCTCAAGTGCGCCGTGCCGCTGGTCGCCTTCGCGGCGATCTGCGCTCTGCGCCAGAGCCGCCGGGCCGCGCTGCTGTCCGTGGGAATCGTCTGGCTCGCCATCGAGACGATCGGCTTCACGGCGCTGCACTTCCCCGCCGTACCCTCGGCGTTCGGGTGGGGCGCGGCAGTTGGCGGCGCCCTGTTGGCCGCCACGGGCGCGGCCGGCGCTGTCGCGGACCGCACGAGCGGCGCGATTCGCATCGTGACGGTCTTTGCCGCCGCACTCTGCCTCTACGAGGGCGTCCTGATCGCCGTGACCCTGGCGGTGGGCGCCAGTCTGCAGGCCTATACGCCGGTCATCCTGCTGCAGGTCCTGGTGCTCAACGCCGTGACCTTCGCCGGCCTTCTGGCGGTGCGCGCGCTCAAGGCGGGAGCCCCCGCCCGTCACAGCGCTTGCGTCGCACGCATCTGAACCATCCACCAACCCGGCGCACCACCGGGCGCCACTGAGGCCAGAGGGAGCGCGCCGCGGCTCCATCCGGGCCCACTGCCGCGGCGAGCCCCGCTCACCGGCATTCCGGCGCTATGGTGCTGGCTTGCGCACGCGCACCAGCCCTTCCTGGGCGGTGCTCGCCACCAGCCGCCCGTCCCGGGCATAGACCCCGGCGCGGGCGAAACCGCGCGCGCCCGATGCGCTCGGGCTCTCCACCGCATAGAGCAGCCAGTCATCGACGCGCAGCGGACGGTGAAACCACATGGCGTGATCGATGCTCGCCATGACGAGCGCGCCGCTGAACGAAGGCAGGCCATGCGGCAGCGTCGCGGTATCGAGCAGGAAGTAGTCGGACAGATAGGACATCAGCCGCCGATGCAGGCCCTCGTCGTCTGGCAGCTTGTCCACCGCCCGGAACCACACCTGACGCGTCGGCGGGGCGCGTCTCGGGGTGAGAAAGTCCATCGGCTGCACCAGTCGGAACTCGAACGGCCGCGGCCGCTCGAGAAAACTCCGCACGCCCGGCGGCAGCCGCTCGAGCAGTTGCGGCGGCGGTTGGCTGGCATCGGCAAGCGATTCCGGCGGCGGCACGGCCGGCATCTCGATCTGATGCTCGAACCCCTCCTCGACGACCTGGAACGATGCGGCCATGTTGAAGATCGACGCGCCGTGCTGGGTGGCAACCACGCGCCGATTGCTGAAGGAATGCCCATCGAGACTGCGGTCGACCTGATACACGATCGGCGCGTTGAAGTCCCCGCGGCGCAGGAAGTACGCATGCAAGGAGTGCACGATGCGCCCCTGGACCGTGGCCGCGGCGGCGGTGAGCGCCTGGCCGAGCACCTGGCCGCCGAAGACCTGCGGACTGCCGATGTCGCGGCTCTCGCCCCGGAACAAGTCCACTTCCAGGCGCTCGAGATCGAGCAGTCGGATCAGATCGGCCAGTCGCGGATCCATTGGTGTGCCTCGGCTGCGCCGCGCGCCTCAGTCCGCAACGCCCAGCCGCTGATGCATGATCGGGCTGGTGGTCGTGTACTGAAGAAACTGACGCTTCTGCGGATTCAAATGGTGCTGGATACCGTAGGCGGCCAGCGCGGCCTCGTGAAAGCCTGACAGAATCAACTTCTTCTTGCCCGGATAGGTATTGATGTCCCCGACAGCGAACACCCCCGGGACGCTCGTCTGGAATTTCTCGGTATCGACCCGCAGCGCGCGCTTCTCGAGCGCGATGCCCCAGTCGGCGATCGGCCCGAGCTTCGGATGCAGCCCGAAGAATACCAGCAGCTGCTCGGCCTCGAGCGTCTCGATCGCCCCATCGGGCCGCTTCACGCACACCCCGCTCAGACGGCCCTCAGCGACGCGCAGCGAGTGAGGCAGCGCTTCGTAATGGCGTACCTTTCCGGCACTCACCAAGGCGCGCATCTTCGCCACCGAGGCCGGCGCGGCGCGGAATTCCGCCCGCCGGTGTACCAGAGCCAGGCTCGCGGCCTTGCCGGCCAGCTCGAGCGTCCAGTCGAGGGCGGAATCGCCGCCGCCGAAGATCACGATGCGCTTGCCCTCGAGCGCGGCCGCCGTCTTGACCCGATACTGAATGGTCGCCCCCTCGAACGCCTCCGCGCCCTCGAGTCCGATCCGGCGCGGCTGAAACGAGCCGACCCCGGCGGCAATCACCACCGCGCCGGCGTTGAAGTGCGTACCGGCGGTGGTGCCCACCGCGAATCGGCCGTCTTCCCGCCGGGAGAACTGGCTGACTTCCTGGCCCAGATGGAACCCGGGATTGAACGGCTTGATCTGCTGCATGAGCCGATCGACGAGTTCTTGCGCCCCACATACCGGCAACGCCGGAATGTCATAGATCGGCTTGTCCGGATAGAGCTCCGCGCACTGCCCGCCCGGATGACCCAGCGAGTCGACCACGTGGGCAGCGATACCGAGCAAACCGAGCTCGAAGACCTGGAACAGACCACACGGTCCGGCGCCAATGATGAGTACGTCGGTCTCGATCGGTGTCGCAAGCTGCATGCTCAGCGGGCTCCCGTGGCTCAGGATGGCGTCAAAGACATGATCTCAACCCGGTCCCGAACCGGGGCACGGCTGCTATGCGCGGCCGGCGTTCGAGTCCGTCGGGGTATGGAAGTACTCGCTCTCGGCGGCCAATTGCTCGATCAGCCGCTTGAGCTCCGCCATGCGGCCCTCGGCCGTGCTGATCGGCAGGCAGTCTTGGCAGCGGGGGTCTCCACAGGGCTGGCGGGAGTACAACCAATACTGCAGCGCCCCGGCGAGCAGTCCATCGGCGATATCCCACAGATCGGCGTCCCGATCCTTGTCCGCGATCTTGTTGCCCAGATCGACGGCCTTGGTGAATGCGGAATCGAAAGTATCAGCGATTTCGGTCATGGGCCTTGTTCTCCCACATGCGGGTAGTATAAGGCAATCGGTCGGCCCTCACCGGGAAGAGCCGGGCTGAACGGCCGCCTGTTCGAATGCAAGCTCTAGCGCTGCGGCGGCGGAGTGTGGTGGGCCGATATGAACGCGTCGCGGGCTTGCACGCCGATCGCGGGATGATCGGTGAAGAACCCATCGATGCCGGCGGCGAGAAATTCCCGCAGCTCCCGCACCAGATCACCGCGATCGGCCGCCGCCGCGCTGCTGCGTGCCTCGGCCGGAAGAAACGCGTTCTCCGCTCGGAACGTCCACGGCATCACCCGCAGGCCCTGAGCATGGCTGTCAGGCACGAGCGCCGTGGGCTCGCCGAGCGCGTCGCGCCCGTCCCGGCCGATCACCAGAGATTTCTCCGGACCGATGCAGGCGGCATAGGCGGCGATACGCGCCAAACCCGTGGGCGTGGTGAGATCGGCGAAGGCACCCGGCTCACCGCAGGCAACCCAATCGTATGGCGCACCTTCGGCCTCGATCAGCTGCACCAGCGGGACACGCGTCCGCGCCGCCAGTGTCCGCAGGATCGCGGTCTCGAAACACTCGATGAGCAGCCCCTCCTCAGGCGCCGGACCGAACTCGGCCTCGAGCTCCCCGAGCAGCGCGTCGATCATGGAAAGGCCGCAGGCGGCAAAATGGGTAGGATGCTTCAGCTCCAGATAAAGTCCGATCGGTGGCGGGCGCGCAAGCCCGAGTGCCGCGGCGCGGGTGCGCCGCTCGCGCTCGGCATGGCGGCGCAACCGCAGCAGCTCGCGCAGCGTGGCGAGTTCGAATTGACCATCGAACCGGCTGTTTCCCGGGCGCAGCTCGGGGATGCGCTCGCGCGCGCGCAAGGACTTCAACTCCTGCAGCGTGAAATCCTCGCTGAACCAACCGGTCACCGGCCGCCCATCGATGGATTTGGTGGCCCGCCGCGATGCGAAGCCTGCATGGCGCGCCACATCGGTGGTCGCGCCGAGTTCGTTTTCGTGGCGCAGCACCAGAGCCCCGTCGCGGCTCATCACCAAGTCCGTCTCGAGCGCATCAGCTCCCTGGCGCAGGGCGAGCGAATACGCTGCCAGCGTGTGCTCGGGCAGCTCGCCGCTGGCGCCACGATGGCCTATGACGACGGGCAGCGACATCAGGCAGCTGCTACACTCGGGGCGTGCTGCTGACCGAACACGACATCTACTTGTTTCGCGAAGGCACCCACGGGCGCGCCTATGAGAAGCTCGGCGCGCACATTCTGCCGGCCGACGGCGCACGCCCGGCCGGCACCCATTTCGCGGTCTGGGCCCCCAATGCCGCATCGGTCGCCGTCATCGGCGACTTCAACGGCTGGAATCCGCAGGCGCACCGGCTCACGCCACGCGGCGATTCGTCGGGGATCTGGGAGGGATTCATCGCGGACATCGCGCGCGGCACACTCTACAAGTATCACATAATCTCCCGCCACGAGGGCTACACGGTCGCGAAAAGCGATCCTTTCGCCTTCCGCTGCGAAACCCCGCCGCAGACCGCCTCGGTGGTCTGGGACCTGGCCTACGAATGGGGCGATGCGCAATGGCTCGCGAATCGAGCGCAAACCAACGCCCTGAATGCGCCCTGGTCGATCTACGAGGTGCATCCGGGCTCGTTCCGGCGCGTTCCCGAGGAGGGCAACCGGCCGCTGAGCTACCGCGAGCTCGCGCATGCGCTCGCCGATCACGTGCAGGAGTTGGGTTTCACGCACGTGGAGCTGATGCCGATCATGGAGCACCCCTTCTACGGCTCCTGGGGCTATCAGGTGACCGGGTACTTCGCGCCGACCTCGCGCTACGGCACGCCGCAGGATTTCATGTACCTGGTCGATTACCTGCACCAGCGTAACATCGGCGTCATCCTCGACTGGGTGCCGTCACACTTCCCGGCCGATCAGCACGGACTCGCATTCTTCGACGGCACATACCTGTACGAGCATGCCGATCCGCGCCAGGGACACCACCCCGACTGGAAGAGTTCGATCTTCAACTACGGCCGCTCCGAGGTGCGCAATTTCCTCCAGAGCAACGCGCTGTTCTGGCTCGAGACCTATCACGTCGATGCGCTGCGGGTCGACGCGGTCGCCTCCATGCTTTATCTCGATTACGCCCGGCGCGCGGGCGAGTGGATTCCCAACCGCTTCGGCGGCAACGAGAACCTCGAAGCCGTCGAGTTCATGAAGCAGCTGAATCTCGCCGTTTACCGCGATCACCCCCACACACATACCATCGCCGAGGAGTCCACCGCCTGGCCCATGGTCTCGCGACCGACCTATCTCGGCGGGCTCGGCTTCGGGATGAAGTGGGACATGGGCTGGATGCACGACACGCTGAAGTACTTCGCCGCCGATCCGGTGCACCGCAAGTACCATCACCACCAGATCACCTTCAGCATGTGGTACGCATTCAACGAGAACTTCGTACTGCCGCTCTCGCACGACGAGGTGGTGCACGGCAAGGGCTCGCTGATCGGCAAGATGGCGGGCGATACCTGGCAGCGCTTCGCCAATCTGCGCCTGCTGTACGGATACCAGTGGACCCACCCGGGCAAGAAGCTGCTGTTCATGGGCGGGGAATTCGGCCAATGGAGCGAATGGCGGCACGAGGAAAGCCTCGAGTGGCATCTGCTGCAGTACGCGCCCCATTCCGGTCTGCAACGCTGGGTTCGCGACCTCAACCGGCTGTATCGCACGACTCCGGCCCTCCATGCGCGCGACTTCAGCTCCGAAGGCTTCGAGTGGGTCGATTGCGACAATGCCGATGAGAGCGTCATCGTGTTTCTGCGCCGCGGGCAGGGACCGCGGGAGGTGGCGCTGGTCGTCTGCAATTTCACTCCCGTGCCACGCGAGCATTATCGAACGGGCGTGCCATTCGGTGGCCGATGGATCGAGCGTCTCAACAGCGACGCGCCTGTGTACGATGGGAGCGGCGTCGGGAACATGGGCGCAAGCGACGCGGTCGAGTTTGCCTCACATGGCCGGCCATTTTCCTTGATGCTGCGGCTCCCACCGCTCGGAATGGTCGTGTTCACGCCCGAAGAACAAGCGGTATCGTCAGCGGCGCCGGCAGACTCCGCTGTCCACCGGCAGGCATGAGCGTGCGCCCTGCTCAACACAGGGTGTAACGATCCGAAGGACCGCGAGGCATGCAACGTGGGATCAGCCGGTGGGTCGTGACGAGCGCCATCACGGCGGCGGCGCTGCTTGAGTCCTGCTCGCAGACGATTCCCATCACGAAGCGGCAGGCTGCGCGGCTCGAGCGCTATGACGCCTACGCGGGCAAGCCGATCAATCAATTCACCTGGCTGACCCACTATCATCGCTGGACAGCCCTGGCGCCGCACAAACTGGCGTTCTGGACCAACATCCACGGCCTATCTCATCACGGTGTACGGGCCCTGCACCAATCTGCTCCTCGCCAACGGTATCGCGGTGACCAGCCATGCCGGCGTGGTCCAGGCGCATTTCGATTTCGTCGACGCCCGCGGGTTTCACTGCATGATCGACACGATCCAACCGATCGACTCCCTGCGCATGCAGCGCGATCTGCGCAAGAAGAGGGAATCGATCGGGCAGCCGCGCCCGACCGCGCAACAGGCGCCCCCGTCCCCTCGGGCCGGCGAGGGCGCCCGACACTAGCGGCGCGCCGCGAAGACGCGCGCCGCCGAGCGCCGGCCCCTTAAGTCGGTGAGGATCTCGCGCGCGGCATTGTGTCCCGGCGCGCCCGTGACGCCACCGCCCGGATGCGTGCCCGAGCCGCACATGTACAGGCCCGGCAGCGGACCGCGATAGCGCGCATGACCGAGCATCGGTCGGGCCGAGAAGATCTGATCGAGGCTGAGCGCGCCGTGAAAAATGTCGCCCCCAATCAGTCCGAAGGTGCGCTCCAGATCGAGCGGGCTGAGGATCTGCCGCCCGAGCACCGCGCGCTTGAAATTCGGCGCATACGCGGCGACGGTGTCGATCATCAGATCTGCCACCGCCTCGCGGTGCGCATCCCATGACTGCCCAGCGGGCAGATTTGGCGCAACGTGCTGGCAAAACAGGCTGGCCACGTGTGCGCCGGGCGGGGCCAGCGTGTCATCGAGGGTCGATGGGATGACCAGCTCGATGATCGGCCGGCGCGACCAGCCCTGGGCGCGCGCATCGAAGTACGCCTGCTCCATGTAAGCCAGCGTCGGGGCCAGGATGATCCCCGCCGTGTGGTGTTCTCCCGGCGAGCGCCCCGGCAGGCAGCTGAACTGCGGCAACTCCGCCAGGGCCACATTCATCCGGAACGTGCCCGAGCCGCAGCGCCAACGCTCGATTCGCTCGCGGAAGTCCGCCGGCAGGATCGCCGGGTCGAGCAGTTTCAGGTACAGCAGCTTTGGATTGACGTTGGCGATCACCACGGCCGCGCGTACCGTCTCGCCCGACTCGGTGCGTACGCCGACCGCCCGCTCGCCCTCCACCAGCACCTCGCACACCGGACAGGAGAGGCGCAGCTCGACACCCCGTGCCGCGCAGCAGCGGGCCATTGCCTGGGTGATCGCGCCCATGCCCCCAATGGCGTGTCCCCACGCGCCCTTGTGACCGTTCACCTCGCCGAAGGCATGGTGGAGCAGCACGTAGGCCGTGCCGGGGGAGTAGGGACTGGCGTAGTGACCGACGATACCATCGAAGCCGTAGACCGCTTTGATCGGATCGCTCTCGAACCAGCCGTCCAGGTACTCCCCGGCCGAGCCGGCGAACAGCCCCAGCAGCTCGCGTCGCAAGGGCATGTCGAGCCGGCGCAGCCGTCCGCCGAGGCGGACCGCGCTCAGCAGCTCCGGCAGCGCCTCGCGCCAGCTGCCCTGGCGCACGTTCGGCGGCGCCTGCAGCACCAGCTCGCGCAGCACGTCGGCGATCGCCTCCAGGCGGCGCGAGTAGGACTCCAGGCGCGCGGCATCGCGCACCGAGAACCGTGCCACTTCCTCGGCCGTGCGACCCAGGCCGATTTTGAGGTAACGGCCATCCTCGGTCGGCAGAAAATTCGCCAGGCGCCGCTCGAGAATGCGCAGACCGTAACGGGCCAGCTCGAGGTCGGCGATGACCCGCGGGTTCAGCAACGAGACCGTGTACGCCGCCACCGAGTTGCGGAACCCCGGATGGAACTCTTCGGTCACGGCCGCGCCTCCGGCGACCGCGCGCCGCTCGAGCACGGTCACCCGCAGACCGGCGGCGGCCAGATACGCCGCGCACACCAGGCCGTTATGGCCCGCGCCGATGATCACCGCATCACAGGCGTGGTCGCTCGAGCGCGCAGCGCGCATCGGATCCCCTCGGACACCCGTCAAGCTTGGGCGCGGCGGGATGATAGTGCGTTCGGGCGCGCAACGAAATGCCGGCAGGCCAAGTCCGCCGCCGTGCTAATATTCGAGGTCTTTGTCAGCCGGCCGCCCGTTCGGCCCATTCTCGATGAGCCAAGCCATCCGCAACATCGCCATCATAGCGCACGTCGATCACGGCAAGACCACCCTGGTGGATTGCCTGCTGAGGCAATCCGGCACGTTCGCCGCCCACGAGAAGCTCACCGAACGTATCATGGATTCGAACGATTTGGAGCGCGAGCGCGGTATCACCATTCTCGCCAAGAACTGCGCCATCGAGTACCGCGGCACGCGCATCAACATCGTCGACACCCCGGGGCACGCCGATTTCGGTGGCGAGGTCGAGCGCGTCCTGTCGATGGTCGACGGCGTGTTGCTCGTGGTCGACGCGGTTGACGGCCCGATGCCCCAGACACGCTTCGTCACCCGCAAGGCGCTCTCGCTCGGCTTGAAAGCCATCGTGGTGGTGAACAAGATCGACCGGCCGGGTGCCCGCCCCGACTGGGTGGTCGACCAGACCTTCGAGCTGTTCGACAAGCTCAGCGCGAGCGACGAGCAGCTCGACTTCCCGGTGATCTATACCTCGGCCCTGCAGGGACGTGCGGGCACCGACCACGCCGCCCCCGGCGAGGACATGAGCGCACTGTTCGAGGCGATCCTGGCGCACGTGCCGGCGCCCGCGGCCGACGAGGCGCTGGCGCTGCAGCTGCAGATCTCCACGCTCGATTACAACAGTTACGTCGGCCGCATCGGCATCGGCCGCATCCGCCGCGGCGTGATCCGTCCGGGCCAGAACGTCGCGCTGCGCTACGGCGCGCAGGAGCGCGGCACGGCGCGCATCGCCCAGGTGCTCACCTTCACCGGCCTGCAGCGCCATTGCGTCGCGGAGGCTCGCGCGGGAGACATCGTGGCGATCACCGGAATCGAGGCGGTGAACATCGGCCTGACGGTGTGCGACCCGGACAACGGCGAAGGATTGCCGCCGATCCACGTCGATGAGCCTACGCTCGCCATGAACTTTCAGGTCAACACCTCGCCGTTCGCGGGACGGGAAGGCAAGTTCGTCACCAGCCGTCAGCTGCGGGAGCGGCTGCAGCGAGAGCTGCAGAGCAACGTGGCCCTGCGGGTGGAGGATACCGACTCGCCGGACGTGTTCCGGGTCTGCGGGCGCGGCGAGCTGCACCTGACCATACTCATCGAGAACATGCGCCGCGAGGGCTACGAGCTCGCGGTGTCCCGGCCTCAAGTGCTGACCCGCCTGGTCGACGGGACGGTGCACGAGCCGTTCGAGGCGCTGACGGTGGATGTCGAGGACACCAGCCAGGGCGCGGTCATGGAGGCCCTCGGACGCCGCCGCGCCGAGCTGACCGACATGGCGCTCGACGGCAACGGGCGCGCACGACTCGAATACCGCGTGCCGGCCCGCGGCCTGATCGGATTTCAGGGCGAGTTCATGACGCTCACGCGCGGCACCGGTCTGATGAGTCACATTTTCGACGGCTTCGCGCCCGTCAAGGGCGAGATCCCGGACCGGCGCAACGGCGTGCTGGTCAGCAACGAGCAGGGCGAAGCGGTCGCCTACGCGCTGTTCAACCTGCAGGAGCGCGGGCGGCTGTTCGTGTCACCGGGCGAGAAGCTGTACGAGGGGATGATCATCGGCATCCACAACCGCGATAACGATCTGGTCGTCAATCCCATCAAGACCAAGAAACTCACCAACATCCGGGCGGCCGGCAAGGATGAGGCCATTCTGCTCACGCCGCCGATCGAGCTGTCCCTGGAATACGCGGTCGAGTTCATCGCCGACGACGAGCTGGTCGAGGTGACGCCGCGGGCGATCCGCATCCGCAAGCGCTACCTGACCGACCAGGAACGACGCCGCGCACAGCGCGATCCCGGCGCCGATCCCCAGGCGCTCATCGCGTGATCCGTCCGACCTGCCGGTGCGCCGCCCGCGGACCGGGTGCGCCCGCCGACTCGAGACGGCCTAAGGCTCTGATCATCGTCGGTGCCCGAGCCTCATCCCCACCCTTCGTTGCGTTCCCACAACAGCTTGACGCTTAAGGCCGCCCGCGCAGTAGGCGCGCGCTAGGTTACGCGCCACAGGGCGCTTGCATCGCGAGCATGACATCGATATCATTTGACGCAGGTCACTTGATATCGATGTCATTGGTCGCACGGCCGATGACGCCGGCTCTTCAGCGGTCTTTTGTGGGGGGATCCGCCGTGCTCGCGTTAACCAATCTCAATTCGAGCCACGCCCTGCTTCACCGAAGCGGGTGCGAGTTCGGCATCGTGAATCGACAGCCCGGTATGCGGGAGCGGGCGCTGCCGCCCCCACCGGGAAGTCGCACCGACCTCCCGTCGCTGCGCACCTGATGCCTGGCGGTCCGCCGCGCAATCCGCGCCCCCAAGCATTTCGCAGCCGTCCGCGTCCCTGCGCGTACACCTGCTCTTCGACCCCGATCTAGGTTTTCAAATCTCCAGAGGAGGATCTTGCATGAACTCGAACAAGAACGACGCCCGCTCCGGCGCCCGCCCAGCACGACATCCGACGATGACGCGCGCCGCACGCAGGATGGCGGCTCCACACAGCGTAGCGGCGGTCGTTGCCGGAATCCTCGGGGGAGTTGCCGTCCTCGCCGCCCCCCCACCGGCCCTCGCCCAGAAGGCGGCCGCCAATACTGCCAACGCGTCGGCCGCGATCGCCCCGCCGTCGTCACAGCCTCTGCAGCAGGTCCTGGTGACCGCCACCGCGACCCGAGTGACGCAGCTCGATGCGAGCTACAACATCGTGGCATTGTCCCGCCATCAGATCCAGATGGCCGACCCGACGAGCGTGGCCGACATGTTCAAGCTGTCGCCCGGCGTCTGGCCGGAATCATCCGGCGGCCAAACCGGCGCCAATATCGACGTGGCGGGCTTCCCCCTCGGGGGCGGCGATTCGCCGTACTTCACCACCATGATCGACGGCATGCCCCTGTATGGCGCCCCGTATCTGTCCTTCATGGACAGCAGCTCGCTGGTACGCATGGATGACACGGTCCAGCGCGTCGAGATCGTCCAGGGCGGGCCCAGCGTGATCTTCGGCCCCGGCCAGCCCGGCGCGACGGCGAACTTCATCCTGCGGACCGGCTCGAAGCAGCAGAAGGGCTCGGTGGCCTTCACCTACGGCTCCCAGGGCAGGGAGCGGGTCGATGCGTTCAACAGCGGCGAGCTTACCCACGGCTGGTACTACAGCATCGGCGGCTTCTACCGCAAATCCAACGGCGTGCGCAACCCACAGTATCCGGCCAACATCGGCGGGCAGCTGACGGCCACGTTGAAGCATACTTTCTCCAACGGGTCGGTCACGTTCTGGGCGAGAACTCTGCATGATCACAATCAGTGGGTCGCGGATTTTCCCTATGTGGTTCACAACGGCAACGTTTCGCCGTATCCGGGCTTCAATCAGCTCGACTCAACCTACAACAGCTATCAGCTCGAGAATTTCCAGGTCCCGGACCCCGCCTGCAAGTGCTTCGAAAACGACAATATCAGCAACGGTCGCGGCGCCGACCTCAGCTATTTCGGCTCGGCATTCCACGAGCACTTCCACGGCGGCTGGACCATCAACAATCATTTCATATTCGACGGCGGTCACGTCCCGACGCACGCGCTGGTCAACAACGGCAATCCCCAGACGCTGTCGTCCTTCATCTCCGGCCTGACCTTGCCCAGCCCGCTGACGACGGGCGACGTCCAGGCCACCATGCCGAACGGCAGTATCGCAAACCCAGCCCAGAGCGTGGTCACCCAGCAGGTCTGGTACGTACAGAAGAAGATCATGAACCTGGAGGATGAATTCCGCGTCGACAAGAACCTCGGCGACGGCAACATCCTCACCGCCGGCGTCTATGCCGCCTACTACACGGACAACGACAACTGGTCGTTGGGCTCCAACGTGCTGATCACCAACACGCCAAACGCAGCGCCGATCATCCTGTCGGCCGCCTCGGGTGGCAACATCTATCAGGTGAGCAGCCCGCAGGGCATCGTCAATGCCAACGGTGGCTACTACATCCTCGAGAAGGGCAGCGCGACGAACATCGCCGGCTATCTTTCGGATTCATGGAAGATCGACAAATGGCTGCTGCAGGCCGGTGTCCGCCTCGAGCACATCAATCTGTCCCAGCAGACCACCAACCTCTCGCCGGTTCAGATGGGGACGCAGTACGACCTGTGGGACAACGCGGTCGAATTGCCCAACGGCACCTGGTCGCACGGTCATGCGAACAACACCATGCCGACCTTTTCCGTGGGCGCGAACTATCAGTTCAACCACCACATGAGTGCGTACATACGCGTCAATAATGGCGTGCTCTTCGACAACTTCGACGCCGTCCGCTGCAACGTCTACGACGGCTCGAACGGCTGTCCGAACAGAACGCCCCTGCAGACCGTGCAGAACCAGGAGTTCGGCTTCAAGGTCCAGAACCGCTGGACGTACATCAGCGCGTCGTTTTATCACAAGACCTTCAACGGCATCGGATACACGCCCACGAATGTCGACAACGTGCCCATCGGCCCGGCGTCCGTCTACGGCTCGACTTCCATAGGCGTGAATTTCGTCGGCAGCGTGAATCCGTTCGCGGACAGCGACATCCAAGTCCTGAGGACCTTCCAAATCGGGTTCAACGGCAACTGGGAACACGCGTACTACAAGAACTTCAAGGGCTGCTTCCTGTACACGAACATCCTCAATCAGAGGGTCTGCGGCACGGTCAACGGCAACCAGCTCGCGCGTCTGCCGGCGTTTCAGTTTCGACTGACGCCGAGCGACACGCAATCGTTCAACTGGGGCACGGTGACCGAGCAACTGACGTACCAGAATGTCGGCATACGCTACCAGGACTACACGAACCTGACGCCGTTGCCCCAGTATTACACGCTGGACGCCGGCATCAATGCCGTGGTCGGGGCGCATTGGGAGTTCACCCTGCTCGGCAGGAACCTCACCAACCAGATGGGGTTGACCGAGGGCAATGCCCGGTTCGGCGGCAACACGGTGCAGGACCACGTCGGTTTCGGCCGATCGATCGTCGGCCGCGAAGTGAGCGTAATGGCCAAGTACTATTGGTAACCCCACGGAGCCTCTCCCCTCACGGCGACGTGAGGGGAGATTCCGCCCTTGATGTTCGCTGTTTGTTCGGCAGGCGCATCGGACGACGTTCAGGACGAGATCGGCGCCAATCGTAGGACACCGGCGCGCGCGGCACACGGCGCGCGTGAGTGCCATCGCGGCGCACACACCCCGGCCCGGCACCTCGAGCCGGCTCGACCGCGGGCGCCCTCGCCGCAGGACCTCGTCTTCCCGGGCCGAGGTGCGCAGCCCGATGCACGCTCTGTACCGCGGCAACCCGGGAGCGGACCGGAATGAGCCGGCCCATGAGTGCGCGGCGGCCGGCGGGCGGCGCCGGCTTGCGGCCCGCGCCGATGGCGCCGGGAGGCAGGCTCGAGGGTTCCGCTGCGCGGCCGGGCCGTCCCGTGCGAGAATCGCGGCCCAGTCTTCCGGTTTCCCGGGGTTGATCACAGGTGTCCGTTCCGGCTTCCGTCCTCGAAGCCATGCGCGCCATCAGCGCGCAGCTGCAGACAGGCGAGTTCCGCACCGCCCACGATCGTCTCGAGTCGCTCGTCGCAGCCAACCCGTCTTTTGCCGAGGCGCAACGGCTTCTTGCCGGTGCCAAACTCGCACTCGGCGACCCCGCCGGGGCCGAACGGCTGCTGCGGCACGCGCTCGAGGTCGACCCCGCCTGGGCACCCACGCACACCACGCTCGGGGAGCTGCTGCTCGCGAGCGGTCGGGAGGTCGAGGCCGAAGCCGTGCTGCGGCGCGCCATCGAGGGAAGCCGGGCCGACCCGCGAGCGGCGCTGGTGCTGGCCCGCTACTACAACAACACGGCCCGCCCCGCGCGGGCGCTGGCGGTGGCGGCGCCCTTCTGCACGGGGGGACGGCTGGACCCGCAGCTCGCCACACAGCACGTCAATGCGCTCATCGCGCTCGGCCGTCAGGCGGAGGCGATTTCCGTCTACGGCTCGCTCGCCGCGGCGGCGCCCGAGGCCCCCGCGGCCGCCCAGGCGCTCGCGGTCGCGCTGCATGCGGCGGGACGCCATCCCGAGGCCAGACAGATCGCACACCGAGCGCTCGCGCGCGGCTCCAGAAACGCGACACTGTGCCTGACGTACGCCAAGAGCCTGATGGCGGAAGGCGCCAACGAGGCCGCCGAGACGGCGCTTCGCGATTGCCTGAGGCTCGAGCCGCGCCTGGCGGAGGCGCATTCCAGCCTCGCCCAGCTCATCTGGGTCCGCACGGGTGACCTCGGGCGGGCCACCGAGGTGCTCGATCAAGCGTTGCGCAGATTCGCCGACGACGATGCGCTGCGGGCCACCAAGGCGGCCATCCTGCAGGGCGCGGGCGATGCCCGGGCCGCCTACGAGTGCCTCGCCCCTCGGGCCGGGCAATCGCATGCGCCGCCGGTGCTGCTCGTACGCGCCGGGCTCGCGGCGCTCGATTTCGATCCCGCCCGCGCCCTGGCGCTCGCCGAACGGGCGATGCGCCTGCTGCCCGACAGCACTCCGGCCCGCAATCTCCTCGCGGCAGCCCAGCTCGGTGTGGGGGACGCCATGGGCGCGTTGCACAACTGCGAGGCACTGCTCGCGCAGGCGCCGGACAATCAATATCTCATCGCGCTGCAGACGACCGCGCTGCGCTTGCTCGGCGATGCGCGCTATGCGCAGCTCTGCGACTATGGGAACCTCATCCTGCCGCTGCCGCTCGAGCCGCCGGCGCCCTGGACGGATCTGCCGAGCTTCCTCGCGGACCTCACGGACAGTCTCGAGCGCCTGCATGACCCGCAGGGTCACGCGCTTCTGTTCCAGTCGCTGCGACAGGGCACAGAGACCACCCGCGACCTGACGCTGAGCACCGATGGGCCGATCCGCGCACTCTTCCAGGCGTTCGCCGCACCCATCAACCGCTATCTCGAGCACATCGGCCCTGGCGATGACCCGCTCAGGCGGCGCAACAGCGGCCGCTGGCGATTCAATGGCAGCTGGTCGGTGCGACTGCGCAATCGCGGCTTCCACATGAGTCACGTCCACCCCCGCGGGTGGATCTCCTCGGCGTTCTACGTGCAGCTACCCGACATCATGGCCGGTGGAGGCACCGACGAGGGCGTTCTCACGTTCGGCAAGCCCGGCATCATCACGACACCGGCCCTCGACTCCGAATACACCGCGCGCCCCGCCGTCGGCATGCTCGTTCTATTTCCGTCGTATTTCTGGCACGGCACCGTGCCGTTCGAAAGCCCTCAGCCGCGCATGACCGTCGCGTTCGACGCCGTGCCCCAGCGATAGCCGTCTACGCCGGATCGGCGGCCGGCTGCGGCGAGTACCCGCGCGAGGCCGCGTGCGCATCCGACCCGGCCGGGCAACTGTGCACACAGGCTCGCCACAGCGGTGCCGGCCGCATTGGCATGGGGAGCAGGTCGTACGATTCGATCGCGCCTGCACCGGCCTGCGGACTCAGTGCCACGTGACGGTCACCCGGCTGCGGATGCTGTGGCTCGGCAACTGCACGCGCGCGGTGCCGGTCGCTCGCCTCCAGCTCCACGTCGCGACATCGTGACCGTCGAGCGCAAGGGACTCGGGCCGGCGGGCCGCATGGATGTCGAGCACATAACCACGCGAGCGCAGCTGGCCGCGATACCTGCCGCGCGTCGGGCCGATCACCAGACGGTGCACGCCAGCACGGGTGCTGTAGACGATCGGTGTCATCGCATAGTCGCCTTTGAGGTAATCGAGCGAGACGCCGTCATCCTGATACAGATCGAACCGTCCGTCACCGGAGCCGTAGACTTGCAGCACCAGCGGATCGAGCCGCTTGGCGTCGGAATAGGCGCTCGGCTGCTGCTCCGGGATGACCGAGCCGGAACGTACGAAGACCGGCACCTGATCGATGGGGTAGCGCGCCGTGAACGATTTGCCGCCGGCGTAACGCCGGCCGGTGAACAAATCGATCCACCGGCCCGCAGGCAGGTACACCGTGCGCGTGCCGCTCGCGGCGAGCACCGGCGCGACCAGCAAGTCGTGGCCGAGGAAGTACTCGTGCGTATGCCGGTACGCCTGTGCGGCGGGGACACCCTCGAGGTACAGCGGCCGCATGATCGGCAGGGAACGGCGGTGAGCCACCCACGCATAGGTATACAGATACGGGATCAGCTCGGTGTGCAGCGTGAAATACTTGCGCATCAGGGATACGCCGCGCGCGCCGTACGTCCAGGGCATGCGCAGATTCCCCTGAAGCGGATTCTCGTGCGCGCTGTGCATGCGCAGAATGGGACTGAACGCGCCGAATTCGATCCAGCGGGCATACAGCGCGAAGGGAATCTTGCCGCCGTGGAAGCCGCCGATGTCGTTGCTGATGTAATCGATCAGCTCGTTGCCGCCGCGTGCCGAGAAGGCGACTTCGTAGGCAAGTACCGGCCACTGCGAGTACGTGTCGCCGGTGAAGAAGCCCGGGTAGCGCTCGCTTCCCCAGCCGCCGTAACGCGCCAGGATGAATGCGCGCCGGCCCGTCTCGCGCTGCTGCGCGTCATAGTAAAGTTCGTTGGTCCACAGCTGGGACAGCTGGGGATTCATCCCGGGCATACGCGCCGCCCCGCTCCCACCGTCGATCCACCAGAAATTGACCCCAGCATGGATCAGCGGGGCGTGCAGATCGTGCATGAAAACCTGCGCCTGGCGGCGCTTGGCCAGGTTGAAGCGAATGGGCGGCGGCGGCGGAACGTTGCGCAGAACGGTCGGGGTGAACAACAGACCGCCACCCTCGGGCCCGGACTCGATGCGCAGCACGAAGCGATTGACCGCCCCGGCAACGACCGCGGAGGAGACCTCGGCGTAGGTCCGGCGCTGCGGCCACTGCACGTGATCGTGCGGCACCGGCTTGCCGTTGACGAACAGGCGGTAGGGACCGGAAGCGCCGCCGAGATACAAATACAGATGCGCGGGCAGGTGCTCCGGCAAGCGGACCCGGGCGCGATACCAGCCGATGCCCTTGCGCCCATGTGCCCCCTGCGCCTGCCAGCTCAGGCCCACGCGGATCGGGCGCCAGCGCGCACCGCGTCCCGCGGACCCCGGCGCATAGGGACCGGGGCTGAAGCGCCAGCGCCGTTTCAAATCGACAGTGAACGTCGGCCGCGGCGGCAGCGAACGCCCCAGATCATGCAGCACCTCGCCGGCCTGGCTGTCGTGATAGGACAGATCGCTCTCGTGCGTGTTGGCGTAGCCGGGATGGTCGTTGAGCGCGAGCTTCAAGCCGTGCGCGTGCAGCCAGCGGATGAATCGGTGCGGATGCGCAATGAGCGGACTCCAGTCGTAGCCGCCCTGCCAGCCGTAGTCGTGCCAACCGAAGTCCAGCACCAACGTGTCGACGGGAATGCGGTCCCGTCGCAAACGGGAGAGCTCCCGCTTTAAGTGCCGCTCGCCGTAGCGGGCGAACAGCAGACTGTGAACCTGCGCCGACCCGGGGAAGTACTCGAAGTTCATGTCGGTGACCATCGGTCCGAGCACATAGCGGGGGATCATCGGGACGTGCCCGCACAACTCGGCATATTCGCGCAGCGCGCGGCGGTAATGCGCGCCGTAGGCGAACAGATACCAGTCCTGGTCGTTGCGCGGCCGGCGCGGCTCGATCCAGGTATGGGCGGCGTTCCACACGGGAGTGCCGCTGTCATTGATGAGCCCGTAGCCGGAGCGGCTGAGCAGGCCCGGCTCGGCGCGCGCCAGCCACACATCGATGCCGGGGATCAGATCGTGCACCGGACTCTCCAGACCACCTCGTCCGGGCACGAGATTCGCCCGACTCACGTTGTCGAGCGAGTCGGTCAGGCCGCCGAGATCCCCGACGTTGGGCTGCCCGGGATGCCAGGTATGTACCGTGCCGCCGCGGTTGCGCCAAGTCACCTCGAGCGTGCCGGGCTTGAAGCGGCCGGAGTACAGCCGATAGCGTACCGTGACATCGCGGCTCGAGGCGATCAGCCAGCCGCCGCTGCGGCGCGCGCGCACCTCGACAGCGGGCCAGGCGCGCTTTTGCACGACCACCGAGGGCGCATTCACGAACTGGCCGGTGGGCGAGTATTCGAGTCGCACCAGAGAGGGTGTCAGAAATTCGAAGCGCGCCTTGCCGGCCTCGACCACCGAACCGTTCTGTTGCACCGGGTGAGAACAGGCGGCAAGCGACAGCCCCGCCACGAGCGCGACGGCGAGCCGCCAGCGCGCGCGCGCGCCGTGCCGGGTGCGAGCTGGAACGGGCATGGCGGACCTCCCCGGGGAATCGACGTCGGGATAATTACCGCGCACTCAATGCGGCCGCGCGGCGTGGGTGGGAATTTTCCGCAGCCGTACCCCGCCGGCGGCAGTGCGCTCGAGCACGACATCGAAGCGCCGGCCGCGGAACGCGACGTTCTCGAGCCGCAGCGAACGCCAGCTGGGCGGCAGGACGGGCGGATAGGCATCGACGAGGCCGGCCGCGCGGATCCGCAGCCCGGTCAGTCCGTAGATCAGACTTTGCAGATACCCGCCCGATCCGGTCAGGAACGGCCCCACTTCGTTGGCGGCCGTCTCGGTCTGCACGTCGTAGGGCGGCTTGAGCGTTCCCCCGGTGATGAACAACTGCAGCCAGCGGCCCGCGGCCGCGCCGCCCTCGCCCGCCTCGACCGCACCGGACACCCACGGCATGATCCCCATGCTGAAGCGGCCGATCCGCGCCGGCGCGGCCGCGCGGACCGCGTAGTCATAGGTGCCGCGGCGCAGCGCCGCCGGCATGCGCACATCGAGCGCCGGCAGAAACAGCAGCGGCAGCGGACCGGCCCCGAAGTTCTTGCCGCCCGGCTTGGCCGTGCCGAACGGCAGATAGTGCGTGCCGCCGGGCGCCATCGGGATGTACAGCCCGCGCGCAATGCGGCGCCAGCGCGGATCGGGACGTAATCCGAGAACGCGCGCCGCATGGTCGGCGATCCGCAGCGCCGCGGCAGCCCCGAGATTGGTGTAGGTGTCATCGGGGATGTTCGCTTCGGACTCCGCCACCGAGGTCACGTGCAGGATGTCATAGCGATGCCGGCGCGCATTCCACGTAACGCGGCTGGTCCAGAAGCGCGCCACGGCGCGGATCACCGGCCAGCCATGCACGCGCAGCCAACGGCGATCGAGCGTCGCCAGATAGTATTGCCACTGCGCGATGGCGATTTCCGAGTTCACATGGATCTCGCTCAGGGAGAGCACGTGCGCCGAGTACGGCGTCTGGTCGGTCCCGTTGTACGGATCGGACTCCCACGGATACATCGCGCCGGCGTAGCCGTTGGCGCGGGCCCGGGCCTCGGCCCGCGCCAGCGTACGCTCGCGAAACGTCAGCAACGAGCGGGCGCGGCGCGGATGCAGCAGCAGCAATGCCGGGTACACCCAGGTGTCGCTGTCCCAGAAGACGTGCCCGGCGTAGCAGGTCGTCAGGCCGCAGGGACCGACCGCCCAGCCGGTATCAGGCGTGGTGCTCACCAGCAGGTAGTACAACGCCGCGTGCGCCACTTGCTGCGCCCGGGCATCGCCGGCGATCCCGATGTCCGGCCGCCACAGCGCGCGCCACGCCTGGCGCTGCTGCGCCAGCAGCCGGGCAAATCCCTGCGCGCGCGCCGCGCGGGCGGCGCGCAGGTCCGAGGTCGCGACATTGCCGCCCCAGCCGGAGCGGGACATCACGACATACTTGGTGACCGAGTAGGTCCGGCCCCGCTCAACGCGCAAGCTGACCTCGAGCGCCAGATGCCCGACACCGTGGCGCACGACGAGCACGCGGCTCGGCGCGCTCTTGGGCAAGGCGACGACCGCGGCCATGGCGACCGCCAGGCTGTTTGCGGCCCGACCCTCGAGCCACAGCGCATGCTCGCGCGCGCTGGCGCCGGTGCGCGCGACCGCCACATACCCCGGGTACCACAGCGCGGCGCGGTCGGCGGTCGCGGGCGGGTGCGGCGTGAGCGCCAAGCCGTGAGCCGCCAGCGCCCGTTGCACCTGCGGACCGCTCAGGCGCGCGAGCGCGAACCGGGGCGTATGCTCCTTCCAGATCGACAGCGGAAACGACAGCCGCACCTCGCCGCTGTACTGCGGTGTGAAGGTCAGGCGGCTGACGGCCAGATGCGGTTGCCGCTGGCTGACGAAGCTGACGACGCGAATCGCGGTCGTCCGCGCGCCCTCGACATAGCGATAGCGGGTCGTCAGCGTCGCATCATGCAGATCCAAGGTCTGCCGATAGCCCGGGAAGTGCCCCGGGCCGAGCGCTGCGCGATCGAGCCAGCCGCGCGGATCGCCGGCGGGCGCCGCGTTGAAGTCGATGGCATTCCAGCCCGGCAGGCATGCCGGACGGGCGATGTCCCCCTTGGTGCGATCCATCAGGCCCACCATGTAGGTCTGCGTCGCGTCCGTGCCGCGCGGCGCGGTGAGCGTGGCCAGATAGCCATTGCCGAGCACGCCGGGGAAATAGCTCGGCACTCCGTCGAGTCCCACGCTGAGCTTGAAGCCCCCATGGGCCAACGCCGGCACACCAGCCGCGGCCGCGAGCAGCAGTGTGCACAGCAGGGCGGCAGGGCGCTTCATGGCCGCGTCCGCCTTCCCGTGCCACTGGGATGCAACAGGCCGGGAGGCGGCTTAACGGCCAGGTAGACCGTGCTCCACAGCTGCGCGGCATCTGCTTCGGTGGCATCCGAACTCTCCGACCCGAACGGTCGGATGTGGTAGCGGCCGTCCGAATACGTCCAGGACCAAAGCTCGGTATTGGCCATGGATCGCGTCGCCTCGATCGCTCGCCACAGCGTTCGCTGCGCGGCCTGCAGGCTCGAGCGCACCGAGACCGGCAGATCGGTGCGGCGCAGCTGCCGAGCCAGCCCGGCGGCAAACAGCGCTTGCTGCCACGACCAGACCACGGCGCCCTGATAAGCGTGCCGGGTGAATTCCCTCTGCAGCGCAGGGGACGCGAATACGGCATTGGCCACCACCATGCCTGCACCGGTCATCAGCCCGGCCGGGAATGGCCGCAGCAGCGTCTTGACCAGGTGCTCGAGAGCACGCGGGGCGGGCTTGCCGAACAGGAGCAGGTAGCCGACGTCGGACTGCATGACCGGAACCGCCTGCCCCCCGATATCGAGCGAAAGTGCCGGGAAGCGCACCGGCGCGGACCCGAGTGCAGCCAACGCCGCGCGCGCCGGAACTCTCTGGGCGGCGGCGTAGCGCACCACGTCGCGCACCGCTTGCGCATGTGACACCGTCACATTGAACAGCCGCGGAGCGTCCTTACCCCAGACATGCGCCATCTGGCTCGCCCGTGCGAACAACTCGCGGTCGGCCGCCGGCAGGTATGGTGCAAGCAGCCCACTTGCGTACAGCCGCGCAATCGCCTCGAGCGCCGCCGGGACCAGCGCGGCATTGACGTCATAGGGGTAGTGTCCGCCGCCGAGTCCGTCCGTGCTGTCGCGCCAGTCCCCGACCGGCTCGCCGGGCTTCAGCCCGATCAAGTGTCCGAGCACCGGATCGTGTGCGAAGGGAGCCGCGCTGCGCAGCACGAACTGCAGATTCTTCACCAGCGCCGCACCGCGCGTGCCGTGCCGCTCCTTCGGGCCGCCGACCGCACTGGCGAGGTACGCCGCCGCCCGCAGGCGTTCCCGCGGGCTGAGCAGCCAGGCGGCCGCATCGGGCGCCAACATGTAGTTCTCATCGATCATCAGATATGTGTAATGGGGAGCGGCCGAGCGCACGCCGCGATGGCGCAGATTCCACAGCACGGCCTCCTCGCCGATGTCCTCCTCGTGCGCCACCTGCCCGTGCGGCGAGAGCCGCTCGAGCACCGAGTCCAGCGCATCGTCGATCGCCCCGCACGTGAGCGCGGGCATCAGCAGGCGCAGACTCATGAGCGTGTCGCGCCCGAAATACGTGTCGAACCGCCATGACCCGGCAAGGAACTTCTGGCGATAGGCGAGGAAGGTCAGCGTGTCACGGGCTGCGGCGCTGCCCGCATGCGGATGGCGCAACAACTGCCGTCCCGACAGCGGCGTCAGAGGTGGCTCACCCGTCAAGCCCGTGACCGCCAGACGGATCACGCCGCGACGGTCGGCAACGATGCGCGTGCCGCGCAGATGGCCCCGCAGCACATGGAGCGAGAGCCGATAGCTCACCGCGCCGTCGAGGCGCTGCCGTGCCCAGGTAATGGTCTGCCCGCGAACGTGCGGCGCCGTCTCGACGATCGAGGGCAGCTTGCCGCGCGAATTGTAGTTGCGCAGCACGCGGATGCTCGAGAGGACGGCCCGATGCACCTGCACCGCGGGGTTGCCCGTCAGCTGGACCACGGCAGAGAGGCCATAGAGCCGGCGGCCGCGCCGGTCACGCCCACGCGCCGGGTGCAGGGCGCCGATCAGATGCCAGCTGGCCCAATGCGGCGTGCGCGCGAACCACACGCCCACACCGCTGTCACCGGCGGGAAAAGCAAAGAGGAGGCGAGGATGCGGACCGGAACGTAACACCAGGTCGCCGGCCACGGGGCCTTGGCGAAAAAACGCATTGAAGAAGCGGCCCTGGTGAACCGCGAATGTCAGCGGCGCGGGCGCCGCGGCCACCGTAGCGCAACCCAGTGCGATGCTCCCGAGAAAAGCGAGCGCGACCCGTGTCTTACGGGAAGACAAAGACGACAGAACGAGCATGGATGTTGCAGCTTCTCTCACGACCTACCCCCGGGGCACTGATGGTATTGCAAGGCCCCTATGACATCGATATCATGATGGTATCGATATCATTGGTAGCTGACAACCGGCGAGCGCCTCCGAGCAAGAATAAGGCGCGATGCCGTGCGAGTCGCCCGAAGCGGCGCAGGATGGAGGGTCATGAATCGGGCCGCGTTCACCCCATTGATCGGAATACTGACCGATTAACTATTTGAAATTGTAGGCTTTATTGAGCGCCTGCTGGCGGCTTGCGCCACCAGGCATCACACTCGCGAACTACCGGGACCTAGATCGATGCAATTTCGGACTGACAGACCGCCGCGGCGCCTTGCGGGACTGCTTGCGGTATTCCTTGGCCTGTTCGCCGCCGCTTCGCTGGCCCACGCAGACCCGGCGAACTGGGCGAACCCGACGCCCGCTCAACTGTTCGGCCCCCTCTTCGTGCGCGTTCAGATGGACGCGATCTTTCCCGACGGCATGACCTTCGTGGACGCGGTACCCAAAGCCGCGCCGTCCGTCATCCTGCGGCGCTACCGCAAGCACTATCCGCGCACGCGCGCGGCGCTGCGGCGCTTCGTCGAGCAGAATTTCACCTTGCCTGCGCCGGATCGCACGCGCGTGCCGCCGGCGCCGACGCTGCGGGCGCACATCGCGCTGCTGTGGCCCCTGCTGACTCGGCCGGCGACGGTGCCACCGTTGTACTCGTCGCTCCTGTACGTGCCCAAGCCGTACATCGTGCCCGGCGGACGCTTCCGCGAGTTCTATTACTGGGACTCCTACTTCACGATGCTGGGGCTGATTCCCGATGGGCGCATGGCGAGCGCGCGGGACTTGATCGATGACTTCTCCTACCTGATTCGCACCTACGGCCACATCCCCAACGGCAACCGCACTTTCTACCTGTCGCGCTCCCAGCCGCCGGTGTACTACCTGATGGTCGCTCTGCTGGATCCGCACGACCCGGCACACGCCTGGGCCGATCACCTCTCGGAGCTGAAACGCGAGTACGCCTATTGGATGAAAGGCGCCGCCGGACTGCACCCCGGACAGGCCCGCCGCAACGTCGTCGAGATGCCCGACGGCGCGCCGCTCAACCGGTATTGGTCGAGCGCCGATACCCCGCGCGACGAGTCGTATCGGGACGATGTGTTGACTGCAAAGGCTTCCGGCCGGCCACCGGCGCGAGTCTATCGCGACCTGCGCGCCGCGGCCGAGAGCGGCTGGGACTTCAGCTCACGCTGGCTCGGCGACGAGCACCATTTGACGACCATCCGCACCACGGACATCGTACCCATCGACCTCAACAGCCTGCTCTACGGCATGGAGCGGGCGATCTCGCGCGGTTGCGCCGCGGCGCACCAGCCGGCTTGCGCCCGCCTGTTCGCGGCCCGGGCGCGTCGCCGCCGCAGCGCCATCGACCGCTACCTGTGGGATCGGCGCCTGGGCTACTTCTCGGATTACGATTGGCACTCGGGCCGACGCACGGGTGAACTCACGGCGGCCACGCTCTACCCGCTGTTCGTGCACCTGGCCGATGCGCATCAGGCCAACTCCGTCGCGGCGGTTGCGCGTGCCCGGCTGCTGAAACGCGGCGGGCTCGTCACCACGACCATCGTGACCGGCCAGCAGTGGGACGCGCCGAACGG
The DNA here is from genome assembly GCA_021843755.1 of Pseudomonadota bacterium. Classification (GTDB taxonomy): domain Bacteria; phylum Pseudomonadota; class Gammaproteobacteria; order Steroidobacterales; family Steroidobacteraceae; genus 13-2-20CM-66-19. The sequence goes on from JAKBWB010000015.1 coordinate 72,633, forward strand.
CTGGGCGCCGCTGCAATGGATCGCCATCAAGGGACTGCGCCATTACGGCCACGCCCGACTCGCGTACTGCATTGCACGCCGCTGGATCGCGACGGTGCGGCGCGTCTACGAGCACACCGGCAAGCTGGTGGAAAAATACAACGTCGAACGCGAGCTGCCGGGCGGAGGCGGGGAATACCCGTTGCAGGATGGTTTTGGTTGGACCAACGGTGTCACCGAGGCGCTGCTCACCCTCTACCCGCAACTCGTACACTCTTCACACGGCGGGCGACACTGACACCCCTCCGGCTCGCCCGCCGCGTGGGCCTCGGACAGGGACGTCCACTGAGGCTCGGGGCTGATCCGCCGGTTCTTTAGCGCTGCCTATTCCGTCCTGGATTGCTCAGGCAGATATCGGCTAGACTAATCGGTCTAGCGCCTGATTCCCTGTCATGAAGTGATGGCCACGATCGTGGCTGGCAGCAGGGAGGTGTACTCTTGCCTACGGAGATCGGTTTGTCAAGAAGTGTGAAGAATTGCGCCTGCGCGCTGCGAAGGATCGCACGGCCGGCCGGAGTGACATCCCTGACTCTGGCGGCGGCTTTGCTCGCCGGCTGCGGTTCTTCGACCGTGCATCGCGCCGCGGCAACGCCTCCGTTGGTCACCGTAGCGACGGTAAAGGCGCAGCAAGTACCGCTGACGCGCGAATTCACCGGCCGACTGTCCGCCTACCGCGAGGCCAACGTGCTCGCGCGGGTCGCCGGCGTGTTGCTGAAGCGCTGGTATACCGAGGGGAGCGAGGTCCGGCCCGGCCAACGTCTGTTCGAGATCGATCCGGCACCCTATCGAGCGGCGCTCGACGCCGACCTCGCCGCGCTCGCCCAGGCAAAAGCCAACGCGGTCAACGCGCGCATCACCGCGGAGCGGGACCGGGTCCTCATCAAAACCCACCTCGTGTCCGAATCCCAACTCGATACGGATGAAGCGGCCGAAAGATCCACCGCCGCACTCGTGAAGCAGCAGGAAGCGAACGTGGAGGCGGCCCGGATCAACCTCGGCTACTGTGACGTGAGGTCCCCGATCAGCGGGATCGCCGGCGAGCAGCAGGTCACCGAAGGCGCGATGGTCGGCCAGGGCACGCCGACTCTGCTCACCACCGTCGAGCAGATCAATCCCATTTACGTCAATTTCAACGTGCCGGCCACAGAGCAGGAAACGCTCGAAGCCGACGCTGCCGCGGGCCTCGTCAGGCCGGCGGGCCCGCACGCCGAGGTGCAGCTGATCCTTCCGGACGGCACCGCGTACGGTCAGCCCGGAAAGCTCGATTTCCGCGCCGCCACCGTCGACCCGACCACCGGCACGATCGCCATGCGCGGCATCCTGCCCAACCCCAAGCGTGAGCTGCTGCCGGGCATGTTCGTAGACGTGCGGCTCTCGGTCGGCACGGCGATGCATGCCTTTCTGATCCCCCAGGGGGCAGTGCAGCGAGGCCCGGGGGGCGATGCGTACGTCCTGACGGTGTCCGCCGACGGCACGGTCGTCAAGAAAGCCATCCAAACCGAGGGTGTACACGGCAACGACTGGATCGTCTCGAGCGGCCTGGTCAACGGCGATCGAGTCATCGTTTCCGGGGTGCTGAAGGCCAGTCCCGGCGCCAAGGTCACTGTCGAGGCGAGTCCCAGCGCCCCCGCGGCGGTGCCCTAGGAGCCGGGCGTGCCGCAGTTTTTCATCGACCGGCCGATCTTCGCCTGGGTCATCGCCCTGCTCATCCTCTTGGGCGGCGGCATCGCGCTCAGCCGCCTGCCCACGGATTCCTACCCCGTAGTCGCTCCACCGCAGGTGACCATCCACGCAAGCTACCCCGGTGCTAACGCGCGTACGGTCGAGTCGACGGTGACCAGGGTCATCGAGCAGGAACTGACCGGCATCGACAACCTGCTGTATTTCACGGCCCAGTCGAGCTACGGCCAGTCGCAGATCACGCTCACTTTCGCGACCGGCACGGACCCCAACATCGCACAGGTGCAGACACAGAACCGCGTGTCGCTTGCCGAGCCCCTGTTGCCCACCGAAGTGACCCAGCAGGGCATTCAGGTCAACCAATCGAGCGCCGGTTTCCTCGGCGTCATTGCCCTGCGCTCCGCACCGGGGGGGCCGGACCGCGCGGCACTCAATCACTGGGTCGCGGCCCATGTCATCGATCAAATCGAGCGCATCACCGGCGTAGGCTCGGCGACGCTGTTCGGCTCGGACTACGCCATGAGGATCTGGCTGGATCCGAACAAGCTGCACGCCTACGGCCTCTCGCCGGCGACGGTCCTGCAGGCGATTCAAGGCCAGAACATTCAGGTTGCCGCGGGTTCCGTCGGCGCGGCACCGGCGGTGCACGGGCAGCAAATTACCGCCACGGTCTCGACTCAGGGGTGGTTCGATTCGCCCCGGCAGTTCGGCAACATCCTGCTGCGCACCAATCCCGACGGTACATCGGTGTACCTGAAGGACGTGGCCCGAGTGCAGCTCGGCCTGCAGGACTATTCATTTGCAACGCGAGTGAACACGACTCCGGTGGCAGCCTTCGGCATTCAGCTGCTGCCGGACGCCAACAGCCTGAAGGTGATGGAACTGGTCAAGGCGAGGATGCGCCAGCTGCAGAAGACATTTCCCGCCGGGGTCACCTGGTTCGCGCCTGTTGACTCCACGATATTCATCAAGGCCGCAATCAAGGACGTGCTGATCACGATCGCCGAGGCGTTCGTGCTGGTCTTCATCGTCATGCTGATCTTCCTGCAGAGTTTCCGCACGACCCTGATCCCGATGCTGGTGGTGCCGACGGCGCTGTCGGGTGCGCTGATCGGCATCTATGCGCTCGGTTATTCGATCAACCAGTTGACGCTGTTCGCCATGGTGCTGGCGATCGGCATTCTGGTCGACGATGCGATCGTGGTCGTCGAGGCCGTAGACCGCATCATGCGCGAGGAGCATCTGCCGCCGAAGGAGGCCGCGCGCAAAGCCATGGGCCAGATCACCGGCGCCATCATCGCGATCACGCTGGTGCTGGCCGCCGTGTTCATCCCCAGCGCGCTGCAGACCGGCAGCACGGGCGTCATCTATCGCCAGTTCGCGCTCACGCTCTCCATCTCGATGGTGTTCTCCGCTTTCCTGGCGCTGTCGTTCTCACCGGCGCTGTGCGCCTCGCTCATGCACCCGAAACACCTGGACAACCCGCTCTTCCGGGGCTTCAATCGGCTGTTCGAGGGCACGCGCGCGGCATACGTGCGGCGTGTATTCCATTCCGTCACACACTTGCCGCGGTGGATGACGGCCTTCGCGGTGATCGTGGCGCTCGGCCTGTTCGTGCTCGCCAAACTCCCGGGCAGCTTCGTGCCCGAGGAAGACCAGGGCGACATCATGGCGAACATAGAGCTGCCGGCGGGTGCGAGTCTGCAACGCACCGAGGCAACACTGTCCCGGTTCTACAAAATGATGATCAAAAACCCCGCCGTTCACGATGTCTTCCAGGTCGCCGGCAGCGGCTTTGCCGGCACCGCCGAAAGTGCCGGGCGGGCATTCATCCACCTCGTTCCGTGGAGCCAGCGCAAGCAGACGGCGTTTCAGATCATCCGCTGGGGCAATTCGCAGGCCAAGAAGCAGATCCACAATGCGAGCGTCTTCTTGGTCAATAAGCCGACCATACAGGGCTTGGGGCAGTTCGGCGGGTTCGACTTCTACCTGGAAGACCGCGCGGGCCTGGGACGCCCGGCGCTGAGTTCCGCGGTCCGCACGCTGCTCGCCAAGGCACGCAAGGATCCCGAGCTCTACAACGTGCGCGTCAACAGTCTGCCGCGGCAGCCGGAGCTGATGCTGCACGTCAATCGGGTCGAAGCCGAGTCGATGGGCATATCGCCCGAGCAGGTCTATCAGACGCTGCAGCTGATGCTCGCGCCGGTGTTCGCGAACGAATTCATCTACCAGGGGCGTGTGGAGCAGGTGCTGGTGCAGGCCGCGGCTCCGTACCGGATGAGCCCTGAGAGCCTGCATGACTTCTATATCGATGGCCCATCGAGCTCGAGCGGCACGACTCCGCCGATGATTCCGCTGTCGAACTTCGTACATGCGCAGTGGCGGACGGCCGCACCGACGCTGACCGATTACGACTCGTATCCGGCCGTGGAGATCCTCGGACAGGCGGCCCCCGGTTACAGCTCCGGGCAGGCCATGACGCAGATGGAGCACATCGTCACGCGCGACTTGCCGCGGGGTTTCGGCTTCAACTGGGCGGGCCAGTCGCTGCAGGAGCTCAGCTCCGCCGCCCAGGCCCCGATGCTGTTCTCGCTCTCGATTCTCGTGGTCTACCTGGCACTCGCCGCCCTTTATGAGAGCTGGAGCATACCGGCCGCGGTGCTGCTCGCCGTGCCGATCGGGCTCATCGGCAGCGCCATCGCAATGAGTCTGCGGGGCCTGACCGATGACGTATTCTTCAAGATCGGCCTGGTCACCATCATCGGCCTCACCGCCAAGAATGCCATCCTGATCACGGAGTTCGCGGTCTCCGGACAGCACAATGGTCTCAGTCTGCACAAGGCGGTGCTCGAGGCGGCCCGCATGCGGTTCCGGCCGATCATCATGACGTCGTTCGCCTTCATCCTGGGTGTTTTCCCGATGGTGGTTTCCACGGGAGCCGGTGCCGCCGCGCGGCACGACATCGGTACCTGCGTCGTCGGCGGCATGCTGACCGCGGTGGTACTTGGCGTCCTGGTGATCCCACTGTGCTATGTCAGCGTGCGACGTCTCCTCGGCGACAAGCTCGACGAGGAGACGCCCGGACACGGCGCCATCACCGCGCCGCCCCCGAGCGGGCCGTGAACCACCGCCACGCGTAGTACATCGGAATCCCGGCGACGATCACCAGCACCGTCGCGCCCGTATCGCGGGGATCGGTCAGCAGGGCATTGCCCAACATGCCGAGCGATGCGACCAGGAAGATGGCCGGCACGATCGGGTAACCCCAGGTCCGATAGGGCCGCGGCAGATCCGGCCGCTTGCGCCGCAGCACGTACACACCCGCGATCGTCAGCACATAGAACGGCCAGATGCCGAGGATGAAGCGGGCGGCGAGCTGCGCGAAGTCGTTCTCCAGCACATAGGCGCAGCCGAGGGCGGTCGCCAGCCAGATCGCCGCCGAGGGGCTGTGGAACCGCGGCGAGACCCGGCCGACGGAGCGAAAGAGCAGGCCCCGGTCGGCCATCGCGAACAGGACTCGCGGACCGGTCATCATCGAGCCGTTCAGCCCGCTGACCGTCGAGAGCAGCACGAGGCCCGCGATCACCGCTGCGCCGGCGCCGCCGAATGCCGGAATGCGTGCCGCAACCGTCGCGGCGATCAGCGGAGAGGCCGCCATTTGCGCCGCCGGCAACGCGTACCAGAAACCCAGATTCACCAGCAGATAAACCAGCATCACGCAGCCGGTACCGAGTGTCAGTGCCAGCGGCAGGGTGCGCTGCGGATTCGCAACTTCGCCGCCCATGAAGGACAGGTCCGCCCAGCCGTCGTAGGCCCACATGATGGGGATCAACGCCGTCGCGAACAGCGACATCGAGACGCCGCCTCCCGAGGTGAACGCGGGCGGCGCAGGCGCAGCGCCCCCCCGGACCACGGTGAACGCGAGCAGGCCCAATCCCAACAGCGCGACGTACTTGGCGAGGGTCGCCACGCTCATGACGGACGCGGCGCGCCGCACACCGATGTAATTGATCGTGCCGATGAGCACGATCGCCAGGGCGGCGACGTAGCGCACCTGTTGCGCCGTGAGCGGAACGAAATATCCCAAGTACTCGGCGAAGATGGTTGCCGTGGCACCGAGGGCGGCTGCGCGCACCACCGCGAGTTCCGTCCAGCCGAACAGGAACGCGGGCAGCGGCCCATAACTCTCGAGCAGGTAGGCGAAGATCCCGCCCGAGCGGGGCAGCGCGGCGGCGAGTTCCGCGACGGAAAGCGCACCGCACAACGCCACGAGCCCGCCGAGCAGCCAGCACAGCAGTGCGGCCTGCGCCGTGTGAAGCTGGCCGGCAATGGTCGCCGGCACCCGGAAAATGCCGCTGCCGATCGTGATTCCCACGACGACCGCTGCGGCACTCCAGGGCCCGACGGTGCGCGGCATCCGCTCGCCCCAGGCATCGGCCTGTGTCACGGGTGATTCGGGGCCGGACGCCGCCAACACGATTCTCCGGCAAATTGGGGCAGAATAGCAGAGGCGGCGCTCGTCAGCGCGCAGGTCCGCTCAGGAGTTCCCCATGGACTCGCGTCCACCCCGAGCCATGAAGCATCACGAACGCGTGACAGGCACAGGGAGGTGCCCCGCCGCCGCAGCTGGCGGACGTTGAGCCAAACACCACCCTTCTTGGCTCAACGGCGCTGGGCGGGGCAGGAGCCCCGCTCCAGCGCTTCTTAATAGCGGCGCGCCAGCGCCTCGATGCCCGCACGCTCCGCACCGATCGCCTGATACAGCGGCACGTGCCGCCAATGCGGTCCGCCGTTGACGATGGCCGCGAAGGCAATCCATCCGCCATCGCGCTTGCGCAGGTAGCCGGCAATGCCGCATACCGAGCGCGGCTGATTCAAAGTCCCGGTCTTCAGTGCCACGCGGTTGAGCCAGGCGGCATCGCCCTGACGCACAAAGGCGAAGGGGGCATCGTGCGGCACGGCGAGACCGGCGTAGAACGCCGGGAAACGCCGCGTGTCGTGGTACTCGTACACCAGCAGGTCGACCAAATCATTGGCCGAAAGCCGATTAGCCGTGGTCAATCCGCTGCCGCTGTACAGCGGCGGCGGGCCCACCCGCGGAGGATCGTCGCGCTCGGTCTGCGCCACGAAGTTCGACAACACCCGGCTGGCCGAGGCCAGCGTCTCGTGCGGTTGCGCCAAGGCACCCATGTCGAGCGTCAGGACATCGGCGATGTAATTGTTGGAGTACTGCAGCATGCGCCAGAGCTGCTCGCGCACCATCAGGCCGCCGACGTGGCCCAACACCTGCGCGCCGGCTGGCAACGGCTCGAAGTGCACCTGCACCGGGCCGCTGATCCGTATGCCGATCTCGCGCAGCTCCTCCTTCAGCAGAAGGCCGGTTCCATAGGCCGGGTCGGACATCGCGCGGTAGACACGTTGGCCGTGACCCACCGGCACCTCGCCCCCGACCGCGAGCGTATCCGTCCCGTTGACCGTGCGCTGCTCGACCCAGAAGGTCTGCCGCCAGCCCTGGGGTACGGTGCGAATGGTTCCCGTCACCGCAATCGGCAGGCGGCTGACCGCACAGCCGCCGATGCGGGCGGCGTTGCCCGGTGAGGTCGGCATGATCTGCACACACCATGTGCCGTAGTCGACACCGATCGCCGACAACGGCGCGTTGTAGGCATTGTCGCTGCGCAGCTGCGCTGCGCACCGATCCTGGTCAGCGCAGGCCACCGACCCGAACGGCAGCGGATCGACCCGCAGCGCGCCATCTACCACGCGAATGCCCGCGGCGCGCACCGCGTTGGCCAGCACCCACAGGGATCGGTCGGTGAGCGAGGGATCACCGGCCCCCGCAAGTATCAGGTCTCCGCGTAGGACATCGCCGCGCACCGCTCCGGTGGTCACCAGGCGGGTCTGAAACTGCTGGTCGGGAGGCCACACCTGAAGCGCCGCCGCGGCGGTTGCGAGCTTGGTCAGCGAAGCGGGGGTCAATCGCCGGGATGGATCGAGCTGCTTGAGCACGCGGCCGGTGCCCAGGTCCACCGCCGAGGCGGACACGAGCGCTCCCTGGCGCTGCAGCCGCGCCAGTGCGCTCCAGTCGGCATAGGCCGGCAGTGCGAGCAGCATGGCAAGTGCCGCAAATACGATGGTGGTGAGGCCTCGGCGCATCGGCGCACATTATGCGGACGAAGGGTCATCGATGGAAGGCATTCGGGCCCGGCGCCGCGCGGCGAGCATCAGCGTCCCTGCTGGATCCCCGTGATCTGCGCCGCGAGGTGGGGCGGCACGACTTCGCTGTCGAGAATCGAAAGATAGCCATCCGCCACCGCGACGACCACCGTCCGCGCGTAGGTATGAATGACCGTGCCGGCGGGATGCCCGTGCGCCTCCGGCCATCCGGCCGCGCGCTTCACGATGTGCCAGACACCGGCGACATTCGCGAGGCTTCCGGTCCGCCCATACGCGCGCATATGGCGCAGCAGATCCTCGATGGGTCTGGAAAAATCCACCAGCTTGTCCGCGAGCGTTATCTTCGGCCAGTAGGTTCCCTCCCCTTGCGGCACCGCCATCCGCCACAACTCGGCGAAATTTCGCGCGACCCGCTCCGCCAGACGTTTGCCCGCGATCTGCACGCGCAGATCGAGGCTTTCGTGACATTCATCCGCGCGCAACGGGAAATGCTCCGCGGCCAGAATCTCTCCCGCGTCGATCTGGGCGGTCAGCCGGTGGCACGTGACGCCCCACGTGGGGTGATTCTCGAGAATCGCGCGCGGCAGCGGATACGCGCCGCGGCCGACCGGCAAAGGCGAAGGATGAAAATTGATCGCATGCTTCACCGGCGGACTGCACTGCGGAACCTTCCAGTCATAGCCGGCGACGACCAGCACGTCGCACCCGTCGCCGCCGAGATCGGCGATGTCCTGCTGCGACATGCGGGACAGCTGAATCGACGCGCCCTTCTGTTCCGCGAGCGCGATGGATGCCCGCTGATCACCGAACTCCGGATCTCGCAGGGGCACGGTGAACAGCTTCATCGGGACCCAGCCGGCGTGACAGAACGCCTCGAAGATCCCGAGATATCGGTCGTAGGTCGCGATGGCGAAGCGCATGCGCTGCTCCGGGGATCCGGTCCCCTGCAGCCGCGAGTATCGCACCGCCGGTTGCCCGGAATCCGTGCGCCCGTTCGCCATGCCGGTCAGGCCCGGGTTGCTCGCGGCACGGAATGCGCCCGCGAGCACAGCCTTGCGGGCTGATGCGTGTGGGATTGGCGCGCCCGGAGAGATTCGAACTCCCGACCTCATGGTTCGTAGCCATGCGCTCTATCCAACTGAGCTACGGGCGCGCCGCAAACCGATGCGCGGCTGGCCAGAGCCAGCCTGGGGACGATTCA
>JAKBWB010000068.1 GCA_021843755.1 Pseudomonadota bacterium
TGGGAGTGGCGCCGGCAGCCGGGATGGGCGCAATCCGCTTCAGTCTTGGGCGCAATACCACTCTGAAGGATATCGACGCGGTCGTGGAGCACCTCGTGCAAGTGCTCGCATGAGGGAAGCACCCGCCTCACCTCGAGTCAGCCCGGCGGCCTACGCTATTCGGCGCAGCAGGACAGTTGCCTGACGTCCTTGCGGAAGGTCTGCGCGGCGAGTTTCAACCCCTCCACCATCGTCAGATACGGGAAGAGCTGATCGCCGAGTTCTTCCACCGTCATCCGTGCATGAATCGCGAGCGCGGCCGCCTGGATAAGCTCACCGGCGTCCGGCGCCACCGCCTGCACCCCGATCAACCGCCGTGAACCCGCCTCTATCACGAGCTTGATGAATCCGCGGGTGTCGAAGTTCACGAGCGCGCGCGGCACGTTGTCGAGGGTAAGGGTGCGACTGTCGGTCTGGATGCCCATCGCATGGGCCTGAGCTTCAGACAACCCGACGGTGGCAACTTGCGGATCTGTGAAGATGACCGCCGGCATCGCGGAGAGATCGAGCCGAGCGTCGCCGCCCATCATATTGACCGCTGCACGCGCACCTGCCGCCGCGGCAACGTAGACGAACTGGGGCTGATCAGTGCAATCACCCGCGGCGAAGACATGTGGCGCAGAGCTCGACAGCCGCTCGTCGACGACGATGGCGCCTCGCTCGTTCACTGTGACGCCCACCGCCTCGAGGTTCAGGGTTCGCGTGTTCGGGCTGCGACCGGTAGCGATCAGGAGTCTATCCGCGCGCAGCTCACCTTGTGCCATCGTGAGCGCGAATTCACCGTTCCGATGGGCGATGCCGCGGGCCTGAGTGTGCTCCAGCACTTCGATCCCCTCCTCTCGCAAGGCAGCCGTGAGCGCTTCTCCGATCGCGGGATCCTCCCGGAAAAGCAGCGTCCTGCGCGCCAGAATGCTCACCCGGCTGCCGAGCCGAGCGAACGCCTGTGCCAGCTCCACCGCCACCACGGACGACCCTATGATGGCCAGGCGCGCCGGAATGTCTTCGCTCGCGAGGGCCTCCGTCGAGGTCCAATATGGCGTGTCCTTCAGGCCCGGAATGAGCGGCACGGCCGGGCTTGCGCCAGTGGCGACGAGACATTGATCGAAGCTCACAGTTTGCCCGCCGCCTGCGCTCTGCGTGACCACCAGATTGTGGCGATCCAGAAAGCGAGCTTCGCCATGCAGCATGGTGATCGCCGCGATGCCGGCCAGGATGCTCTCGTACTTGGCATGGCGCAGCTCCTCGACACGCCCCTGCTGCTGGGCGAGGAGATGCGCGCGGCGGATGGTGGGCCGCGCCGCCGTAATGCCCTCGTCGAAGGGGCTCGCCGCACGCAGGTGGGCGATGTGTGCGGCGCGGATCATGATCTTGGACGGCACGCAGCCAGAGTTGACGCATGTGCCACCGATGGTGCCGCGCTCGATCAGGGTCACTCGCGCCCCGAGCTCGGCGGACTTGAGCGCCGCAGCCATCGCAGCGCCTCCGCTACCGATCACCGCTATGTGCCGCCTACCGCTGCCGTGCGCGGTTTTATCTTTTCCGCAGATCGAGTCCCATACCCGATCGTGCGCGCCGTCGGCCGGCGGCAGTGGCTCAGACACCTCGACAAGCGCTGCCCGATAGCCAAGCGCATCGACAGCGGCGATCAGATCACGCGGCTGGGTGCCGGATGCGACGGTCAACCGTGCCCTGCCCTTTATATAGGAGACCTCCGCCGCTTGCACACCTGGCACGCTCTCCAATGCGGTCTTGACGTGCTCGGCGCATGATTCGCACGTCATATCGGCAATGTTCAACTGCATCACGGGATCGACCCTCTCGATGACGTTCAGAAGCGGTGTGTCACGGGTACCGATCAGGCCACATGGGTCGGCTTGAGGGACTTGGCGGGCGGATTCTCGGTGGCGCGCTTACGAGGTGGCTTTGGCTTCGACGGTGGCGGGATAGCCCCGGTCCGTGATCGTTCTGATCAGCGTCGCAACGCGCGTCACCGCAGGGTTGTAGACCACGATCGCCGTGACGTCCGCCATCGCGTTAGGTTGGCTTACCGTGACGGACTTCACACCCTGCACATGGACGAGAGAACTCTTCACGATCGGACCACACAGCACGCAGCCCGCATGATGAATGTCGAGCGTGACCGTGGCATCGGCTGCGCGCGCGATGGAAGGAACGGCAACCAGACCGACGGTCAATACCAGGGCGGGAAGGAATGAGGGACGAAACATAGTGTACTCCCGGAACTCAAGACGATCAGGAACGCATCAGGTAGCGAATGACATATGGGAAAACGACGGCGACCACGACGAGAATGCCGCCGATCCAAAGTCCGATGCGCGCGATACGGTCCGCGCGTGGCGTGCCGCAGTACCCCTCGGCGCAAGCCGCTTTCGCCCTGCGCCGCAGCTGCCAGGCACCCAGGCCAATGAATCCAAGGGAGACCGCCGCAAAGATCGGCTGGTAGGGCCCGAGCGCGGTGAGATTCCCGATCCACGCTCCGCTCACCCCTGCGGTGAACAGTAAAAACGGGATCACGCAACACGAGGCGGCGCCGAGCGCGGCGACGATGCCGCCTAGGGACAGCAGTCCCGGGCCAGAAACAGCCTTCTGCGCGGTGGTCATGCTTGGCCTCTCGGTCGCCTATTAGAACCAGGAACCTGTGTATACTCCCGTAGTCGACTACGGAGTCAAGCCGAATGAATGCCCCGCAGAGCCTGACCATCGGCACCTTCGCCAAAGCAGCCGGCGTCAATGTGGAGACGATCCGCTTCTACCAGCACAAGGGACTGCTGGCTACGCCGCACAGACGCCACGGCAGTATCCGCCGTTACGGCAGCGCCGATGTGACGCGAGTGAAGTTCGTCAAGGCCGCCCAGCGGCTGGGGTTCAGTCTCGGCGAAATCGGCGAACTGTTGAAGCTGGAAGACGGCACTCATTGCCGCGAGGCAGCCGAGCTCGCCGATCTGCACCTCGCCGACGTGCGCGCCAAGCTCGCCGACTTGATGCGCATCGAGGCTGCGCTATCGAAGCTCGTGAACGAATGCCGTGCGCACCGTGGCACCGTGTTCTGTCCGCTCATCGCGACATTGCAACACACATCGATCGATCCCGGCGGATCCGGGACAGCGGTAAAGATCTGAGTGCGGCCGAGCACGGTGCGATAATCTCGCCGAAAAAAGCGGGTTCTGGGAGCGGTCATGCCAAATACCTGCCGGCGTGAGCGCGCCCAACCTACCGCTCCCGCCCCATCAAATATCCGGGCACTCGCCAACCGATATGCCGGTTGGGCGGTGCGGGTTCCTCCGTTAACTGGCTATGCGCCTCGAAGCAAGCCTGAGGCTCAGGATCCCTCACGGCGAACGCCGTGGCGTATACCAATATGACGCCTGCGAGGCTCTCGGTGGGATCAAGACTCGCGAGTTCATGATGGTCAGCGTCATCGAATTGGCGACCGCCAACCGCCGGCTCCCTGAGAATGTCGGGCACGGACCCACCTTGCCAGTGTCAACGTGGCCGCATTTCACAGGTCAGCCCGCTCGGTGAAGCGGCGGCGCACGATGCGGCACGGTGTGCGCGGGCTTGGCAGCACCACGGGAGCTGCGCATCATCACTGTGTGTCCCCGAAAGGAGTTCCCGCTGCCTCATTCCCGAGTGTCCCGCGATTCAGCGCATGCTCCTTGAGCATGACGAACAGGATCGGTAGCAGAATCATCACGGCGATCGTCGCTGTCACCATACCGCCGACGATCGGTGCGGCGATCGGCTTCATCACGTCCGAGCCGATGCCCGTCTCCCAGAGAATGGGCGCGAGGCTCCCGATGACGGCACAGACGGTCATGAGCACGGGGCGCAAGCGCAGCACGGCCCCATCTATCGCGGCGGCCGCGAGTTCCTCGCGCGTCAGGGTACGGTGCGATTTCAGGCGCGCCTCGAGCGCGCCGCGCAGGTACACCATCATGACCACCGCAGTCTCCACGGCAATACCAAAAAGCGCGATGTAGCCGACGGCCACCGCGACGCTGAACTCGTAGCCGAGCAGCCATTGCAGCAGCAGTCCGCCGATCAGCGCGAAGAAGGCAGGGAAAAACAGCAGGGCCGCCTCCGCCACGGAGTGGAACAGCAGATACAGGAGCAGGAAGATCACCACAAAGACGATCGGCAGGATGAGCTCGAGGCGCTGTTTCGCCTGCATCTCGAACTTGTATTGTCCGGACCACTTGTACGTGTACCCGGGCGGCAGAGTCAGCTTGTCGTGCAGCAGTCGGTTAGCGCGCGCGACGAAGCCGCCATAGTTCGAGGTGCTGAGGTTCAGATACACATACCCGGTGAGCTGCCCGCCTTCATCCCGGATCATGGAGGGTCCTCGGGAGAAGGTGATTGTCGCCACCTCATCGAGCGGGATCTGGGCTCCCGTGGGAGTGGCGATCACGACATGCTCGAGCTGCGGGAGGTTGTTGCGGAAGTCGTAGGCGTAGCGTACGTTGATGGGGAAGCGCTCGCGGCCCTGCACCGTCTCGGCGATATCCTCACCGCCGATACCCGATTCGATGGCGCGTTGAACATTCCCGACGGTGAGACCATAGCGGGCCGCCTCGAGCCTGTGGACCGCGATGTTGATGTAGAGGCCCTGCGCGACACGCTCGGCGAAGACCGACTCGACACCGGGCAGGCGGGTGAGCAGATCGCTGATACGCGCACCCAGCGTGGCGATCCCCGCGAGACTCGGCCCCTGGATCTTCAGGCCCACGGGCGTCTTGATCCCGGTGAGCTCCATGTCCAGACGGCCCACGACCGGCATGGTCCAGGTGTTGGTGAGGCCGGGAAATTGCAGTTTCGCGTTCATCTGCCCGATCAACTTCTCGTAGGTCATTCCGGCCGGCCATTGCGTGCGGGGCTTGAGCATGATCGTGGTATCGAACATGTCGAGCGGGGCATTATCGGTCGCGCTATCGGAGCGTCCCGCCGTACCGAACACCGACTTGACCTCCGGGAATGCGCGGATGATGCGATCCTGTTCCTGCAGGAGCCGAGTGACCTGCGTGATCGAGATGCCGGGCAGCGCGGTGGGCATGTAGAGCACCGAACCTTCGTAGAGCGCCGGCATGAACTCGCTGCCGATGTGCTCGGCGAGTGGCACCGTCAGTGCGAGGAGAATCACAGCCACAGCGAGCGCAGTGCGGCGATAGCGCAGGCAAAGCGTGAGTACCGGCAAATACAGCGCGCGGGTGATGCGCGAGATGGGATTGCGCGATTCGGGTCGCAGTCGACCGCGGATGAACAGTGGCATCAGGATCGGCACCAACGTGATCGCGAGAATCGAGGAGCAGGCGATGGCGAGGGTCTTCGTCCATGCGAGCGGCGTGAACAGCCTCCCCTCGGGTCCCTTGAGCAGGAAAACCGGCAGGAACGCCACAATGATGATGATCAGGGAAAAGAAGAGCGCTGGAGCCACCTGCTCGGCGGCGCCGAGCAGCAGCGCACGGCGGTCCTGCGGTGCGAGGGCTGCGGGAGCAGCGCCGTTTTCCCCCAACGCCCCTCCCCCGCTCCCGCTCCCGCCCGGGGAGCCACGGGCCGGCAATCCCTCGCCGCCGGCATCGGCTTCGGCGAGCTGTCGGTAGCCGTTTTCGACCATGACCATGGCGGCATCGACCAGCACGCCGATCGCGAGCGCCAAGCCACCGAGTGACATGATGTTGCTCGAGACGTGCAGGAAATACATTGGAATGAACGCAGCGATGACCGCGATCGGGATGGAGAGAATCGGGATCAGCGCCGAGCGGAAATGCCACAGGAACAGTACGATCACGAGGCTCACGACCAGCGCCTCTTCGAGCAGATCGCGCTCGAGGGTGTGGACCGAAGCCTCGATGAGACCTGAGCGGTCGTAAGCGGTGCGAAGGGTGATGCCGGGCGGAAGCGACGGGGCAATGGCGGCGAGTTTCGCCTTCACGGCCTGGATGACCTTGAGCGCATTCGCTCCCGAGCGCATCACGACGATGCCGCCGACGGTCTGGCCCTCACCCTGCCAATCGGCAACGCCACGGCGAGGCGCAGGACCGAAGTTCACCGTGCCGAGATCCCTGACCAGCACCGCTGTGCCGTTCTTGACGGCCACCGGGATGTCGGCGAGATCCTTCAGCGAATGGATGTACCCGAGGCCGCGCACCATGTACTCGGCGCCCGAGAGTTCGAGCACCCCGCCGCCGACCTCGTTGGTGCTCGCGCGGATGCGTTCGATTACTCGCGAGAGCGGGATGTCGTAGGCGCGCAGCTTGTCGGGATCGAGATTCACCTGATACTGGCGGACGAAGCCGCCGATCGAGGCGACTTCCGCCACGCCTGGCACGGTCTCGAGCTGGTAGCGCAGGTACCAGTCCTGAAGGGTGCGCAAGTCGGCGAGGCTATAGCGATGAGTGTGGTCGACGAGTGCATATTCGTAGACCCATCCGGCGGCCGTCGCATCCGGTCCCATCTCGGGGTGAACCCCTGGCGGGAGGCGGCCTGCGAGCTGCTGCAGGTACTCGAGCACGCGGGAGCGGGCCCAGTAGAGGTTCGTCCCGTCCTTGAACACCACGAACACATATGAGTCGCCGAACATCGTCTGGGCGCGTACCGCCTTCACCCGTGGCGCAGCAAGCAGCGTCGTGACAATGGGATAGGTCACCTGATCTTCGATGAGGTTCGGCGGCTGACCCGCCCAGCGGGTGTGGATGACGACTTCGACGTCGGAGATATCCGGCAGCGCATTGATCGGGATGTGCATCATCGACCAGATGCCCACCGCAATTGCGAGGATCGTCCCGGTAAAGACGAGGAAGCGGTTCGCGGCGCACCAGCGCAGGATTCGGGTGATCATCTACAGACTCCCCGCCGCATCGACCGAAAGCTGATGGGTGCCCAAGACCTGATCCCCCTTTCGGGCCACAACAGCGACTTGCCAGGTGCCGCTTGCCGGGAGCGTCACCGAACCCTCGTAGACGCCGTTGCCGATTGCGCTCAGTCGCACCGCAACTTGCCTGCCCGCCATTCCCATGGCAGGCATTGCCGGCAGCAGAAAGGTCGCGCTGACGTGCGCACCGATGAGCGGCTCGCCCTTGAGGTCGGTGAGCGTCACGCGGATGAGATTGCGCCCGACGCGGGGCGGGTTCGGTTGCAGAGATACAACGAGACGCACCTGCGCAGCGCCGGCGGCCGGGAGCCTCGCCGACGATGGCGCAAAGCCGGCCAAGGCGGCCTGCAGCTGGCTTTGGGAATCGATGAGGAAGTTCGCCGAGGTGACGATGCGCTCGCCCGGCCTCAGACCCTTGAGAACGATGTATTCATCGTCGACCTCGGCGCCGAGCCGCACATCGCGTGGCGCAAGGTACCCGTCACCCTGATCCACGAACACGATTGCGCGGGTACCGGTCTGTAGTACCCCGGAGGCCGGGATCACCACCCGCTCACCCATCGGGACCTCGAGCGAGACGTTGACGAACATGCCGGGTACGAGCTTCAACGTGGGGTTGGTAAATCGCAGGCGCACCCGCGCCGTGCGGGTCGAGGCATCAATGTCCGGATAGATGAAATCCACCCGGCCGGTGAAGTGCCGCCCGGGGTACGTGTCGACGGTGAGGCGTGCGCGGTCCCCGACCTTCAGTCGCCCGAGATCATTCTGGAATACGTGAGCAAACACCCAGATCGGCGTCAGATTGGCCACCGTATAGAGTCGGGTTCCGGGCTTGACATACGCATTGGGCAACGCTTGGCGCCCGATGACGTAGCCACTCACCGGAGAGTCGATGACCAAGGAGCGCCGGATCCGCCCCGTCGCTCGCAGTCGCGCAATTTCCCGATGCGGGATACCCAGGAGCGCAAGCCGCTCGACCGCGGCGTCCACCAGCGAGGCCGCATCGCGCGCCACGGCCGCATCGGGGCTGCGCGCGAGCCGCCGTTGGCTCCCCCGTGCCAGCAGGTACGCGCGCTCCGTGGACAGCAGCTCCGGGCTGTATATCGTGAAAAGCGGCTGCCCCTTGCGCACGTACTGGTATGTCGAGTCGACGAACACCCTCTGGATGTAGCCCGCGAAGCGCACCTGCACGTATGCGAGCCCTCGTTCGTCGACCGCGACAGTGCCCATCGTCCGGATCACGTCGTTGACGGACTTGCGCCGGACCTCGCCAAGCTTGACTCCAATGCGCTGCAATTGCCGGGAAGAGATTGGCACCGCCGCGAGGGGCGACCGGTGCCCAGTCCCGCCGCTCCCGGGGTTGGCGCTCGCTCGAGGCGCAGAAGTTGCGGGCGCATGCGAGACAACTCTTGCCACGGCAACCGGATGCAACCGCCACCAAAGGACCCCCGCGGTGCCCAGGAGCAACACATTGACGGCGAGCGCGGTGAAAAATCCGATACGGTAATTTGCTTTCATGGCGAGACTCCCGTCGCGCTGCGCATGGCACGCTCGCTCCCGCTCAGTTGCTCGAGCTCGGCCCGCCGGGCGAAGTACTCCGATTGCGCCCGGGCGAGTCCGAGCGCGGTATCGAGCTGGTGCTGTTCGGCAGTGAGCACCTGGAGAAAGCCGCCCCGGCCGCTGCTGTATTCGCTCAAGGCCACATCGAGCGCATCGCGCGCCAGGGGTACGAGGTCGTTTCGATAGAGCGCGAGCGACTTCGCCGCCTCACGCGTCGAGGCATAGGCGCCCGAGAGATCGGCGAGCAGCGCGGCGCGCTGGTTATCGAGCGCGTATTCGGCCCGCCGAGCCTGGGCCTGAGCGGCGTCAATCTCCGCCCTGTACTTCCCCTGATCGAGCGGTACGGTGAAAGACAGTCCCACCATCGGCCGCATGGCGGGATCCGGCCACATGCTGTTGTAGCCGGCGCTGACCTGAAACCTGGGGAAGCGTTGCTTGCCCGCAAGCCGCTCTTTCGCCCGCGCGGCGTGCGCTTCGGCTTCGAGCGCCTTCAGCTTCGGGTGGGTCAGCGCTCTTTGCAAAAGCGCCGCTTCCGAGGGCAGTCGCGTCGGCGCCGGCAAGGCCGCCGGCAGGGGAATCGATGCCGTGGGCCGCCGATCGAGCAGTGCGTTCATCCGCGCCGCGACGACGGCGGTTTTGCGCTGCCACTTGAGCTGTTGCTGCGCGAGCATGGTGCGCTCGAGATCCGCCTGCAACACATCGGATTGCGGCGACCTGCCCGCTGCATAGCGCACCGAGGCGATGCGCCGTAGCTCGCCGAGGACGGACTGATTGGCCGCGTTGATGGCGAGCGCGCGGTGAACGAACACCCAGTCCGCGAACACCCCGCGCGCGGTGGCCGCGAGGCGCAGCCGCAGCGCCTGGAGGTCGTGACGCGCCACTTCCGCGTCCGCTCGGGCGATCTCCTTGCGCACCTCGAGCGTGCCCCACCAGGGCAGGGCTTGACTGACCTCGATGTCCTCGCCGGTTCCCATGGCACTGCCAAAGGTGCGCGGCGCCGCCGATACGCTCAGCATCGGATCGGGCAGCGCGCCAGCTGGGCGGATGCTGGAGACCGCCGCGACCAGCGCCTGCCGCATGGCCCGTAGACTTGCGTTTCGGGCCAGCACTGCGGTGGTGAACGACCCCGCCGTCAGCGGCGCCGGAAGTGCCACCTCATGGTTCCGGTGCGCGAGATCCGCCGCATGAGTCGCGCTCACGGCGATGCACAATGCCAGGCCGACCACGCCGGCGAGACTTTTCGAGTATTGACGCACAAAACACTCCAATTGCAGATCCCAAATGATGGCGGGCCCGCACACGCGTGGCGTGCGAGCACCGATCCGCAACGTGGAGTGTCAGAGTCTTAGACGGAGAGTCGAAAGATAGAGGTCGCGCCCCGTCGAGGACACGATGGCGACCCGCGGGGGGCCCTGTGGTGGCGGCCTTCGATGCGCCGCCACAAAAGAGGTGGCAGGCCCTGCCGGCGCGGACGGAGCCACGGCATGCGCATTCCGGACTTCAATCCCGGCGACTCGTGCCGCCGGCCCGGCGGGCACCCACCCGCAGGCGCGGGTCATCCCGCATGAGACTGAGCAGGACAAGGACGCGCCGCCACAGCGCATCGGCGCCCGGTGACCCGTCATGGGGCAGCGCATCGGTGCCGGAGTCGGGGACAGCATCATGGGGCACGCCCAGGCCTGCTGGCCGTACCCGAGGCTCACCACTGCCAGCAGCAGGAGCGTGAGGGAACGCGAATGAAGTCCTCGACCCGTCATGCCTCTACGATCCTAATGCTTTTCGGGCCGCAACGCCACCGCAGAGCAATCCGGGGATTCCGAGCAGGTGGCCCACACGACTCGCGACAAGACGGCAACGACGTGACGTCCCACGGGTGCATCCACCTCGGGCCCTGAACCGAGGTGTAGGCGCTGTGGTTCTGCCGCGGGACCTCACGTCTATTACCGCCGAGGGTCACTGTCGCGCACAAGGGCATTCCGTGGCTTAGCGTTCTTCTCGGAAAAGCTACCGCGAACCCTTCCCTCCCATGGTCATTCCCTGCATCGCCTTCATCTGGCCCATCATCTGCTCCATCATCAGTTGCATCATGTCGAGACGATTCTGCATCTGGTCCCGCATCCAGTCGTGCATCCGCTGGCACTGTTCCGCAGAGGGTGCATTCCGATTGCCGCCGCCCATCATGCCGTTAGCCATCATGCCGTGTCCCATCGAGGGACTGCCCATCATGCCCCGAGGCATCATGCCAGACATCATCCGCCCGCCCATGGCGCGCATGGCCCGCATCTGCTCCATCATGGTGTGCATGTGTTCGCGCAGCAGCCTCGCTCTCGCCTCGGGACTCTTCGTCGCGCGGATACGCCGCATCTGCTCCTGCATGAGCTTCATCCGAGCTTCCATCGCAGCGAGGTGCTTTGCGGCCATCGGCGCCGATTGGCTTGCTTTAGCCGGCGCCGATCGGGGTGAGGGGGCAGCGGCGTGCGCGGCCGCGATCGCAACCAGTGCCAGGGCAACGCCCGGCCATGCAATTGAGAGTCTGGATTTCACGTGAGTCTCCTCGCTTGAGTCATGGCTCGAGACCGTGGCCCGATCCAGGCCTGGTCCGCTCGATGAGCCGGTGCCAACCGCGCGGTCCCGGAAAGAACCTGGGTGCAGGCTGCGATACTGCCCCAATCGGGCACCGAATTTCGCGGTCATGCCCAGCGCTTCCCGGTATGCACGCCCAGTGTAGATGAACATGATGACTGGAAACAGTGTCACGGAAAAAACGGTCGATCCGTGTACGACGTCCTCCTCGAGCAGACCCGGGAAAATCCCAGTGAAGCGGAGCTGACGCACGAAACCCCAGAGTCCCTCGGAACGTCCCCGGACGCCCCGCCACCCGCCTGGTGCACCGGTAGAGTGCTCGCCCTCCCTCGATGAGCAATTCGATGTCGGAACGAGCGCCGGATATCCGCTCGGCATCAGGGTCGTCACTTCGGTATCCGCAATACCGAGCGCATCGACCACAAGTTCGCGCTCAAGCCGCTACGGTCGAGATGCATGGAACGTACGAGACGCGAAATTGGTCGATCCGGGTGGCGTTGTTCCCATGCGCGACAGGTGTTCCTCAGCCGAGGCATCCCCTGATGAAGAACATTGCCGCAACGCTCGACAGTGAAACAAGACCACTCATTGGATGATATCCATCCGTCTTGCCGCCACAAACCCGTATCTTCCAACGACGCATCCTATCCATTACGTAGAAGTCCTCATGACCCGTGTCCCGGAATGTCATAGGGTTCGGTCATTGATCGATAGACTGTGGCCCGGTAAGGCCACCCAGATGTCGCACGAAGAGCGCGTGCCTGAATGGACAACAAGACTGGCACCCGACCCGCCACCGGCTTCGGCCGAACAGTTCCTGCGATGGGCATTGGCGACAACGGCGGGCCGTTGATCGAGAACAGCGAACTGCATCCTGACATCGACCGCGACACTATGTTGTGCCGCACGCGGCTCGCCTTCCTCCCGCGCATGCAGCGGCTCGAGGCAACGGCGAATGACGCTTGCGAGTCCTTCCCGTTGCAAGCATCGGCGGCAGCGCTGCAATCTTCCCCGCTGCCGGGCGCAGGTTTGCGGATGTCAGGAGCCGGGGTCGCGTACCGGACGCGGATGGACAAGGGCTGCACGACGATGAGCGGGGAGCGTTTCGAGGAAGATCGCCCGACTGTTCGCTCCGTCTCGTGGACCTTGAGACCTCAGAGCGACCCGTGAATTCGAATCACACACACGGACGAGGCAAAAAGGCGCCTTCGACGGCAAGCCATACGGATTGCGGCAACCTCGTCGCGGGGCCACGTAAGCGCGATACGACGGATCCGGTATGTCGGATGCGAGTCTCGCCGCGCTCCCGTCGCCACCGGGCGCATGGGCGGCAGTCCTATCTTCTTCGGCTCGAGCGGCTGTCTGGAGAAATTCCGCGCGACGCCCGAGCGGTATGTAACCGATCACCCCGAGCTGGGAGCCGAGTCCGTGCATGAGCCGAGGCCAGAGCACCGCGGCCCAGCAGCAGCGCGCGCGCGGATGCTCGAACCACCGTTCGGAACGATCTACACCTGTCCGATGCATCCCCAGATTCGTCGCAGCGAGCCGGGCAACTGCCCGATCTGCGGGATGACGCTGGAGCGAGTGCAGCCGGCAAGTGAGACGGGTCAAAGCCTTGAGCTGCGGGACATGACGCGGCGGTTCCGGATCGGTGCGGCACTCGCCGCTCCCGTGGTCTTCCTCGACATGGCCACCGGGATCCACGCGCTCGCGGCGCATCGGCTGATCACACCCGTTCTGTCTATGTGGATTCAGTTTGCGTTCGGGACCCCCGTCGTGATCTGGTCTGGATGGCCGCTGCTTCGGCGCGGGTGGGACTCCGTGCGCCGCCGCTCGCTCAACATGTTCAGCCTCATCGCTCTCGGGGTAAGCACCGCTTATCTCTACAGCCTGGTGGCATTGCTCGCACCGGGTCTTTTTCCGCGAGGGCTGCGCGGTGCCGGCGGTATCATTCCCGTGTACTTCGAAGCCGCCGCGGTCATCACCGTGCTCGTGCTCTTGGGACAGGTGCTCGAACTGCGCGCGCGCGAGGCTACCGGCGGCGCCATTCGCGCTCTGCTGAATCTCGCGCCGAAATTCGCCCGCCGCATCCCTGATGCAGGCACCGATGAGGAGATTCCCCTCGAGGCGGTGCGCGTCGGCGATCGACTGCGGATACGACCCGGAGAAGCCGTTCCGGTGGACGGAGTGGTGCTCGAGGGCTCGAGCGCCGTTGATGAATCTATGGTCACCGGGGAGTCCATCCCAGTGGCCAAAGTCGCGGCGGCCAAAGTCATCGGCGGCACGATCAACACCAGCGGCGCGCTGATCATGCGCGCCGAGGGCGTTGGCTCGGACACGATGCTCGCTCGAATCGTGCAGATGGTGGCCGAAGCGCAGCGCAGCCGTGCCCCCATCCAGCGACTCGCCGATCTGGCCTCCTCCTGGTTTGTGCCGGCCGTCATCGTGATTGCCCTGGTCGCATTCGTCCTGTGGATGCTGCTTGGCCCGCCGCCTCAGATGGCCTACGCGCTGGTTGCGGCGGTGTCGGTGCTCATCATTGCATGCCCCTGCGCACTCGGGCTCGCCACTCCCATGTCCGTGATGGTCGGTATCGGCAAAGGCGCCACGGCGGGCGTGCTGATCAAGAACGCCGAAGCTCTCGAGCGATTCGAGAAGATCGACACGCTCGTCATCGACAAGACCGGGACGTTGACCGAGGGCAAGCCGAGAGTGATCGCCGTCGTGCCGGAGGAAGGCTACCAGGAGGCCGCGGTGCTCAGCTACGCGGCGAGCCTCGAGCGCTCGAGCGAGCATCCCCTGGCCGCCGCCGTTGTCGCATCGGCGAACCAAAGCGGCCTTGCATTGCAAGGCGTGACCGGTTTTCGCTCGGAAACAGGCAAGGGGATCATCGGGACCGTAAACGGGCACGCCGTCGCCGTGGGTAACGCCGTGCTGCTCGAGTCTCGCGGAATTCCACACGCGGGTCTCGGAGCGCAGGCGGAACGTCTGCGAAGCGACGGGGCGACGGTCATGTTCGTGGCGATCGATGGGCGACCCGCGGGCGTCGTCGCCGTCGCCGATCCGGTGAAGCCGAGCACGCCCGGTGCTCTCGAGGCGCTCAGGCACGAGGGCATCCGCATCGTGATGGTCACGGGAGATCATCGTGCCACGGCTGAAGCCGTCGCGCGCCGCCTCGGGATCAATGCCATCGAGGCGCAGGTGCTGCCGGAACACAAGCATGCCATCGTGCAGCGGCTGCGCGCCGAAGGACGAGCGGTCGCGATGGCGGGCGACGGCGTGAATGATGCGCCGGCCCTCGCCGCAGCCGAGGTTGGCATTGCAATGGGGACCGGAGCCGATGTGGCCATGCAGAGCGCCGGTGTAACCCTCGTCAAGGGCGACCTTGCGGGCATCGTGCGGGCTCGCGTGCTCAGCCGCGCCACCATGCGCAATATCCGCCAGAATCTCGTCCTCGCCTTCATCTACAACGTGAGCGGCATCCCGATCGCCGCCGGCGCGCTGTATCCTGTTTTCGGCCTGCTCTTGAGTCCCATGATCGCCGCCGCCGCCATGAGTCTGAGCTCGGTTTCCGTCATCGGCAACGCGCTGCGGCTTCGATTCGTCCGCCTGTGACCCGGGCTCGATGACCTGCGAGTTCCTCGCCACAGGCCTGATCGTTTTGAATCAGCCAGGACCTCTGGCCTCGGCCATCGCAGTTATCGTACCGGAACGCTTGGCACAGAACTCAAAAGGACCCCAACAGACCGCATGCAACTTGGGGGTCTGCCGGCAATTGTTCGAGCCGCCGACTTCCCGCACGTGCAGAAACGAGCGCCGGTCGGACAGCAAACGGCCGGATTTGGAAGAGAACGCCGCGTTCCTGTTCTTCGTTCGCATCGAGCAACAGCCCCGCCGTCCGTTCCACAAGCATCCCTGCGCCGCGCGATGCCGGACACGGCTGAGTTTGCCCAGCCCGCAAGTCTCCGGGCCGATCGTTCGGCCCGGAGACCTTCCGGATCGGTCTCAGCCAACCTTGACTTCGATTTTCTTCGGGCGAAGCTCCGCGCGCTTCGGAATGCGTACCGTCAACACGCCGTGCTTCAGGTTCGCCTCGATCTTCTCGGTCTCGAGCTCACCGCTCAAGGCAAAGCTGCGGCGGTAGAGGCTCGAGCGGACATCCGCATAGAGCGCCTCCGCGTCCTTCGAGAGCTCGAGCTCGAGCTGGCCCTCCACGATGAGGGTGTTGCCATCGACGCGCACGTTGAGGCGGTCCTTGGATACGCCTGGCATGTCCGCGCACAAGGTGATTCCGTCCTTGTCTTCCCAGACATCCACCGGTGGCCGGATGGGCCCCTCGGCGGTCCAGGTGCCTTGTGAGGTCAGACCAGCCCCCGCCTCTTTTGCGGCGCTCGAGCCGCGCCGGGTGACTTCGGTGTTCGTAGCCATATGAGCGACCTCCGCCTGAGTTCAATGGATCTGGATTTGCCTCGGCCGCGCGGATTCGCGCCGCTCGATGCTGATCTGCACGATGCCATCGGCGTACTTCGCCTGCACTCGGTCCGGGTCCACGTCCTCGGGCAGGCTCATGACCCGCCGAAATTCCCCGCCGAAGCGTTCCTGGCGGTAATAGTCCACGTCTTCCTCGATTTTGATCTCCCGATTTCCCGAAACCGTGAGCAGATTCTGTTGCAGGGAGATGTCGAGGCTCTTCGGATCAATGCCCGGGGCGAACAGATAGACGTCCACCCGTTCGGGCGTCTGGCCGATGTTGACCGCGGGGAAACTCCCACGGGGGAGCGAGCGGATGCCTAAAGGCGCGCTCCAGCTGCCGAAGAGCTCGTCGACTTCCTGCTGCAATCGCCAAAGGTCGTCAAAGACCGAACCTGGCATGGGGATACCGAACATTTTCGCACCTCCTATCGGTTCGTTAAGCTGCTTGGGCAGGCCAAAAGTTCAGGGCAGGTGGGCGGAAATTCAAGGCGCCGCGGTGCACTCTTTCCGCCAGCCCCCCGGGCACCCGTCCGTCCGCCCGCACGCAGCACGGGCAGGCGGCTGCCGGGTGCCCAGAGGCTGCACCCGTCCCTACGCGGCCACACCGCCAATCGTCCGTTCGTCCACCGGCCGACCCAGTCACCGGACCTGGGCGGCCAAGCAGTCCGTGCCACTGTGCAACGGCAGCGGGTCAGAGAAGGTACATCCGCAAGCCGACGCGGGCTGCGGCCGGATGGGGCGGGAATACCTCAGGGGCCTATAATTCACCCGGGCGACCAAGGCGCTCGTTGGGGCGGGCCGCGATCAATGCCCGGCTGAACTGAACGTGCCCCGGGGTAACGGGGCGGCCGCGGTATCGAAGCAGTGTCTCCATGATGCAGGACGCTCGCGGAGACGGCGTCGGAACACAAGTGCCCGCCTGCTCGCCCCCCCCATCGCGCGCCCGCGCAGATCAGCGCACGTTGCTCACGCTCATCGGAAAAACATCACAACTGCATGCAGTACCGCTCACGCTCGCGGGCACACCGGACTGTTGCAAATCAGTCCCGCCTCCGCAGCCGCTCGCTCGGGAACGCCGGATGCGGCCTGATTGCCATATGCGGCAGCATTTCCGCCCCCGATTCGAGCCCGTCCGAGCTGCGCCGGAGTGCCTCTGTCCGTCCCTCGTCCCTACTTGTCCCTCTTTCGACCGCGCTTGTCCGTCTCACGTTGCGCGCGGCCGGCGGTGCGATCCCTCGCTGAGGGTTGAGTCAACTCGGTCAATGTGTCAAGACCGATCGCTCTCGCTTTGATGCGACGCAACACGTCCATGCACGCGCGCAGCTCGGCATCCGGGATACCTTCCAGCAGCTCACCGCTCAGGCGCGCCGCCACCGCATTGATCTGCTGAAGCAACGCGCACGACTTGCGACGCAGGTGCACCGTCTTGCTGCGCCGGTCGGTGTGCGACCCGCGCCGCTCGATCCAGCCGTCGGCCGCCATTCGATCCAGTAGCCTCGCGAGGGTGGGACTCTCGATACCCAGACGCTCGGCGAGCTCCTTCTGTGTCATGCCGTCTTCGGCCCCGGCAAGCTTCAGCAGCGTGATCCATTTCGCCTGGCTCAATCCGAGCGGCTTGAGGCGCTGATCGAGCCGATAACGCCAGGAGCGGCCGGTTTCGCCGAGCAGCGTGCAGAACCCGGCGCCATCGGCACGGTTAAGCACCACTCATGGCCTGACAAGTCATGGTGACACAGACTCGCTGTCCGCCGGATCGGATTGTTTTTCGGGCATGATCATGGAAACGACCCGGAACTCGACCCCTTGTGTCCTTGCTCCGCCACCGCGTCGGTTGCCGCTTGATGCCCTATACCCCTCAGTTCCGCGCATATGCGCAAGCATGGCCGTGCGCGTTCCCGGCTCGTGGCCCCTCATGGCTGCGCCTGCACCGAGGCGTTGCCGCGCCGATCGTGCCCCAGATACGTGTAGATCACGGGCACCACATAGAGCGAGAACAGCGCCCCGATCGCCAGGCCCGCGGCGATCACCAGTCCCATATCGAATCGGCTCACCGCGCCTGGACCGGTCGCGAACACCAGGGGCAGAGCCCCAAAGACCATCGCGCCCGTCGTCATCAGAATCGGACGCAGGCGAATACTCGAGGCCTTCTCGACGGCAGCGCGGCGATCGAGCCCCTCGGTCTGCTGAATCACGTTGGCGAACTGCACGATCAGAATACCCTGCTTGGTGATCAGACCAATGAGCGTGATCAGCCCGACCTCCGTATAAATGTTGATTGTCGCGGCGCCGAGATAGAGAAAGAGGAGCGCGCCGGTGATCGCCATCGGCAGCGTCACCAGCACGATCAGCGGATCGCGGAAGCTCTCGAACTGCGCCGCGAGCAGCAGGTACACCAGGAGCACCGACAGCGCGAACGTGATGATGATCGCATGGCCCTGCTGGATGTACTGGCGCGACTCGCTGGCATAATTGATGCCAAAACCAGGCGGCAGGATCTTTTTCGCCTCGGTCTTCAGATAGGAAAGCGCCTGACCGAGGGTTACCCCGGGCGCCATCACGCCCTGGATCGTCGCGGAGTTGAGCTGCTGGAACTGCGGCAGGTACTCCGGCTGCACTTCCGTGCGCACCTTGATCAGCGTCGAGAGCGGGATCAGCGCCCCCGCGCCGCTGCGGATATAGTAGGCACGCAGCATCGACGGATGAGCCCGGAAGCGGTTTGACACCTGCGGGATGACCTTGTAGCTGCGGCCGGAAATATCGAAGCGGTTGATATAGTTGCCGCCGAGCAGAGGCTCGAGATTATCGGCGATGTCCGCCATGCTGATGCCGAGGTCGCCGGCAAGGTTGCGGTTGACATGCAGCACGACCCCCGGGGAATCATAACGCAGATCCTTCGTGAGGAACGCGAACCGACCGCTCTGCATCGCCTTGCCGATGAGCGCATCGGCCACCTGATCGATCTTGCCGAAGTGACCGCTCGAGGTGATGACAAACTGCACTGGAAAGCCCCCGGCCGAACCCGGCAGCGATGGCTTGGCGAATGCGGCCGCCTGCACACCCGTGAGGCGATTGAGCTTCTGCTGCACCTCCGGCATCAGCGCCATCTGCGTCATGGAGCGCTGGCTCCAGGGCTTGAGCTTCATCCCGGCGATCATCGCGTTGTCCAGCGCGCCGCTGACGGATACGCCGTTGATCTCGAAGACCTGTTTGGTTTCGGGAAAGCTCCTGAAAATCTGCGCGATCTGGCGCGAATAGTGGTTCAGATAATGCAGCGTCGCCGTTGCGGGCCCGGTAGCCGAGACGAGGATGAGTCCCTGATCCTCGGTCGGAGCCAGCTCGCTCGGTGTGCCGAGAAACAGCAGCGGGATCGATATCAGAACCGCCGCCGCTACCACCAACACGGCCGTGCGGTTGTTGATCACCGCCGCAAGCGAGCGATCATAGGCGCGGCGCAGACGCTCATAGCCGACGTCGAGCGCATGCGAAAAGCCGTGCGACGCCGACGGCCGCAGCACCTTGGACGAGAGCATCGGCGAGAGTGTGAGCGCGATGACAGCCGAGACCGTTACCGTAAAGACGAGTGTAAATGCGAATTCCGAAAACAGGCTTCCGGTCAACCCCCCCGTCAACGCGATCGGAGCGAACACTGCCGCCAGAGTGGTCGCCATGACGATGATCGGATTGCCGAGCTCGCGCGCCCCGCGGATCGCCGCATCGAAGCTGCTCATGCCCTCCTCCATGTGCCGGTGGATGTTCTCGACGATGATGATGGCATCGTCGACCACCAGTCCGATGGCGAGCACGACGGCGAGCAACGTGATCAGATTGATCGTGTAGCCGGCCGCAATCATGAAGATACCGCCGCCGACGATCGCCAATGGGATGGCCACGGCGGGAATGAGCAGCGAGCGCAGCGATCCGAGAAACAGGAAGATCACGAACACGACAACGATGAGCGTGATCGCGATGGTCGTCATGACCTCACGGATCGACTTCTGGATGTACACGCTGCCGTCGTACGGGATCGCCGCCTGGATGCCCGGCGGGAGCGAGCGTCGTAATTGCGCGAACGCCCTGTGAACACCTTTGGCTACCGACAGGCTGTTTGCATTCGGTGTGGCGAAGACGCCTATGAATACGGCCGGTTTCCCGTTGTAATAGACGGCTTGATTGTAGTTCTGGCCACCGAGTTCGACCTTGGCGATATCGCCCAATCGCACCAGCGTATTGCCGGAATGTGCCACGACGAGATTGCGGAACTGGCGGGCGTTGTGCAGGATCGTGTCGGCTCGTATCGGGCGAGCGATATCGGCCGAGCGGGTACGCCCCACGGCACTGATGTAGTTGTTGGACGCGAGCGCTGTAGCCAATTCGGCGGGCGTTACTCCGAGCGCGGCCATGCGATTCGGATTGAGCCACGCGCGCAGCGCGAAGCTGTCGCCGCTCGGGCCGGTGCCCGCCGGCACGATCTGAGCCTGACCGACGCCCGCCACACCCTGGATCTTCGGCTGCACAACTCGCAAGACATAGTCGTTGACCTGCTGCTGGCTGAGCGTCTTGCTATAGAACGCCAGGTACATCAGCGCAGTCTGATTGCCGACCGTCTCGTTGATCACCGGCGCCTGTGTTCCCGTCGGCAACTGATTCTGAACCTGTTGCACCTTGGACATGATCTGCGCGACCGCGGCATTCGGGTTGTAATTGAGCCGCATGTACACCGTGATCGTCGAGACGCCCTCGGAGCTGGTGGCCGTCATGTAATCGATGCCCGGCGCGGAGGCGATCGCCTGCTCCAGTCGTGCGGTCACGAATCCGAGCACGGTGGAGGAACTCGCACCGGGATAGGCCGTGGTCACAGTAACCAGCGTGCTCGTGACCTTTGGGTACTGACGCACCGCCATTTCCGTCCAGGCCCGCAGCCCGAGCAGCAGGATCACCAGGCTCAAGGAGGTCGCAAGCACCGGGCGGCGTACGAAGATGTCCGTAAAACGCATCGCGCTACCCTGGGTTTCAGCGCGTGCCGCGGCGATGGATCACGACCGGCATCCCGTTGTGCAGCTTGATCTGGCCGGCGGTCACCACGAGCTCTCCGGGGTGCAGACCACCGCGGATTTCGGTGAGCTGGCCGCGCGTGTGGCCGGCCTTTATCGGCGTGGCAACCGCCACCTGCAGCTCATGGGAGCCTTGTTTGCGCTTTTTGACGACGTACACGTAGTCGCCGAAAGTGCTGTAGGTGACGGCCACCGTCGGTACGGCGAGGCGTTTCTGCGCGGCGCCGACCAGGATGCGCGCTTCGCCGAACATGCCCGGACGGAGCTGCAGAGTCGGATTGCGGACGATCGCCTCCACCGTCACATTCCGGGTACTGGGATTGACCTGCGAATCGATCGCGGTGATCCGCCCGGGAAAACGCCGCCCCGGAAAGGCATCGACGGAGAGGTCGACCGACTGGCCCGGATGGACCAGGCCGCTCTGGCTCTGCGGCACGGTAAATTCGGCTCGCAGCGGATTCCACACGTTGAGCGCCGCGATTTCGGTCCCGGGCGAGAGATACTCGCCCAGACTGACCTGACGCACGCCCATCCAGCCGGAAAACGGCGCGCTGACCGCAAGCTTCGCCAGCGTCGCGCGAACGTTGGCAACGGCCGCCTTGGCGCTTTGCTCGTCCGCCCGCGCGGTATCCAAAGCCGCCAAACTCGTGGCGCGGGCGGCATACAGACGCTGCGCCCGCCGGTAATTGATGCTGGCGAGGGTTTCATTGGCACGATCTTCGGCCAGCGTTGCCAGCTGGTTCGAATCATCGAGCTGAACGAGCCGCTGGCCCTTATTCACGTGCTCGCCGGAGTGAAAGTAAATGCCGGTCACCTGCCCCGGAAGCTGCGGGGTGAGATCGACGCCGGAGGTCGCTACCAGGCTGGCGACCATGTGAATCTCCGCGCGCCACGGCACTTTGACGACCGGTGCCACCGAGACGCTCACCTCGTAGGGACCGTGACGAGCCTGGGCTGCCAGCGCGGCATGTTTCTCCCAGAGCTTGATGCCGAAGACCACCGCAAGCACCACCGCAACGATGAGCACTGTGCGCAGCACGGTGTGCCGCTCGGAGTTCGCCATCGGTCAATTCTCCTCAGCCATGCTGGATTTTCCTTTTCTCGCGGCCGGATGCGGCTGAGCGGCCGGCGGCCGCGCAGTCCAGCCCCCGCCGAGAGCGACGAACAGGCTTACGGTATCGAGATAGCGTTGCGCTTGTGCCTGTATGTAGCTCAGACGCGCATTGTTGTACTGCACCTCGGCGGTCAACAACGAGAGGTAATCGACCGATCCTTCCCGATAACTCGTCTCGGACAGGCGCAACGCCGTGCGGTTCGCGGCGAGCGAATGCTGTTCGGCCCGCAGCCTCTGGGCATCGTGCTCGAGCGCGCGCAGGGCGTCGGCAACCTGCTGGAAGGCGCCCAATACCGTCTGCCGGTAAGCCGCG
Organism: Pseudomonadota bacterium; assembly: GCA_021843755.1. GTDB lineage: Bacteria > Pseudomonadota > Gammaproteobacteria > Steroidobacterales > Steroidobacteraceae > 13-2-20CM-66-19. The sequence goes on from JAKBWB010000068.1 coordinate 22,023, forward strand.
ACCGTCGCGTCGTACGAGGCGACTGCTTCGTGTTTCTGCGCCTCGAGGGTGCCGCCCGCGAAGATCGGAAAAACCAGATCGCCGGCAAGGCTCCAGATGTTGCTCGCGGCATGCACGAAAGCCCCGGGCACGGTGCTTTCCTGACCGAACTGCGCGGTGAGCGTCACGGCCGGATACATCTGCGCCACCGCGACGCCGATTTCGGCGTCCGCATAGCGCAACTGGGCCTCGGCGGCGCGGATGTCCGGACGCTGCTGCAGCAGTGTCGAAGGCAGACTCACCGGAACACGCGCCGGCAGCCGCACTTCATTCATGCTTGGCGAACGATCGCGCCACTGCGCCGGCAACTCGCCCACCAGGATCGCGAGTTCATGCCGATAGACCGCCGATTGTTGTTCCAGAGACGGCAGGCTCGCCTCGCTCGAGGCCACCTGGCCGCGCTGCGTGAGCACACTCAAGTACGGCACGGCACCGAATCTATATTGCGTCTCGGTCAGCTCGAGCAGTTTCTTTTCATGGGCGATGATGGCGCGGGTCGCCACGATTTGCGCGCGCACCGAAGCTGCGCTGATTGCCGCGGAGGCGACGTTCCCGATCAGCGTCAGACGGGCCGCATCGAGCTCATAGCGCCGGTAGTCGACCAGCGCCTGCTCGCCCTTGTAGACCAAGCGGTTGACGCCAAAGAAGTCGGGGTAGTAGCTAACGGCGAGCCCGCCGGAATACAGTGAGTAAATCCGGCCAGGGAAAGAGCCGCCGGAACTGGCCGAGGACGTCTTCTGCCGCGCGGCGCTGAGGTCGCCGTTCACCTGCGGGTAGAAAATGCCCGCCGCAGCGGCCATCGCGGCCTGCGCCTCCCGCAGCCGCGCCTGCTCCTGCACCAGTCCGGGATTGTTCGCCAACGCCTGACGAATCAGGGCATCGAGTTTTGGCGAAGCAAACTGCCGCCACCACTCGACCGACGGCGAGACCCCGTAATCGAACCGCTGCGCCCGACCGGCCGGACCGGCCGCACTGACGGTGGCGCGCGGCGCCGGGGCGCGAGTGTACGAGTCCGTGGGCAGTGCCGGCAGGGAATACCTCGGCGCGAAGCTACAGCCCGCGAGACTCAGCAGACAGCCGCAGCCGGCCAACATCAGCGCAGATCTGATGCCGTGCTTCCCCGGTCCAGGGCGCCCACGCAGCAGCTCGCGCGCGCCAGCGGTTTTCCGGTGACGATAATTCGAGAGCATTCCTAGCTCCTCTGGCACACCGACCACACGTGTATCAGAAGGGGGATGATGGGTATTCCTTTGCGCAGATTACTACTGTCCGTCGCCGGACGGACGAGGATTACATAGCATGCTAACGTATCGGAATTGGGCATGCAATCCGGAACGTACCTGGGGCCACGGCAAGTCCGTTCTAGGCCATCCGGGCGAAGACCGTAGTAGGAGTGAGGCGCTGGGTAGGTGTAAGGCGGGAACCGAGCGATAGTTTTCGAGCGCGGCGGGGGGATTGGCCTGAGGGTGAGCG
>JAKBWB010000011.1 GCA_021843755.1 Pseudomonadota bacterium
CGCTCTGCATGTGGATAGGCACCTCACGGGGTGCAACCCACGATACACCGGAGGCAGACCTCTTCTCCTCAACCCTCAACATCCAGCCTGACCTTCGACTTTGCACGTCAGGCCATAGTGTCTAGGCGAGGGTCATACAACGACCTATCCAGCGGGCTGCAATAGGGTTGCAATCCGCCCCATCACATGGGGCGATCGATAGCCCTCGATATGGCCCGAAACATGGGGCGATTCACGGCACCGGGTGCGGAGTCTCCCTGCCGGGGGAACGGGGCATGGAGGTCTACATGGATCACGCCCACAAGCCTCAAGAACTCGAAATGGGTGGCGCCGGTTTACCCGCACGCCGCCGCTCGCCGCTGTGGTCATGGACGCAGGAGATCTCCCGCCGCCTGGCGGAGGGATACAGCTATGCCCAGATCGCCCGTGCTCTTTCCCGCGCCGGGCATCCGGTCTCACCCCGCTGGCTGCGGCGCTGGTGCAGGGCTCACCTGGGCCGGGTTTACAACGCCACCGCGAGCGCGCGCCAGCCATCCGGCCCTCCCCGAGGCACAGACCTCCCGGCCGCGGGGACATCGGATTCCGTCACTCCGTCCCTCGCCGACGCCTACGGCCCGGAGCCCACCGACATTCTTTCTGATCTACGCCTGACGAAGAGGAAATCCACATGAAGATCTACATCGTCGCGCTGCCCGTCGGCAGCATCGGAAAAACCGTGATTGCGAAGCATGTCCTCGCCGCTCACGCTCCACACCCTGCGATCCTCTCCATCGAGAGCGCATCCCCCGGGGGTGATGAGGTCGAGTTGCTCTCCCGCGATGACGAGCGTGGCGGGCGCATCCTGAAGACGCGCCTGTTCGCCGCCGACAGCACACACACGACGATTATTGACGCTGGCGTCACCGACAGCGAGCTATGCGCGCAGGTACTCGCCGAACTGACCGAGGTCGGACAGCTCCCGGCCGAGATGACCGCCGTCATCCCGTTCGAGGCGGGCCGCAAGTGCGCATCGGGCCTGGAGAAGTTCGCTGGGAAACTCCCCCGCGCGGTGCGCCGGGTGCTCGTGTACAACCTCCTGCGCAAAGGAGAGACCGGATTCCGGGATCTGCGCGAGTCGGCGGCCGGGAAACAGATCGCGGACTTTTGTGCATCCGCCGGCATCGAACTCTGTCCGACCCCGATCTATTACTCCCCGCTCCTCGACTCGGACTCGTCCTACCATGCGTTGCTCGACGGCACCGGCATCGCGGGTGTCGCGGGGATCGACTTGGACGCGCTGCGCGACAAGGCCGCCAAGGCGCGCGGGAACGTGGACGCGGAAGCTCGCCTCGGACTCGCCCTGGATGGCATCGGCTTCGCACGTAAGGCTCAGACGAATCTGCGGGCCGTATATGACTACTTGGCCCAGGAGGGTGCGAAATGAGCGATGCGGTGGAAATGATGATTGCCGGGCTGCGCGGTGAGTTGAATGTGCTGACCCAGCAGGCGGCGGATGAGTGGCGGCGCACAGCCGCCGCCACTCAGAAGGCACAGGTCGAGGCCGCGCAGGTTGCGGTCCGCACAGCGATGGCGCAGACCGTCAAGACCCTCGAGGCGGCGATCTCAGCGGGCGCGGAACGCGCGGTGGCGGCCGGGGTGCACAGAGCCATCGGTGACATCCGCGGCGTGGCGGCGCAGACCGTACACGCCGAAGTTCAAGCCGTAAATCAGTCGCTGGGCGCGTGGCGGGCCTACGCGGAGTCGGCGCTGCGATGGCACCGTTGGCGGCTGCCGGCAATGCTGGTTCTGGCGGGGATGATGGGTGCGGCAAGCCGCATCTGGGTCGCCTGGTGCCTCTCTCGAGCTGCCGCAGTCATTCATGCCCTTGGAATGCTCATCCTGCAGAGACCGTGACACCCGCACCGCCGAGGTACCCGCCGCAGTCGCATCCCCCGCCCGGGGGAATGGAACATGGACCGATCAGTGATGCTTTCAGAGTCCGAGCTGGCCGCGCTCATCGAGCGCGCCGTGGCGCACGCACTGGCCCAACGACCTGTCGCGAGCACGGTAACGTACGAACAGGCGGGAGAGATGCTGGGCTGCTCCGGGCGCACGGTGCGCAGAATGAAGCCGCCGGTCCTCGCCGCCGGCCGCATCCCCTATTCGTGGGTCCTGGACCGGCTCGCCTCGAGATAGTCGCTCCACCACTGCATCATCCGCCGCCGCTCCTCGAGGTACTCGGCCCGGTGGTATGCCTCGCGGACCAGATCGGTTTCGCGATGCGCGAGCTGGCGTTCAATGGCATCCCGCCCCCACAGCTTGCTTTCATTGAGCACGGTGCTCGCGACGGCACGGAATCCGTGTCCGGTCATACGCCCCTTGTAACCCAAGCGATACAAGGCAAAGAGAAGCGTGTTATTGCTGATGCTGCAGCGCGGATTCTGGCTCGAGGCCAGGATGAAGGGAGACTCCTCTTCCGTCATCGCGCGCAACTCGTCCAGCATAGCGCGAACCTGCCGGGAGAGCGGCACCACGTGCGGAATGCGCCGCTTCATACGCTCCTCCGGAATCACCCAGGTCTCGGGGTCGCGAATCTCCGCCCACTGTGCGCCAATCAATTCATTCGTGCGCGTGAACGTATGCGCCAAGAGCAGCAGGCCCAAGCGGGTGACCGGTTCCAGGTAGCTGTCGATGGCGTTCATCAGCGCCGGCAATTCCGCCGGCGTCACCGCCACCATCGGCGTCTTCTCCACCGCCGGTAGGACTCGGGAGAGTCCCGCACCGGGATGCGACTCGATGTCCCCGTGGTCCACGGCATGATCGAGAATCGCGCGGATGCGCTGGCCGAGCCGGTGCGCGGTCTCAACCTTCCCGGCCGCGGCCACTCGGCGCACCACATCGACCAGATCCCCCCGGCGAAGCTCGTCGAGCCGCTGCCTGCCGATCACCGGCAGCACGTAATCCCGGATCGACTGCTCCACCGTGCGCTGGCTGTTTGCGTTGCTCAGTTCCGGTAGGTGCTGCGCCAACCATCGCTCGGTGGCCTCGCCGAAGGTGATCGCGGTGCCCCCGCCGCGCAGTTCGGCCTCGCGCTTCGCTGCCCACCGCTCCGCCTCCCGGCGAAGGCGAAAGAACCGCGATTCGCGTTTCCCATCCGCGTAGAGGTGGGCACGCCACCCCTCGCCGTAGTGCGTAATCGATGCCATTTGTGTGCGTAGCCCGTGCGTACTTTTTGGCCGCGAGTGGCATTTTGCACGGACAGAGCGGGACAGGCAACCGCTCAAGACTTTGATTTGTCAGGGTCTGTCAGTCGTGCGTGACAGGACCGGACAGAGCTGGCGGAGAGGGTGGGATTCGCATGCGTCGCTCGCGCATTGATCCCGCAGGATTCCGGAGCCTCCCCACCAAGCGCCATGCCATCACTCCTTCCGTCACGGCATCAACGCAACCACCGAACGGATGACGCAGGACGTCGTGCTGCGAGGATTGCAGGGTCGAGCAGTATGAGGCGCTCATGCCGACGCTCCCAGGCTCCCGCCGCTTTGACAGAGACAGTTATTGTGGATACAATAAATGCCGTGAGAATCGAGTTCGATGCAGCCAAAGACGGGACGAACCGTGACAAGCACGGGGTCTCGCTCGGTGAAGCTGCACGGCTCGACTGGGAAAGGGCGCTTGCCAAGCCCGATCGGCGCCGCGACTATGGCGAGCCTCGGGAGATTGGCTACGGGCTGATTGATGGCCGTCTTTATTGCGTCGTCTTCCTCCGGCGCCGTGCGGTGTTTCGCATCATCAGTCTGCGCAAGGCGAACAGACGCGAGGTACGCAACTATGAGCAGCAGACGAAGGCTGATTAAGCCCACAGCACGGGAAGACCGCGCCATCAATGCGGGAATCGCCCGAGACCCCGACACGTATGAACTCAGTGCCAAGGAGTTCAACGAACTGCGCCCCGTGCTGCGCGGCCGGCCAAAAGCCGCCGTCCACAAGGTGCACGTCAACGTTCGGCTCGATCCTGAAGTGATCGAATTCTTCCGCTCAACCGGACGAGGCTGGCAGACGCGCATGAATACAGCGCTGCTTTCGCACGTGAAACGCTCGCGAAGCCGCCAGACGCACGCATAGCCTCCAGGAACGGCGAGCCGCTCGAGGGGCGAGTCAGGTATGGCGGATAAGGAGGAACGCGGCGCCGTGGGGCACGCAGTTCGGGATTGTGGCACCCAGTCCGCGCATTGCGGCACACCGACACCGTGGGTTCGAACCCACCCGATTTTCTCCTAAGGAATCTTCGATTCTGGCGGAGAGGGTGACCGCCACATTCTTCGTGATTTGTAGTGTGTGGTGCACTTTAGTGCGTATCCAGTGCGTAATTTCCAGTCTCATTCACCAACCATCGAACCGGCGAACATTACGACTATGGTCGTAAGCTTGACATGTTGCGTCCAGTCGACGTGAAATATGCGCAACGCTCGGTTCCATGGACTGGCCTTTACGGACACAGGTGGCGGATAGCTAGCCTTGATGCCCACGTTAGTCCTTGCGTTAACACCACGCCGACGCTGAGCGGGAAAAGCCGCCAAATTCCTCGCGTTTGACGGCGATCGAGGAGAGCGTCCGCTCCTCGCCAGTTAGCGTATCC
>JAKBWB010000065.1 GCA_021843755.1 Pseudomonadota bacterium
CTATTTCAATACATTAATGCGTTTTCTGGCTTTTCTGGCACACTTTTGGAACAGTGCAGCGCATGGCGACCATCCGGAAGAAGGACGAGCACCAATGGCACGTGCAAGTGCGCAAAAAGGGCTATCCGCAGCAAACCAAGACATTCACGACCCGCGCGGAAGCCCAGGCGTGGGCCAACATCATCGAGTCGGAGATGTCGCGTGGCATCTGGCTCGACCACGGCGGGGCCGAATCGACCACGCTCGCCGCAGCCCTGGCACGATACGAGCGTGAGGTAACCCCGCGCAAGCGCGGCGCGGCCGACGAGGTGCCCAAGCTCCGCGTCCTCAGTCGCGACGACATCGCCAAGCGAATGCTGGTCTCCGGTCGCTCCGCCGGCCTTGCCACGCTCCGCGACAAGTGGCTGGCGGATGGTCTGGCACCCGCCACCGTCGTGCGACTGCTGGCGCTACTGTCGCATGTGTTCTCGACCGCTACTACCAGCCCGACGCAGCCGAATTGGCGAAGAAACTTGCGTGAATCGAGCCGCCATAGCATGAAGGCATAAGCTTCGGCCCGGACGTCGGGAGCGGCGGATCATGTAGGGCTCGTCCTTCCGGTTTTACGTGCACGAGAACCATCGCCATCATGGCAGGCTCGTGTGGGAGTGGTTGCTCGAGCAGGGCAACCACCTCGGCATCCGCGGTGGCTCGGCGCTCAAGGCGATGGCCAGATTCGGTCGCCATCACATGCTGCACAAGGCGAGCGTCCTCGAGCCCGCCGGCTCGAACGGTCATCGTGACGCAGGAGGAGGCGCAGAAGCTCCTCGAGCTGCTGCACCGCGAAAAAGTGCGCCTGTTCTACGCCTACCTCCCCGCGCACTTCGGCGTTATCAACTCCGGTGCTGCCGATCCACCGGCCGTGACCGAGGATGCCTGACCACCCCATTGCTCCCCGGGCCCTGTAGCCAATTCTGCACGTACCATCGCGAGCGCGTGGTAGCGCACCTCGGCCTCCGTGTCCACACAGAGGACCGAGACTAAGGGGCCGTACGCGCACCAGTAGCGCTGTTCACGGGCAAGCTCGCTGCATTTCATGATCCAACCGGGACGCCCGCGCGCCGCTTCGACGAAAGTGTGCGTCGCGTCCCCATCGAGCGGCGGCAACTGCAGAGTGCGCCAGCGCTCCTCGAGCAACCGACGCAGTTGGCGTGCCGTCGCCAAAGGAATGCGCACGGACATCGCCCCATAACGCCAGGGCCGCATCCGGCTGCGCTCTTTCTCGACGTCAACATCCACCGCAGTCAACACACCGGCGATCTTGCCATGTAGACGACGCAGGAAGGACACCATCGCACTGCCATTGCAGCGGAAGTGATCGAGCAGCAGTACCCCGGAGCGCCGGTCGGCCGCATACCATAGCCGGACCCGGGCTGTGCGGCGCCCGACTTCCAGAGTGTCCACCCCGGGATATGCGCGCTCCAGCGCCCGGGTGATGTCATCGAGAGCGGCGGTGGAAGTCGAGTAGGCGCAGGGAATGGCGTTGCGCTGGAGCCGTGCATGGAGCTCGGCGAGCACGGTCGACTTGCCGCTGCCGCGCGGACCATAGAGCGTCAGATGCTCGCCGCGCAACAGGCGCTGCTCCAACAGCGTGGTCAGCTCCCCCAACTGAAACTGCATGGATCTGTCTGCCTGCGGTCCGCAACACCATTGACGCAGGCATCGTCAGCCACGGAACGCGGCGCTTCGGGGAGGCATGCCATCTCCCATTGGTGTGGCAGTTTAGAACTCCCGGGCGGCGGCCGGCAAGCGGTTCGCGCGGCGACCGCCCCGAAGCTTGCCGGTGTCCCCGCGCCGTTGTATATTGAGTCACAGGGAGATGGCATTCCTCCTGTAATAAGAACCGCCAACGGCTGACGATGCCTATCGATCCCGTCATTGCGACGGAGGAGCGGTAGCGCATGGGATCCGAGCAGCGTGCCGTAGGTGGGCGTGTCCCGAGTCCCTTCTCCACGCTGCGCGCGCAAGCCGGACTGAATGCCTGGTCCGCATCGATCGCGGCGTCTGAACCCTGCATCCATGTGACACGCAGCCCGCTTGCGCCGCCAAGGGACGACGCGTGACACGGGTCATCCTGCTGCAGATCGCTCAGGTGCTCACCGTTCTGGTGCTCGCGCCGCTCCTGCAGGGGATCATCGTGCAGTGGGAAGAGCGGGTGCAACGCGCGTAAGGACCCGGCATTTTCCAGCCCTACCGCGATCTCTGGAAGCTGTTCCACAAGCAGCTCATGGTGCCTGAGACAGCAAGCTTCATCTACTGGACTGCACCCGTCGTCGCCTTCACTTGCATGCTGACGGTGCCGATCCTGATCCCCGTGCTGACGAACTTTCCGCTGCCGCTCTCGGACATGGGAGACATCCTCGGCGGCGGACTCATTCTTGACCCTAGGCTCGTTCCTCATCAGCCTCGCAGGGCTCGACTCAGGCAGCGCCTACGGTGGTATCGGCGCTTCGCGCGCAGTGATGCTCGGCATCCTCGCCGAGCCGACCATGATCCTGGTCTTCGTCGGCATCACGCTGCTCGCCAAGTCGATGCTGCCCTTCGTGGTCAATCACCTGCTTGTCGGCCAGCCGGCCGTCTACTGGAGCCCCGCGCACCTATTCCTGGTGGCGGCCTTCTTCATTCTGCTGCTCGTCGAGACCGACCGGCTTCCCATCCACTCGAGCACCCACATCGAGGTGTACATGATCGAGGAAGGACGCATCCTCGAGTACTCGGGCCCACTGCTGGCGCTGCTGCGCTGGGCCTCGGCGATGAAGCAGTTCATTCTCTACACCATCTTCTGCAACGTGCTGCTGCTGCCTTGGGGACTGTCCCTACGCGGAACGGCCCTTGGGGCGCTCGGCGCTGCGGCCGCGATCCTGGTGAAGTTCGCGGCCGTCGGCGCCGTGGTGGTGGCGGTGGAGACCGCCCAATCACGCCTACGCTACTACCGCTATCAGGAGCCGCTCGCCGCCGCCTTCCTGCTGGCGATCCTCGCCATCGTGGCCAACCAGATGAGGTAGGGGTTTCGCCATCACTAGGACTGATCGGCGCGCCGCTCGTCATTATCCTCGCTCTCACCGGACCGGTCCTCGACAATCGCACCGCCCTGAACGGGGCTTGCGCTCGACTCGTTGGTGCCGAACACCCGGGCATAGACGTCGGCGCCATAGCTCGTCGGCAATGGCGCCCCTTCGCGTAGCTTGAAGGTCCGGTGTCCGTCGGGCAGACGCTCGGCGCGCAGGAACAGCGTCGGACCGGGCGGCGAGCGCAAGAGACTCTCGGCCAGATCGAAAAGGTGCGTCACGACCAGCAATTTGATACCACCCTCGGTCAACGCCCGGACGATCTGGCGGGCGATCTCCGACCCCTCCCGCTCGTTGGTGGATGCGAACGACTCGTTGAGCAGGATCAGGCTCCCTGGCTTCAATCGGTCCACAAGAGCGCTCATCCGGGACAGCTCCTCGTCGAGCTTGCCCTGGCGCATCGTCGGATCCTCCTCCCGCTTGAAGTGCGTGAACACGCCCTTGCAGACACCGGCGCGATATTCCTCGGCCGGGACGAACATGCCGCATTGCATGAGCAACTGGGCGAGGCCCACGCTTCGCAGAAACGTCGTCTTGCCGCCGCGGTTGGCGCCCGTGATCACCACAAGACGCGCCTGACCGGTATCCACGTCATTTCCGACGGCCCGCTCCGCCATGCTCAGACTCAAGGAGGCGTCGTAAAGACCCCGCGCCTGCAGGAGGAACTCTCCGTCCGCGGGTTCCGGCAGACTCAGCGGCTCGCCCTTGCCCGCGAGCCGCTCACGCAGATTCAGGCAGCCGAGGTAGAAAGCGAGTTCGGTCCGCAGCATCTTGAAGAACCCCCGGATGTGCCTCGTCGATACGTCGAGCGCGCCCGCCACGGAAGCGAGGGCCTCGTCGCGCAGAGCCTGAAGCGCCTGAAAGCCCGCCTCGTCGCGATCAGCGAGTTCATAGACGTAGCTGGCAGGCTGGCTTCCCATCAGCTGGTGCATCCAGTCCGTCGCGCGCTCGCGCAGGCTAGGCGTCGGCGTAGAGGACCGGCGGATGAGCAGATCCGTGCCCCGGTTGCCGTCACCCAGCCGCGCGCTGAAGAGCAGTCCGTCTCGGAACTGCAACCGGCGCAGGTGCTCCTTCATGACGCCAAGGAAGGCATCGTCAAGCTCTCGCGCGAGCATGGCGAACAGTGTCGTGAACCCCTCCGAGCGGAATGCCGCACTCTGCGCATCGGCAATGCCGCGCAATTGCCCGAGGTGATCCCGGAAAATCTCGAGCACCTGCACGCAGCGACGCACCAGAACCTCGGGGTGACGGAAGGTCCACCCCCAGACCTGCCGTTCGCGATCGATGGCGGAAGTCGCAACCGCGTACATTCGTCTGACCACCTCCGGGTGCGAAACACAATCCACGAGGATGGCCTGGCGATAGCGGATTTCCTCTCGATCGGAGAGACTGGCCGGCACCACCCGCTTCGCCACCTCATGGAGGTACGCGTCGCCGGCCGCCATGGCCTCGTACAGCACTTCGAGCGCCAGATCGCGAGTCAGATCGGTCATCCTCGGTGATTCCCCGCCCACGGGACTGGCGCGCTCACGGAACGCCGCCGAGGATCGACTGGTGCGCTCGGGCGGCTCTCCGCTCGGAAATAGGTCGCGATCCCGGTACAACAGATGCGCCTTCACGGCTTCAAGCGCTCCTTCACCCGCTCGTAGGTCAGCCCGTGCTTGCGGGCGATGGCCATCGCGTGAGCCAGCCCCTCGGCCGGCCGCTTCAGAACCTTGAAGGTGCGCTTCGCCGGATCCTGCGGATCGACTTGTGCCACGAAACTCGCCGTCTCTTCCGACAGTGAGGCCAACTCGTCCAGAAACGTCACGCAAACACACAGCAGGTCACGTTGCATCACCTGCCGCAATACCTGCCTGTTCAGGTACAGCGCATCGCTCACCGTGGTCGCATCGAAACTCTCGTTCATGATGAGCAGGCTCCTTGCGGTCGCCCGCTCGAGCAACACTCTCATCCGCTCCAGGCTCTCCTCCAGCTTGCCTCTCAATGTCTCGACACGCTCTTCCCGCTCGAAGTGCGTCAGTGTCTGATCGACGCGCGAAAGGTACCCCTCGCGTCCGGGGATCGGGCAGCCAAGGCTCGCCAGGTAATGCATCTGGCCGATGGCGCGCGCGAAAGTCGTCTTGCCACCCTGGTTCGCCCCTGAGACCACCAGAATGCGCTCGGGCTCGTGCAGCTCGAAATCATTGACCACCACCTGTCCACCTTCGGCCACCAACTGACGCGCCAGCGCCAGATCGAACATCTCGAGGCCGCGGATGGCGTCGGCTCGCTCGCTCACGACCGGGTAGCAGAACCGCAGGCCGGCTTTCTTCAGCGGAGCGAGATACTCGAGCCAGGCGAGAAAGAACTGCGCGTCACGGTCGAACGCGACGATCCCCGGATCCGGGAAATCGCAATGGCGCTCGCAGTGGCGCGCCAGGCCGGAAAATATCTCCGGGTATAGCCGGGAGACTCTCTGCAGGATCGCCTCCTCGACGTGATTCATTTCCGGTCGCGATCGGAAGGTGAACTCCCGTCCCTGCACCTCAGCCTGCCGGAATTTCGCGAACGTCTCGAGCACCTCGGCTGCGTAATCCCTCTCGCCGGCGTATCGGCTCACCTCGACGCGCTTGCCGTCTATCCGCACGGTGTAAATGATGTCGGCCAGATCTGTTTGCAGCCTTCCGGTTTCGGCAGACAGAGCTTGGAATGGCTCGGACTGCATGTAGTCATCGAGGTATCGGCGCACCTCGAGCAAGCCACGCGAGCCTGGATTCGCTTCGGCCATCGCTCGGCTCAGTCCGGTGACTGCCCTGCAGTACTCCCCGATGGCGTCAAGGTGCAGTCGTTGCTTCTGCAGCGGAAAGTAGAATTTCCGCGACTGCTCGAGCAGAGCGCGTACGCCACGCATCCGTTCTGCGAACGAAGTGACGCAAGTAGCGATCGCCGGGGCCTCAAAATCCCGGAACACCGCCTGCCGATATCCAATCGCCTCCACGCTCGGTAACGGGGCCCAGAAGATCGGCGTCAGATCGTATGCCTCGCGTCCCGCTATCACCGCGGCGACGATCTGATCGAGGCGCAGGTCCGAAAAGCACTCTGGCTGCAGCCGCTGCTCAATTCCGGGCGCATCAGCCCAGTCCTCGGAAAGAATACTGTGGAGCGGCCCCTTTGCGAGCTTCCGACGGGGCAAACCCCCTACCTGAGCATCGTTCACGGCAAGCACCGCTGCGCGACAGTTCGTACCAAAATCCGCAGTCGTGAGGGGGGCCTGCCGTGTTGCGCGGACGGTCTACCGCTCACCTGACGGTGGGGTAGGCATCATCAGCCCTGTGGCAGTTCGGGGAGGAATGCCATCTCCGTGCGGCAAATCGTACACTGCTGCCATGTTTAGCTCAACTCACCGGGGCTATCTGCTCGCACGCTTCCGTCACATCGAAGAGCTGCTCGGCGAGGCGGTCGCAGCGCTCGAGCCTGGGGAAGACGTCCGTCTCTTCAGACGCGTCACTCCCGATGCCACCTCGACTCAACGCCGGATCCTCACCGACTACCTGGGTCAGATCCGTTATGCCCTCAGGCGTTTCATGGAGGCACAACAGCTCGAAGACACCGCCTCCCCGGTGAGCGGCCTGTGGTCTGTGCGCACGGCGGTGATCTTTGCCCAGACGGCCGTGGCGGAGCTGCGGCCCGTCTACCTTCGCGGATACGGCCAGCTCGACTCCGAGGCCATGGCCGCCTGCGAACGGCTGGTCGCGGAGCTGACGACGCTGCTGAAGCGGGTCTCCGACTACCTGGACAAGGGAACCGAGGGAGATCTCGCCGCCCGTCTCGCCCGCCTGGATGCGGCGCGAACGGATGTCGCTGCGCTGCGCGAGCTCGATCGCATCATCATGGCGCACGGCATCGTGGAGCTTCGTGCCCCGCTCGAGGAGCTGATCGAGCGTGCCGCCAACCCGCGTTATGAAGTGGCCGTGTTCGGGCGGGTCAGCGTCGGCAAATCGACGCTCATCAACTGGTGGCTGGGCGGAGCCGTGTTGCCGACCGGCGTCACTCCCGTCACGGCCGTCCCCACGCGCATCGTGCACGGAGAGATCTCCGCGGCACATGTGCAAGTGGCCTCATCCGGCCCGGAAGTCGTGCCGCTCGATCGAATCGCCTCGTACATCACGGAAGCCGGCAATCCGGGCAATTCCAAACGCGTGCTCGGTGTCACGATCGAGATTCCGAGCGAACGACTGGCCGAGGGTATCCGCCTGGTGGATACCCCCGGACTCGGCTCGCTCGCCACGGCGGGCGCCATCCAGACGCTCGAGTACCTGCCCCGCTGTGACCTGGCGCTTCAATTGATCGAGGCAGGAGGGGCGGTTGGGCGCGAAGAAATCGACCTCGCGCGCGCGGTGCTCGACGGCGGCAGCGAGTTGCTCATCACTCTCAGCAAAGCGGACCGTCTGACCGCACCCGAGCTGGCCGAAGCCCATGCCTATGTGGCGCGGCTATTCGCGACTGCGCTCGGCGTGGCGGTTCCCGTTCACACCGTGAGCACCGTCGGCTCATCGGCCGCGCTTGCGCAGGAGTGGTTCGACCGGGAACTGGCGCCGCGCTTGGCGGATCATCGGGCTCGGGCGGACGCCCAACTGCGGCGCAAGATCGAGGTGTTGCGGGAGAAAGTGAGCGCGGCGCTCGAGGCCCGGATACGTTCCACTCCGCGCCCGGCAGCACGGCGGGCCAGCGGCGGCCCGGCAGGAGAGATGGCCGAGCACGGCTCGCGGGCCCGCCTCCAGCTCGAGCGCGCCCGCTCCGAGCTGCGGCAGATGTGTCTGCGGGTCCGCGAGGTCAGTTCCTGGATCCTGGAGAGCGCCGCCGATACCCTGGCCCGCTGCTGGGCCGATCCCACGGTGGAGGAGCGCGGTATCGCCGGCCAGGTCGGACAGACACTCGTCCTCCGTGCGCTCGAGATCGGTGAGGCGATCGCCGAGTGCCTCGCACGCTGCCGCGACGATATCAACGGTGCGTTGAACTGTGTGACTCCGCCTGCGAGCGCCTCCCGGCTGGATGAAGAATGGCCGCCTCGCGGCCGTCCCATCTTTGACAGCACCGGCCTCTTCGAGCGCATACCGTCGAAGAAACCGTGGTGGGCACCGAAGTTGCAGAGACTCCTGCGCCACGTGGCCAGACAACGCCTCGGTGCCGGCACGCAAACCCTCATCGAAGGGCGCCTGAGCGTCTACTCGGAGGCACTTTGGATCTGGGGCAGCAGTTATCTCGAGCAGCTGGGCCGACGGCTCGACGAGGCTCTGGCTGCCGATGAGAGCCGCGCCCGACTTGGCGGGGCCGCACCGCTGGCGCCCGAGGCGGCCGCTGCGGCGCGGCGGGACCTTGACCTCCTGACCTCGGGATTCGATCTACGGAAGGACTGACCGTGCTCGTGCCGCCGAAGCGATCAACGCGCAGGCGTGCCACCAGAGTCTCAGCCGCGGCGCGACACCGTGCAGTGGCGCTCCGCAGTGCCAGGCGGCTTCCTTCAGCGCCGGAAGCGCCGAATCAACGTTCTCGCGCACGGCTTCGGTGGCCAGCTTCCTGACTTGCCGATCCTCGTCAGCGAGCAACCGTGTGGTCACACCGGGATCGAGCATCCCACGCCGGCGCATCGCCTGCAGCGCCCGCAGTCTTACGGCTGGGTCATGGTCGCCCAGAAAGAGCGCGATGGAGTCCGCGTCCGCCGAAGGGATTCGCGCCAGGGCGCGCACCGCCGCCAGGCGCAAGCTCGGTTCCACCGATTCGCGCAACTGGCGCAGGCGCCCGATAGCCCTCGCGGAACCGAGTCTGCCCAGGGTTTCCACTGTCCGAAGTCGGCGCCTACGATCCCAAGCGTCGCGGGGTCTCAGCCCGAGCATCGCCACAAGCATGCGCTCGGCCGCGGGTCCGATGCACACCAGCGCGACAATGATCTCTTCCGCGCGCGCCCAATTCTCCTCATCCAGCCCGACGGCGAGGGTACCGACCGCGTCCTCCGCCGCTCGCGCACCGCAATGCGCCAACGCCATCGCCGCCTCGATGCGCACTGCGCGCTGTTTGTCATTCAACGCCTTAATGAGCGCCTGTACTGCGATGGAGCCGCCGTGATCGGTGCGACACGACTCGCCGAGCAACCGCGCGCTCGCCACCCGGGCATCGATGTGGCTGGGCGGCTCGGGCCCATCCCTTTTCACGCGTGCTTCCCGCAAAGCCTGAGTCAGCGGCGCTGTCGCCGCCTCTCCGAACCGGCGCAGCGCACTCACGGCGACCGGACGCGCGGCGTCTTCATACAGGCATTCGATCAACAGAGGAATCGCCCGCGGCTCTCTGGTCAGACCTAGAGCCGCCGCGCAGCCGGGATACCGCCGGTGCCGCAAGGCGGTCACCAGCGCCTCGGTCACGTCCGGACCAGGGAAACGACTAAGGTGCTCGGCAATGTGATTCACGAGGACACTCTCGGCTTCGAGCAACGAGGGTTCCAGCTCGCGCGAAACCGAGTCCAGGAGCGAGCGAATCAAGGCGGCGACAGCCTCTGAGCTGCCGATCGCAGCGAGCGCACGGGCGGCAAGGCTGCGGGAATGATAAATGGCATCGGGAGCACCGCGCAGGAGGCGCTCGAGAGGCGCAACGGCGGCATCCCCCAGATGTATGACCTCGTGAAGGATCAGGGGACCTTCGTGCAAGTTACGCAATCGCTCGACGAGCGACTCCGCCCGAGAGGACGCGTCCCGGTTCTCGGGCTTCACCTGGATACTCTTTAACATACACCACCCGCTCATCGGCGCGCTTGCAGTGTGCGCCGCTACGCAGGGGTCATCAGCTCACGGGAGCGGTTGCAGGGAACCCCATCCCCGGAAGAAACACGCAACCAAGGTAGTCCAGGCGAATCCGCCGGTCAATTCCCCCCCCTCTGTCCGCCCATGCGTAGAGCCCCGATTGACGCCCTCGGGGCTCCTCATTACGATGATCGCAAGCCTATCGGGGATGGAGTCCCCCGCGAACGGTCTGCATACCTGATGACTCCTGCCACGTCGCGTTAGCGTACGGGGAGGAGTTTCGTGATGAGCAGTCCGAGCGTGCTGAATCCGGCACAAATTGAAAGTACTCCCGAGCCTCGGGTGGAGCTCGCGCAGTGCCTGAACGACGCGACGGGTCTCCAGGGAATCGATTCCGCGACCTGCGGATGGCTGCGGGAAAAGCTCTCGGAAGAGTTCTTCAACCTGGTCGCCGTGGGCCAATTCAAGCGCGGCAAGAGCACGATCATCAACGCGCTGCTCGGCGAGGCACTCCTGCCCGTTGGGGTCGTACCCCTGACATCTGTCGTCACCGTCATCCGCTCCGGGCCCCGGACCTCGGCGCGCGTAACGCTGCGTGACGGGCGGACACTCCCCATTGAGATCGACGCGCTGGCCGAATACGTCACCGAGCGCGGCAACCCCGGGAATGCCAAGTCGGTCGAACGCGTTGACATCGAGCATCCCTCCTCTTGGCTTGCCAACGGAGTGAGGCTGGTCGATACGCCCGGCATCGCCTCCATCTATGAACACAACACGGACGAAACCCACAGGTTTCTCCCGCAAGCGGATGCCGTCCTGCTCATCGCTTCCGTCGACCAGCCCGTCAGCCGTGCGGAGCTCGACTTTCTGAGTGATCTGCGCCGCTATGCCGGCAAGACTATCTGTCTGCTCAACAAGACGGACCACCTGCTTCCCGAGGAATTGCACGAGACCATGGCGTTCGCCGTCGGCGCCATCCGCGACGCGCTGGGGCCGGATATTCCGGTATTTGCGGTCTCGGGGAAGCTGGCGCTGGAGGGCAGGCTCCGCGGCGAGGCGGAACTTCTCGAGCGCAGCGGATTCCCGGAGTTCGAGGGGATGCTGCGCCGCTTCATGGCGCGGGAAAAGACCGCCGCCTGGCTGCGGTCGATCGCCCGCAGCCTCGCGCGGCTGCTCGCCGAAAGACGCTTTGCGCTCGACCTCGAGTCGAAGGTGCTGGTCGAGCCGCTCGAGCGCATCGAGGCCAATCTTGCCCTGTTCCGCGAGGAGAAGGAAAAAGCCGAGCGGGCACGCCAGGACTACCGCGTATTGCTCGAAGCCGACGCCCGGGCGCTGCTCAAGGAGCACATCGAGCCCGGCCTCGAGGACTTCAAGCGGAGCGAACAAACCCGGATCTGCGCCGCTATCACCCGCTGGACGGTGGAGCTGCGGCAACTTCCCCCGCACAAGCTCCAGGCGGCGATCGAGGCGCGGATGATCACCGCGATTCGAACCGCATACGAGGACTGGCTGGCGCAGCAGGACGTGGAACTGTCACGCGCCTTCCAGCGGCTGTGCGCCCGTTTCTGGGCGAGTCTGCAGCAGAGCGTCGATGAACTCTTGCGCCGATCGAGCGAGCTGTTCGCCCTGACTTTCGAGCGCACCGACACCGAGCCGCACTGGTCCACTGAGTCCGGGTTCTACTACAAATTCTGGTACGAACCGACGAGCCTGAGGATCCTCTCGACCTCCGTGGTGCTGATGCTGCCCCGTGTCCTTGCCGCGCCCCTCATCGCAGGCCGAGCCAAGACCGCTGCCGTGGAACGCGTTGAAGTACAGGCCGGCCGCATCCGCCACGACCTCGAAGAGCGGCTGAAAAAGAGCATCCGGGACGCTCAAAACCGGATGCTCGAACAGATCGCAGCCACGGTCGCCGGCATCGAAGCGGCGATCGAGAACGGCATCTCGATGCGTAGACTCAGCTCCGCGGAGGTGAGTGCGCGTAGCGGCGAAATCGAGGACACGCTGCAGAGGATCGCCGAGCTCTCCGGGTGCCTGACCCGAATCCTGTCTAATCTCTGGCCAGATGACGGGTCTCGTTGATACCAATGACCCTGGCGTCATGCCCATGCACCCGCGCCTCGTTGATGGCACACGGCTCTTGCGAAAGCCGCCAGTAGGCGGATATCGGCTGGTCGAGCAACTGCAGCAGTATCGCCCGCATACCGCTATCGTGTCCCACGATCACGATGGTGTCCGCGGGATGGCGCTCGACGACCATCCGCACGACATCGGCGGTGCGCGCGATGAGATCCTGCAGCGCCTCCCCTTCGGGAAACCGCACCAGGTGCGGCGCTCTCAACCACCGCTCGAAGAGCTCCGGCCACTCGGTACGGATCTCGCTGTGCAGACGCCACGTCCAGGTGCCGTAATCGAAATCGTTGAGCTCCTCGGATACGGCCGTCTCGATCCCGCAAGCCCTGGCGATCTCCCTCGCGGTCTGAACACAGCGCTTAAGCGGACTCGTGTAGAGGATCGCCGGGCGCCAGCGCGAAGCGATGCACCGCGCCGTCGCCTCCGCCTGACGGCGTCCCTCATCGGTCAAAGGCACATCCCTTCTGCCCCGGAAGCGCTCCGGTTGAATTCCCTCGACATGGCCGTGACGCACGAGGACCAGGTGACTCATCGCGATTCTCCAGGTTGCGGGCAAGGTACGGAGGGCGGCGGCCGCCGTCAATTACCCGAGCCGGCTATCGCAGAGGACAGACGCCCATGATGCGCGAGATTTCCGCCCAACTGCGCCAGTATGAGCAAGACAAGTTCGAGCTGGCCGAGATCCTGCGCGCCATCCTGGTCGCGGTCTTACATGCAGCGATACGCGCTGAAGCGCGATGGAATACGACGCGCCCTCGTGACCGACGAGGAAGCGCGCGCGGCGCAGCGCGCGCTCGCGCTCCTTGCTGGGATGCCGAATGTCCCGTGCCACAACTGAGATGGAATGCCAAAAGTTACCATATCCACGCTGCGGCGCGATCGCATCCGCCAATCTTGCCCCCGCGCGGACCATTTGCTAGGATCCCGCGCCGGGAGATGGCATCCTCCCCGAACCGCCGCAAGGCTGATGACGCCTACCGCACTCGTCGGATGGAGACGGGTGGGGCGGGTGACACAGCACACCACGCCATCCTCTACCCGCAACGACGGCCGACGAGCTGCACCCTCTTCTGATCCGGAGGTGGCGGTGATGTCAACAGGATTCCCCCGCGTCCTCGCATCCCCTGGCTGAAGTGTCGGCCATGCTGCTTCGCATCCTGGCCAATGCGTTGCAGGTGCTGGTGGTGCTGCTGCTCTCACCGCTCGTGGCGGGGGTGCTGGACCGCCTGAAGGAAATCATCCAGTCGAAACGCGGCCCCAGCGTCTTGCAGCCATATCGCGACTTGTGGAAGCTGTTCCACAAGGATGAGGTCCTTTCCGATCGCAGCTCCTGGCTGTTCCGAGCCACACCCTACGTCGTGTTCGTCACGCCGATCTTCGTGACGCTGCTCATTCCCGTACTGACCAACTATCCGCTGTTCCTGGCCTTCATGGCGGACATGGTTGGCGTGGGATTCGTGCTGGCGCTCGGCGGGTTCTTCGCCACCCTGGGCGCGGTCGACACGGGCAACCCCTACGGCCCGATGGGCGCCAGCCGCACGCGAATGGTGGCGTTCCTCGCCGAGCCGGTGTTCGTCATCGTCTTTTTCACCGTCTCGTTCGTAGCCGGCTCCACCATTCCCTATATCGTGCAGGCCCACTGGGCGCTCTCTGCGGCAATCTTCCTGTCGCCGACGCACGTGCTGCTGATGGCGGCGTTCTTCCTGCTCATCCTGGCCGAGGGCGGACGGATCCCGGTCGACAGCCCCACGGGCCATGTCGAGCTGGCGATGATCGATGAGTCGAAGAGCCTCGAGTACTCCGGCACCGGTGCGGCGCTCATGAAATGGGGCGGGTACATGAAGTTGCTCGTGCTCATGTGCGTGTTCCTGAACGTGCTGGTCACACCCTGGGGCCTGGCGAGCGGCCAGACACTGTCCGCGGTGGCGCTGGCCATTCCCTTCGTGGCGCTGAAGGTGCTGATACTCATTCTCGCTCTCGTGGTGGTGGAGTCCTCGCTGGCAAAGCTGCGACTGTTCCGCATCAGCGAGTTCCTGGGAGCCGCCTTCGTCACCTGCGTGGCGGCGATGATCACGCAGCTGTTCAAGGTGTAAGGATCAATCACGATGAGCGCCACCACCGTGACGAGCACCCTCGCCTCCCTGAACTCGCTGGTAGGAGGACTGTTCCTGCTCACGGCGTTCGCGATGGTCGCAACCCGGCAGACCCGTGGCTGCCTCCAACTGTTCATCGCGCAATCGCTCTTGCTCGCCGCCTCGGCCTTCCTCCTTGGTGCCGAGTACCACACCCCGCACCTCTACGGCGTCGGAATCGTCGATCTGATCAGCAAGCCCATCCTCGTCCCCTGGATTCTGAACCGCACGCTGACGAGGGAGGTTTACGCCAAGCGGGAAATCGACCAGGTATTGAACATCCCGACGTCCCTGCTGATCGCGTTGGCGTTCGCGGTGTTCGCCTACTTCCTGACGCGGCCGCTCCTCGATGCGGTGGCGCCGCAATTTCGCGGCGCCAATGTGCCGATAGGGTTCGCCGCTTTACTGCTCGGCGCCTACACTCTTGCGGTGCGCCGTGAAGCCGTGCCGATGTTGCTCGGGATCCTGGCCATGGAGAATGGCGCATTCTTCGTCGGCATCCTGCTCGCGCGCGACCTGCCGTTCATTATCGAGCTCGCCGTCGCCTCTGACGGACTCATCATGGTGTTCGTCGTCGGCATACTGGTACGGAAGATCCAGCACCGACTCGGCTCGACGCGGATCGGTGAGCTTGCGACGCTGAGAGAAGGTTCCGCCTCGCCCCCCTCGCCGCTTCCTCACGACGGCTCGATTGCGCCGGAGCGGCAAAACCCGAAGGCCGTATGACGCTGCTCCTCATCCCGGGCCTGCCCCTGCTTGCGGCTCTTCTGTCCGGCGCCGCAATGTTGAGACCAAAGCGGCCCCGCGCACGCGCGAGCGAGCGGGTCCTCGCCGGGATGACCATCGTCAGCTCGGTGCTCGTACTGCTGCTCGCCTCCAAGATGGCCTGGCGAGTCGCCGCCGGCGCGACATTCACCGCGCTTTCCGGATGGGTGTCGGTGGATGCGCTCGGCGCCCTGATCATCCTGCTGATCGCCCTCGTGGGCACCACTTCGGCCATCTATTCGTGGGGATACATGGCGCGCTCCTACACCGAGCCGGGGAGGCTGCGGCTCTACTACGCGAACTACAATCTGTTCATCTTCTCGATGCTGGCGATTCCGATGGTGAATGAGCCGACGCTGGTATGGATCTTCGTCGAGCTGACCACGGTGTCGTCCGCGTTGCTGGTGAGCTTCGAGAACACCGAGGCGGCGCTCGAGGCGGCTTGGAAGTACGTCGCATTATCGCTCATGGGCGCGGGGATCGCGCTCCTCGGATTTCTGCTGCTGTTCTCCACGCTGCAGGCGGCCGGCGGCGAGAGTTATACGTGGCAAGGATTGCAGCACGTGGCGGCCCGGATGCCGCCCGCACTTCTCACCACGTCGTTCGTGTTGATTCTGGTCGGACTCGGAACCAAGGTGGGGTTCGTACCGCTGCACACCTGGCTGCCGGACGCTCACAGCCAGGCGCCCTCGCCGGTGTGCGCACTGCTCTCGGGAATCGAGACCACGAGCGTGCTGTACGTGATCCTGCGGCTGCTGCCGATCGTGGATTCCGCCTCCACCCCGGGGATGCGGCGGTGGGTGATCGGATTCGGTCTGCTCTCGGCCGGTACGGCCGCGTTCCTGCTGCTGCAGGTCCGCGATTACAAGCGCCTCTTTGCTTTCTCGACAGTCGAGCACATGGGCATCATCCTCGTGGCCGCGGGGCTCGCCGGCGAGGCGGCTCATTTTGCCGCGGTCTATCAGATCCTTGCCCACACGGTCACCAAGTCCTTCTGTTTCTTCGCCGCCGGCGCAGCGCTCCTCACGGTGAAGACCCGGGACATTTCTTCGGTCCGCGGACTGATTGGCGCCTCCCCAATCGCAGCCATCGCGCTGCTTCTCGGCGCTCTGGCCATCGCCGGGGCACCACCTCTGCCGCTGTTCATGAGCGAGTTCGCCATTCTGCGCGCCGGTCTTGCCTCGGGCCGTTATCTCACCGTGGCGCTTCTGGCGCTGTTTATCGTGATTGCCTTCTTCGGGA
Organism: Pseudomonadota bacterium; assembly: GCA_021843755.1. Taxonomy (GTDB): domain Bacteria; phylum Pseudomonadota; class Gammaproteobacteria; order Steroidobacterales; family Steroidobacteraceae; genus 13-2-20CM-66-19. The sequence goes on from JAKBWB010000065.1 coordinate 16,153, forward strand.
TTCTGCTGCACGTGAACCGCATGGTATTCGGCAGCCCGAAACCCGGGAATCACGAGCCCGCCACGCAGCCGGCGACCGCTCCTGCGGCCATCATGCCGCTACCCCACACCTGCATCGCCGTATTGATCGCCGGCGGTGCATTGATGATCGCGCTGGGCTTGGTTCTACCTTCACCACTGCGTGAGCTGTTGCGCCTCGCAGCAGCGGGCCTGCGGCGGTAGACCATCATGGAAATCCCGGTGCAACGACACGCGCAGTGCAGTCGGCGGAGCCTGCACTTCGAGATCGACTGTCAGCCGCAGCGCCTGGTACAAGTGTGTAGTGCACTCTCCCGCGCGGGGTTTGGTTTCGCCGGCCTCATCGTCGAGGAGTGGCAGCGCCAATGGTGGCTGAGATACGCATTCCATTCCCTGAGCGGCAGCGGCGGGAAGATCCTGCGGCGCACCCTCGCAGAGCCGCCGGAACCAGCAGACTTCGCCCCGCTGTGCTCTTCCGCCGACTGGATCGACGTGCTCATCCGACAGCCTCTGACGCGCACGAGCTATCCGAGTATCAGCAGCGAGGTGCTCGCCGCGGACTGGCACGAGCGCGAAGCGGAGGACCTCTTCGAGCTCACCTTCGAGGGCCATCCACGCCTCGGGGACTTCGTGCTGCATGATGTCGCCTGGCAGGAGGGGCTTGCGCCGATGCGCAAGGATTTCAATGCGCACACCCCTCCGTCCGAGCGTCGGCCGAATCCGGCGTGGCGTCCGCAGCGCATCGTTCACGAACCAGGCTCTTTCCTGATGCCCATTGGACCGATCTATGGCGGCGTCTCGGAGTCAGTGCACTTCACGCTGGAGACGGTGGGCGAAGACGTCATCCGGGCGCTGCCGCGTCTGTTCTACAAATACCGGGCGGTGGAGAAAATCGCCGAGGGTCGCGCTGCGCCAGACCTACTGTTGCTGGCGGAGCGTTTCAATGGCATCGCGGCCTTCGCCCACGGCCTGGCCTGCGCACAGGCCATCGAAACCGTTGCCGGAGTCGAACCACCCGCCCGAGCGCTGACGCTGCGCGTCATGCTCGCGGAACTGGAGCGGCTCAGGCATCACACCGGAACGATCCACGACATCTGCGAATCCACCGCACTCACCGTCGCGGCGAGCCAGGCGGCGATTCTTGAGGAGGAGCTGCTGCGGCTTTCGGGCTCGCTCACGGGGCACCGTTACCTCTTCGGCCTGCTCATGCCCGGTGGACTGAGCCGGGACTTCGAGCAGCACTCGTTGGCGGACGCGGTGCGAGCGGTCCAGGACATCGCGCGCCGGTTGACCCAACTGGAGCGGCACTTGGTCACGACCAGCAGCTTCCTCGACCGACTGGAAGAAGTCGGCATCGTGACGCCTGCCCTGGCGCGGACCTACGGACTCGTGGGTCCCGTAGCACGTGCTTCCGGTCTTGCCTGCGATTTACGCCGTGCGCAACCTTACGCAGCGTACGACGCCTACACATTCGATATTCCGCAGGAACAGGACGGCGACGGCTACGCGCGGCTGCGCGTGCTATTTGCCGAAGCCCGCCAGGCGAGCCGCATTCTCGGCCAGGCCGTCAATATGCTGCCGGACGGACCCGTGTGCGTCGCCTGCCCCGACATTCCGCCGGGGGCCGCGCTCGGCTGGAGCGAGGCGCCCGTCGGCGCGACCTTTCACTGGATCCACGCGGATGAGCAAGGACGCGTGAGCCGCTACCACATCATGTCCCCCTCCTTCGCCAACTGGCACGGCTTTCACCTTGCGGCCGAGAAGTTCGCCTTCCAGGACTTTCCCATCATCCTGGCAACCTTCGGACTGTCGGCGGCGGAGACAGATCGATGACCCAATGGGTACTCGAGGGCCTGCGCGCCGGTATTCGCACGACACGCTACCCCTTTGCCCCCGAGACAGCTGCGGGTGTCAGCCCGGGTCTTCCCGCCGCCGGAGAGCTCGCCCGGCCCGACCTGGAACGGCTCATCGCGCGCTGCCCGACGGCCGCGCTTGCGAGCGCCGATGGACGGCTCGTAGTCGATGCGCGCCGCTGCGTGCATTGTTTCCGCTGCGTGCGGGGATCTGACACCCCGGCACCCTGGCAAGGCGGCTATGAGTGGGCAACCGGCGAGGGAACCTTGGGCAAGACGTTCACACGCTCGCTGCACATCAGGGTGGTCGATGCCGGAGATTGCGGGGCCTGCCTGCATGAGGTCAAGCAGCTCGCCGGTCCCTATTACAGTCTCCACCGCCTCGGCTTTTTCATCTCTCCCACTCCGCGTCAGGCGGATGTGCTGCTCGTCGTAGGCCCCGGCACCGACCAGATGCGCGAGGCGCTTACCAAGGCGTACAAGGCCATGCCGACTCCTCGCACCGTGATTGCGGTCGGCACCTGCGCGCTCTCGGGCGGCGTGTTCGGGTCCAACTTCGCGTGCGGCGGCGGCATTTCCTCGATCTTGCCCGTGGATGTGGAAGTGCCGGGTAATCCACCGCCTCCACTTGCCATTCTGCACGCCCTGCTGCTCGCCACCGGCCGCGCCGCCCCAGCTGCGAAGGAGCGGCAGACTGCAGGAGAGCGAATGCCATGATCGCAATGGCCTGGACCGGCGCATTCTTTGCGCTCTGCGCGCTGGGCATGCTCCTCGCACCGTTCGTCCCGCAACGACGCAACCCCCTCCTGGTTGCCATCGCGGGCGCCCTGGCCTCAGCGTGCCTTTGTGTAGCGGGTGCGTATGCCCTGCTGTCCGGCCGCACTGTCGACACGACCCTCGGCCTCTCGCCCCTGGGCAGCACGATACGCTTCAGCCTCGATCCCCTGTCAGGGGTGTTCGTGCTCATCACGGGGATCGTGTTTCTCGCCACTTCGGTGTTCTCAGCAGGCTACCTGCAACGCTACCTGGACCACTACAGTCTGAAGGTGTTCACCGTTCTGTATTTCGGGCTGCTGGCCGCCATCGCGGCGGTGCTTCTGGCAAGCGACGTCCTCTCATTCCTCGTCGCCTGGGAGCTGATGTCGATCGGCTGCTACCTGCTCGTCAATTTCGAGCATCGGCGCGACGAGAACATCCGCGCCGGCTACCTCATGCTCGCCATGGGCGAGGCGGGAACCCTGGCCGCGGCGGTGGCGTTGCTCCTCCTGGCCAACGCGGCCGGCTCGCTCGGGTTCGAGGCGATCCGCATGAACGGCACCCGGCTCGCCGACGGCCTGCGCTGGACGGTGTTCGTGCTGTCGGTGGCGGGCTTCGGGGTGAAAGCCGGTCTGGTGCCAGTCAACTCCTGGCTCCCTCGCGCCCACCCGGCCGCACCGGCCAATGTCTCCGCGCTCCTCTCCGGAGTGATCCTCAACCTCGGTATTTACGGCATTGTGCGCGTCAACCTCGACCTCGTGCCGCCTCGCCTGGCCGGACCCGGCATCGTCCTGCTGCTGGTAGGAGCCATCTCGGCGTTCCTCGGCATTCTCTACGCCGTCACCGCCAACGATATGAAAACTCTGCTCGCGCACAGCTCCATCGAAAACATGGGCATCGCGACGACGGCTCTCGGGGCGGGCGTGGTCTTTGCGACCACCGGTCATCAAGCACTCGCCGCCATCGCCCTCGTCGCAGCGTTCTACCAGCTTGCCAATCATTCGGTCTACAAGGCGCTTCTCTTCTTCGGCGCCGGGACGGTGGACGCCTACGCCGGCACGCGGGACCTCGATCACCTGGGAGGTCTCATCCACCGAATGCCGTGGACAGCCCTGTTCTTCCTCATCGGTTCGCTCTCGATCGCTGCCATCTACCCTTTCAGCGGCTTCAGCAGCGAGTGGCTGACGCTGCAGGCGCTGCTGCGCAGCGCCGAGCTCTCATCGAACCTCGTCAAGACCGCCTTCGCCTTTGCCGGCGTAGCGCTGGCGCTCACCGCGGCACTGGCCGTCACCTGTTTCGTCAAGGCATTCGCAATGGGGTTCCTCGGCATGCCCCGCTCCCCGGCGGCAGAGGAAGCGCGCGAGGCGCCTCGCTCGATGCTCGCACCGATGGGCGCGCTGGCCGCGCTGTGCGTTCTGCTCGGCATTCTGCCGACATTCGTGATTCCCGCCCTCGGCGGGGCGCTCAAATCCGTAGGGGGCGCGAGCGCCGCGCACACCCTGGTTCCGCCTTTCTTCAGCCACGGCCGGCCATCGGCCTTACCTGCGAAGTTCATCGCCGATTTCCACGATCTCGGCGCACAAGTGGGTCAGGATATCGTCCCCGGGCGCGGCCTGGTGGTGCTGCATCGCGGCGGTGCGGACAATCCCGTCGTCTTTGCCATGGCGACTTCCTATGGCTTCGTCGTCCTGATATTGCTCCTGGGGGGTACGGCCTTCGTCGTCAGGCGACTGACCGCAGCTCGTCGCGTCATGCGTGAGGAGCAGTGGGACGGCGGGGTGCACCAACTCTTACCCGAGATGACCTACACGGCGACTGGATTCTCGAACCCGGTGCGCGTGATCTTCGACGCGATCCTGCGGCCCCGCACCGTCGAGGACACGCAGGAAACCGTGGCACAGCATTTCCGCGTGGCCATCGTCCGCACGCGCGAGCACCCGCACCTGGTCGATCGGCTCGTGCTCGATGTGCTCACGGCCTGGATGGCGGGCGCCGCCGGTCTCCTGGCACGCATGCACCACGGCAAGCTCAACGCCTATGTGGCCTACGTGCTCGGCACGTTGGTGCTCTTCCTGGGGATTGCCGCGCTGAGATGACTCGTCGCACAACGGGAATGCGGAGAATTTCTAATGCTGTACGTGACCCTGAATCGCTTAGGAGCCGGAAACGAATAACAGCATCACCTTCTACGACCGAAATCCTTGAAAAAGCTCAACGTGTGCACATGACATGGTACTGTTATTTATTAACGCCGCCTTAGGCCAGAGCGGCAAAACTACCCTGGCCAGGTACCTCCTCGTTCCCCGTCTCACGGGGGCACTGATGTTCTCCGCAGAATCCAGCACGGCGGACTGCTCACCAATCGCCTCCATCAGCTCGAACCCTCATGCCTGCCGCCGTCGCCAAGCCCTGCGACCGACGACACGCCGTTCTACGGCTCAGCGACACCCGAGCTGCCGTCATCGCCGGCGATGCGACGTCGCTCGCGCACAATCGGCCTCTTGACCCCAAAAATTGCGCGGATTTACGTCCCCACCAACAGCAGCCTTGGTCGACGTTCAACTGATTGTTTTTTATGATTTTGTTGGTGGAAGGGAGGGACTCGAACCCTCGACCCCGGCATTACGAGCTGGCTGCTCCTCTCAAGACTATCTTAACATTCAATAACTTGCCAAGGGGCGCCCGTTACGGTTGGCACGACGAAGCACAACCGAGCACGACTGATTCTGCAGAATTCCCGCGCGCCAGCTTGTGGGTCCTGGCTAGCCGCCGAAAGCTCGCCCGCCGATCTTCTTGACCCATCGTATCCATTCGGATACAGTGCCGCAGTGCGGTACCTCGTGAAGCAGACCGTAGGATTCTCAGCCTGGCACATCGGGCTGCGAGACCTGCGCGCCAAGGTCGCGATTGCCCGCCGGATCGAGCAGGCCGAGAACGGCAACCTGGGCAAGACCCGCTCCGCCGGCAGCGGTGTTTCCGAGATGAAAATCGATCTCGGCCCTGGATACAGAGTCTATTTCACCGTCCGCGGCCGAGAGGTCATTGTCCTCCTCGCCGGTGGAGATAAATCCTCTCAAACGGCTGATATCCGACGAGCCCATGCGCTCGCCAAAAAGGTCTGACTTATGCGCAAGCATCTATCCAAACACGAGAAGCTGATCCCATTCGACATCGCGACGATTCTTGATAGCGACGAGGCCATCGCCGAATACCTTTCGCAGGTGATCGAAGACGGTGACAGCAAGGAGTTCATCCGTGCCCTCGGCAACATCGCAAAAGCCCGAGGCATGACGGAAATTGCGGAGAAGAGCGGGCTGGGCAGGGAGAGTCTTTACAAGGCACTCCGACCCGACGCCTCTCCCCGCTTCGACACCATCCGCCGGGTATGCTTGGCGCTTGGGGTGAAGCTGCGCGCCGTGGCGGCCTGACTTCGGGGCGGACTGTCTACGGACTCCTGCGACGCGCGAGCCCCTTGCGTGGCCAGGGACCGCCCACATGCCACTGAATAGCTGGTGGAAGGGAGAGACTCGAACCCTCGACCCCGGCATTATGAGGCTCGAGGGCGGCGTTTCGGAGGAGCGTCGCCGATGTGAAGCGAGCGCCAGAAGCAGAGACGGCCAATATCGCGCTCGTGACCGGAAAATCCGTGGGGCGGAAGGCGACCGTTCAGCTAGTCGGTCAGACAAGAGCCGATCACCGCTTCGCGACGATCTGCACCAGACCTCTGGGACCGGAACTGCGTAGCACGTCGAGGCCGGATTGCTCGAGCACGCGCACGAGGGTATCGGGCGCAAGCCGCAGTTTCCGATAGTGACTTACGCGTGTCTTCCATATTTCGCCCTGCCGCTCGTGCACGACATCATGCACGAGCATGCATTCCGGCTCTCCAAAAAGCAGGTGTGAATGCGATCCGCAGCGGCGCGCACAGGAATAAATCGCGCATCCCCCTGCGCAGGGCGTGTGTAGTCCCGGAAGGTCGTCACGAAGCGGCCGCCCGGCGCCAGAGAATCCGCAACGCGGGAGCAGAGATGCTCGATATCGTCAACGCTCGAAAGGTGCGTCAGCGTGTCTCCCATGCAGAATATCCACTCTGGACGAACGTCAGGCCACTCGGCAAAAGCGAAAGCGAGCAAGTCCGATCCAACCGTGCGAATATTCAGGCCTTCGCCAAGGTGGCGCAGCTGCGAGAGAAGCTCTGCCGAAAAGTCGATGGCCGTCACGGCATATCCAAGACGGGCCAGCGGAATCGCATGCATGCCGAACCCAGCACCAAAATCGAGCGCGTGCGCGCCGTTTGAAGGCGGGACCTTCAAGGCCGAAAGTTCTGCAGCGCCTTGGCTGAAAGCGACCTGGGGTCCGCCGACCATCCATAAATAGATCGGCGCCAGCAACTGGGAATAGTGGTCGGATACGGTACCCATTCAGGAGGTATTACGATTCGACGACCGTCCTTCACAGGACGAGTTGCGTAACTCGAATGCGACCAGGCTCCATGACGACGAAGCGGCTGTACAGGGCATCAGCGCGCTCGGCGAGCAGCTTCACGACAGCATCGGTGAGGGTCGATCGAGCCGATGCAGGATAGCGGATGAGGATGATACCCGAGTTGTTCTTGGTGGCAGCAAAAACGAGCTGCCCGAAGTCCTTGTCCTCGGTGAGCAGCAATCGACGCTCGGATGCTGCAAGCTCGATGACTTTCTCGTCCTCGACGCCGTGCATCCGTTCCGCGATCGAGACGACATCGTGCCCGGCAACGCGTACGCCGACGACGACAGTGAAGTCGCAGCTCTCGTCGGCGAGTAGTCGCATGATCTGCGGCTGAGTCGTCTCAGCCAGCGGCAGTCAGGACTTCTTCGTGAGCAAGCGAATCGGCAGCATAGCGAAGCGCCGCCTGGAGGTCGGCCGTCGTCAGCCTGGGATACGCCTGCAGCAGCATCTTTTCGTCCGCCCCCTCGGCGAGCTTGCGGACGATCAGCTCGATCGGAATCCGCGTGCCGCGGATCACCGCTTTGCCCAACATGATCTTGGGATTGATCTCGACTCGGTCGTGGACAGTCATCGTCGATTCCTTCCTGCCAGAACCCGGTAAGCGCCTCGACGAGGCGCCCTGCCCATACGGTAGCACTCCGACGGCCGGAGAGCACTTCCGCTCGGATCGCGCGTGCAACTCTCGACAGTTGCACTTACCACGCACTTACAACCGGATATGCTGGAATTTTGATCCACTCAACTTATTGATTTTATGGTGGAAAGGGAGGGACTCGAACCCTCGACCCCGGCATTATGAGTGCCGTGCTCTAACCGGCTGAGCTACCTTTCCTCGTAGTCGTCAGGTCCCGCTCCCCAGGCTGATGCGGCAACCGTCGCCTGAAAAGGGAGCGCATTGTCGACGGGGTGCGCAGGAGGTGTCAACCGCTACACATTGAAGCGGAAGTGCACCACATCCCCTTCCTGCATCACATATTCCTTGCCCTCGAGGCGAAGCTTGCCCGCCTCGCGGGCACCTGCTTCACCCTGGCAGGAGATGTAATCGGTATAGCCGATCACCTCGGCACGGATGAAGCCGTGCTCGAAATCGGTGTGAATCACGCCTGCGGCCTGCGGGGCCGTGGCGCCGATCGGCACGGTCCATGCCCGCACCTCCTTTTCCCCGGCGGTGAAGAAAGTCTGCAAGCCCAGCAACCGGTACCCGGCCCGGATCACTCGGTCCAGACTCGGCTCCTGCAGCCCGATCTCGGCGAGAAATGCGGCCCGGTCGGCGGCCTCGAGCTGGGCGATTTCCGCTTCGATGGACGCGCAGATCGATACCGTCACGGCCCCTTCAGCGGCGGCGCGTTTCTCGACCGCCGTCAGCAGCGGATTGTCCTTGAAGCCCCCTTCGACCACATTCGCCACGTACATCACGGGCTTCGCCGTCAGCAGCTGCAAGTCGCGCACGTCATGGCGTTCCTCCCCCGAGAGCTGCATTGCACGAACCGGTTTCACCTGGTCCAGATGCGCCTTGATCCGCTCGAGCAGCGCCTTCCTGCGCAGCGCCTCCTTGTCCCCACCCTTGGCCGCCTTCGCGGCGCGCTCCAAGCCTTTGTCCACCGTGGCGAGGTCCGCCAGCGCGAGCTCGGTGTCGATCACCTCCATGTCACTGTTCGGATCGACTCGACCCGTCACGTGCACGATGTCCGAACTCTCGAAGCAGCGCACCACGTGCGCGATGGCGTCGACCTCGCGGATGTGCGCGAGGAACTGGTTACCCAGACCCTCGCCCTTGGAGGCCCCAGCCACCAGACCGGCGATGTCGAGGAACTCCACCGTCGCCGGCACGATACGCTGGGGGTGCACGATCGCAGCCAATGTCTCGAGCCGGCTGTCCGGCACCGGCACCATACCCACGTTCGGATCGATGGTGCAGAACGGATAGTTGGCCGCCGCCGCGTTCTGCGCTTGCGTGAGCGCGTTGAACAGCGTCGACTTGCCGACGTTCGGCAATCCGACGATGCCGCAACGGATTGACATGACTGAACCTCCGAGCCGTCCGGCCGCAACGGCGGATTATTCGGGCGCGGTGCGCGAGTGCAGCCGATTCATCGCCTTCTGCGCGCCCTCGTCGAGCAACACCGGCAGCGCATCGGCCGCCGCGCATACCGCCTCGCCGATCAATCCGGCCTCCGGCGCGCTCGGCCGCCCGAGCACATAATTCATCACGATGGCGCGATCGAACGGGTGTCCGATACCGATCCGCAGCCGCCAGAAAGACTCACCGAGCCGCGCGATGATATCGCGCAAGCCGTTGTGGCCGCCGGCGCCTCCGCCCTCCTTGAGACGTACGACACCCGGTGGAAAATCAAGGTCATCGTGTGCCACCAGCACTGCAGCCGGCGCGATTCTGTAGAAGCTCGCCACACTCTGAACGGAGCTTCCGCTCAGATTCATGTAAGTCAGCGGCTTCAACAGCCACAGCTCCCGTCCCGCGATGAGCGTCCGGCCGAGTTCGCCCTGATGACGCGATTCGCGCTTCAGCGTGATTCCAGCGCGCCGGGCAAGCTCGTCGACGAACGCGAAGCCCGCATTGTGCCGGGTGTGGGCGTAGGTGGGGCCCGGATTGCCGAGCCCCACCACGAGCTTGAGCGGCGTGCCCGCCATGCGTCGCGGTTATTTCTTGCCGCCTTCCTTCTTCTGGCCGGCCTTGCCCGCTTCCGCCGGAGCCGCTTCCGCCGGAGCCGCCGTAGCCGCGGCCGCTCCCGCGGCAGCCGGCGCGCCTTCGGCCGGCGCAGCCGCCGCCTCTGCGATCGGCTCCGCCTCGGCGACACGCGGGCTGTGGATCGAGACCACCGGAGAGTTGCGATACGCCAGGTGAGGAATACTCACGCCGGAGGGCAACGGAATATCCGCCAGAAACTTCGTCTCGTTGATGTTCATCTGCGACAGGTCCAGCTCGAGGTATTCCGGCAGGTCCTTCGGCAGACAGACGATCTCGACATCGGTGAGCATGTGCGACACGACCCCGCCCTGGGTCTTGACACCGGGGCTGCCCGCCTCACCGGCAAAGTGGATCGGCACGTGCAGGCGGATCGGCTCGTTCTCCGTCACCCGCTGCAGATCGACGTGCACGATCTGATTCTTCGCCGGGTGCATCTGCACGTCCTTGACTATGGCCTCCTGTGTCCGCTCGCCGATCTTGAGCTGCACGATCGACGAGTAAAAACGCTCATCGGCGATAACCGTGAGCAACTTGTGATGCTCTAGAGCGAGGGGCTCCGCCTGCGCGTGGCCACCGTACAGAATCGCCGGAACCTTGTGCAAGTGACGCAGGCGGCGGCTCGCACCTTTGCCTTGCGCCTCGCGCGGCTCGGCGCTGAAGCTGAATGCAATACGCATGATGTTCTCCAATCTACACTGACAACGCGCCGCGACCCGCGACCAGGTCGCAGCACACCAAAAACCTCAACAGTTCCCGTCAATCGACGTACAGCGAGCTCACCGACTCCTCGTCGCGGATGCGACGGATGGTCTCGGCCAGCAGTCCCGCCACCGACAACTGACGGATGCGCGTGCATTCGCGCGCCGCCTGCGACAGCGGGATGGTGTCGGTCACCACCAGCTCGTCGAGCACCGAGTCGGTGATGCGGCTCACCGCATCACCCGAGAGCACGGGGTGGGTAATGTACGCCACCACCTTCTGCGCGCCTTCGTCCTTCAACGCCCTGGCCGCGTGACACAGTGTTCCCGCGGTGTCGATCATGTCATCGACGAGCACGCACACCTTGCCGTCGATGTCGCCGATGATATTCATGACCTTCGACTCGTTCGGCCGCGGCCGGCGCTTGTCGATGATTGCCAGGTCCGCGTCGTCGAGCCGCTTGGCGAAGGCGCGCGCGCGCACCACGCCCCCGACGTCCGGCGAGACGATCACCACGTTGGTGTACGTCTGCTTCCAGGCGTCGCCGAGCAGCACCGGAGAGGCATACACGTTGTCCACCGGGATGTCGAAGAAACCCTGGATCTGATCGGCGTGCAGGTCGACCGTCAGCATCCGGTTGACCCCCGCGATCGACAGCATGTTGGCCACCAGCCGCGCGGTGATCGCCGAGCGCGTGGCGCGCGGCCGGCGATCCTGGCGCGAATAGCCGAAATACGGCACGACCGCGGTGATGCGGGCCGCCGAGGCGCGCCGGCAGGCATCCACCATCACCAGCAGCTCCATCAAAGTGTCGTTGCCCGGCGGACAGGTCGGCTGCACGATGAACACGTCGCGGCCCCGCACGTTCTCCATCAGCTCGACGTTGATTTCCCCGTCGCTGAAGCGACCGACGTACGCCCGCCCGAGCCGCGTCTGCAGATGGCGCGCGATGTCCGCCGCGAGATCCGGATTGGCATTGCCGGTGAACAAGGCTGGCAAGTCGTTCGTGCTCATGACTGCGCTAGGTCAACCGTAATTCGTGGCGAGCAAATCGCCGCCGTCCAGATCAATTCGGCTGGGGTGGGAGGATTCGAACCTCCGAATGGCGGGATCAAAACCCGCTGCCTTACCTCTTGGCTACACCCCAAAATCCTCACTCCGATCCCATCGTACTGCCCACACGACAGCGCCGGTCTCGCGGCGCCGGCGTCGATTCCGGTCCACCGACGGCGCGCGCCTGCGCACCTGTCAAAACCCGACATCCCGACCGTCATGGCCGATTCCACCGTGACGGGCCCGGCCACAGCTATGTTGGGAGAAGCGCGCGCAGCGGGGAAACATTCAAACCCCGCGCGATAAAGCTTCGCCACCGATCGGGCACGCGGGCGGCAATGTGCTGTGCCTCGCTGGAGCTTGCCGCAGGTGCGAAAATGCACGATCCGGTTCCCGTCAGGCGCGCCGGCGCGTGCTGCGCCAGCCAGTCGAGCGCCTCGGCCACCTCGGGCCATCGCGCGCGCACCACCGGCTCGCAGTCGTTGCGTCCGCCGGCATCGAGAAAGGCGCGTATTGTGATGAGGGGGCTATTTCGTGTCAATTCAGGGCTCTGGAACACCTCCCGGGTCGACACGCTCACGTCGGGCCGGATGATCACATACCACCTTTCCGGCAACGCAACCGCTTCGAGCCGGTCCCCGACGCCTTCCGCCCAGGCCGAAAAACCTCTAACGAATACAGGCACATCCGCCCCGAGCGGCAACCCGATGCGCACCAGATCCTCGACCCCGAGCCCACACTCCCACAGGTGGTTCAAGGCCAGCAGGACCGTGGCGGCATCGGTACTGCCGCCACCAAGTCCGCCGCCGATCGGGATCCGCTTGTGCACCCGGATCGAGGCCCCCCGTTGCGAGCCGGTGGCCGCCTGCAGCGCTCGGGCCGCCCGCACTGTCAGATCCGTCTCCGGACCTATCTCCGCCGGACCTTCGGGCCGCTCGATCCGGCCATCCTCGCGCACCACTATCCTCACCGTGTCGCACAGATCGATGAGCTGAAACAACGTCTGCAGCTCGTGATAACCGTCGGACCGCCGGCCGGTCACGTGCAGAAACAGGTTGAGCTTGGCCGGCGCCGGCCAGAGGCTCTCGTCAGACCTCATTGCAAGTGCCATACGTCCACCACCATCCGCAGCCGCACGTCGGCGCGTCGCACCGTCAGGAGCCGCGGTAGCCACTCGGCCCCAACCGGCTGGTAAGCGTGGTACAGGACCGACCACCCCGCCTGCTGCAGGCTCGTGACTTGCTGCGCCTTGTCGATCGACACGTGGGCCGGCAGTGCCGGGTCGGGCACTCCGAGGATCCAATAGCGCAGGCTCGCCAGCGGCGGATCGAATCCGAGCTGACGCTGCAGGACCGCGCGCGCTGCGGCGTTGCCCAGATGCCGCCCTCGCGAGGTGATGACGGCCAGATGACCGTCGTTATCGCTCACCTCGGCCGCGCCGGCGCCCAGCGGTCCACTGAGCGTCATGCGTGTACGCGTCCCGTGCTGGACCCAGAGAATATCGGCGTTGAAACCCCGCTGTCCGACCGCCACGGCCACACGCCCTGTCAGGCGGAAACGGCCTAAGGACTGCAGCAGCGGCCGCCGGACTTGCCAGGCGGTAACCGGCGCCGGTGGCACGGGGACCGTCTGGCAGGCACTGAGGGCCAGGGCGGCGAGCACGGCGCAGGCGGACCACGAGCGCCGCCGGATCACAGCAAGGGATGGCATATGCTGCAGCACTATATCGCACGCCGGTGGGAACGCCTGCCGCCTTGTGGGGCTGGCGGGGATCCCGGAGAATGCCGCGCCCCGTTCAGGCTCACATCATGAAGGACTCCATTCGACAGCGCCTCGAGAAGCTCGCCGACCGGTACGAGGAGGTCGGACGACTGCTCGCCTCGCCCGATCTCGACGGCGGCTCGGCCGAGTTCCGCGATCTGTCGGTCGAGTACGCGCGCTTGCAGCCTTTGGCCGAGCGACTGCGCGCCTATCGGACTCTCGAGCGCGACCTCGCCGCCGCACGCGAGATGCTCGCAGACCAGGACTCGTCCATGCGCGCACTCGGCGCCGAGGAGCAAGATCGCCTCGCGGCCGCGATGAGCGCCGCCGAGGACGGGCTGCACGCGCTCCTGCTGCCCCAGGACCCGAGTGACGAGCGCAACATCTTCCTGGAAATCCGCGCCGGCACCGGCGGCGACGAGGCCGCGCTGTTTGCGGGGGATCTGTTCCGCATGTACGTCCGTTATGCCGAATCGAAAGGTTTCGGCGTGGAAATGCTGAGCGAAAATCCGGGCGAGCACGGCGGCTACAAGGAAATCATCAGCCGCATCGTAGGCCGAGGCGCGTTCTCGCGCCTGAAGTTCGAATCCGGAGTTCATCGGGTCCAGCGCGTGCCGACCACCGAGGCACAGGGCCGCATCCACACCTCGACGTGCACCGTGGCCATCCTGCCCGAGCTCGATCAGATCGCCGACGTCGCGATCAGCCCGGCGGACCTGCGGATCGATACCTACCGATCCTCCGGAGCCGGCGGCCAGCACGTGAACAAGACCGACTCGGCGGTGCGCATCACGCACTTGCCCACCGGCATCGTCGTGGAATGCCAGGACGAGCGCTCGCAGCACAAGAACCGTGCACGGGCCATGTCGCTACTGCAGGCGCGGCTGCTGGCCGCCGAGCAGGCGAAGCAGCAAAGCGCCCAGGCGCGCGCGCGGCGCCTGCAGGTCGGCACCGGCGATCGATCCGAGCGCATCCGTACCTACAACTTTCCGCAGGGCCGGGTCACCGATCATCGCATCAACCTGACGCTGTACAAGCTGCCGCAAGTCATGAGCGGCGAGCTCGACGAGCTGCTCGATGCGCTCGCCCACGAGCACCAGGCGGAGCTGCTGGCTGAAATCGAGGCCTGAGCCGAACCGCACAGCGCGCGCAGCCGCACAATCCGTGTGCCGGGTGAGATGCCGGCCCGCCACGAGCGACCATCCGCCGCCGCGGCCGGCGCACGCCGCGCCGTGCTGCAGTGAGCCCGATCAGGCGGCACAACGCTCAGCAGCGCCGCCTGATCGCGGGCGCGCCATCGGGCTCGCCGGCGGCCTGTCAGGCCGAGGGATCGCTCAAGAAGCCGCGGCGAGGCGGCGCGCGGACAGGATCACCACATCCTCCATCGGCGCGTCCGTGTAGCCCTCGCGCCGGCCGGTACCGACAGCGGCGATCTTGTCGATGACCTGCATGCCGTCGGTCACCCGACCGAACACCGCGTAACCGAAATCCCGCGCGCTGTGATCGAGAAAGGCGTTGTCGGCGAGATTCACGAAGAACTGCGAGGTCGCGCTGTCCACCACGCTGGTGCGCGCCATTGAGAGCGTGCCGCGCAGGTTCTTCAGCCCGTTCTTCGCCTCGTTGCGGATCGCGGCGCGCGTCTGCTTGCTGCGGAAATTCCGGTCGAGCCCGCCGCCCTGGATCACGAAGCCCGGCACAATGCGATGAAAGATCGTGCCATCGAAGAATTCCGCATCCACATAGGCGAGAAAGTTCTCCACTGTCACCGGCGCCTCGTGCGGATACAGCTCGACGGTGTAGGCACCGTGGGTCGTCTCGAATCGAATCAGCGAATTGCCGGCCATTGGCCCTCCGTCACACGCTCATGTCCCGCCAGATCGCGGTGGGTGCGCACTGTAACAAAGCCCCGGGCGGTCAGCGCGCCGGCGACCTGAGGTCCCTGCTCGGCGCCATGCTCCAGCAGCAGCCATCCGCCCCCTTCCAGGAACCGCGGCGCATCGCCGATGATCTCGCGCAGGCAGGCGAGAGCATCGGGCCCTGGAGTGAGCGCCCGCCGCGGCTCATGTGCCAGCGCCGCGAGCGCCTCATCGGTCGCGGCCACATAGGGCGGATTGCTCACCACCAGGTCGAATCGGCACGCAGGCAGTGCCGCGAACCAGCTGCCTTGCGCGAATGTCACGCGCTCCAGGCCGAGCGCAATGGCGTTGGCGCGCGCCACCGACAGCGCCTCGCTCGAGATGTCCGTCGCACTGACCCGCCAGCCCGGACGCTCGTGCGCAAGTGCCAAGGCAATGGCGCCCGAGCCAGTGCCGAGATCGACAGCGCGCGCGCAAGCCTCCGGCCGCAAGGCAAGCGCGCGCTCCACGAGCAGCTCGGTCTCGGGTCGGGGCACGAGCACGGCGGAACTGACCGCGAGCTCGAGTGTCCAGAATGCCTTGTGCTCGAGCAGATACGCCACGGGCACCCCGGCTGCCCGGCGTGCAATCAGTGCTCTGAAGCGCTGCGCGGCTGGCTCGTGCGCCGGTTGCTCCGGATGTGAATACACGCACGTCCGCGAGATCCGCAAGGCGTGCGCGAGCAGCAGCTGCGCGTCCAGTTCCGGGGTCGCGCCCGGATCGGACGCGAGCGCTTCTTGCAGACGCCGCACGCCTTCGGCGCGCAACGCTCCGACGGTCTGGATCGCAGACCGGATGGCGGTTCGTGTCATGAGACAGCTATCATTTGCCGATGTCCATCACACTTTACCCCCCGGCGCGTCCCCGCACCTTCCCGGAACTGCTCGACGCCAGCCTGAAGATCTTCCGAGTGTCGCTGCCGAAGTGCATGCCGTACGCCACGATCGCCATCCTGTTCGGGGAGCTCTCCACCCTCTACGATCTCGCGCGCGGCCAGCTGCTCACGCCTCGCAGCGCCGTGAACGACCCCACGTGGATCACCCTCTATTGTGGCGGCTCCGTGCTCTTTTTCGTCGTCTGGATGGCCCTGCTGCTGCGCCAATCCGCCGTGGCCGCCGGGCGGCAGCCCGGCGCGCGGGACCTGCTCGAGGCGCTCAGGCAGGCTCCGGCCATCGTGGCGATCTCCCTGATCGCCAGCCTCGCCGTCGCGGTGCTCATCGTTCCGCCGCTCTCGCTCGCCGAGCCGTACCGCTCGATCGGCTTCGGGGCGATGCTCGTGCCGGCGATCTACCTGTTCGTCGCGTTCTCGCTCGCCCTGCCCGCCCGCATGCTCACCGGCAAAGGGATAGTACAGAGCCTGCTCTACAGCCTGCGGCTGGTGCACGGCAACTGGTGGCGGGCTGCCGTGATGTACATCACCGGGGCGGCGATCATCGCGGCGGTGTCCCTGCTCGTGGCGGTCATGGCGGCGCTGGTCCTGCCCAATCCCAGTCATGCCGACGCCGGCGCCCGCACGCTGCTGGTCGCAGTGGCACTGGCCGTCGCCGCGATGGGACTCAACTTCTACACGGCCATCCTGCTGAGCGTATTCGGCGACCTCGAACTGCGCCGCGCCGATCATACCGGTTGAGCCGGCGGCCAAACCCGGCGGCTCAGGTCGTATAGCCCAGGTTCGGCGCAAGCCACCTCTCGGCCTCCGCGACACTCATGCCCTTGCGGCGCGCGTAATCCTCCACTTGGTCGCGATCGATCTTGCCCACCGCGAAATAATGCGCCTCGGGATGGGCCAGGTACCAGCCGCTGACCGCGGCGGTCGGATACATCGCGAAGCTCTCGGTGAGACGGATGCCCGCGCGGCGTTCGACATCGAGCAGCCGCCAGAGCTTGGCTTTCTCGGTGTGATCGGGACACGCGGGGTAGCCCGGTGCCGGACGGATACCGCGGTATGTCTCGCCGATCAACTCCTCGTTCGTCATCTGCTCCTCGCCGGCATATCCCCACAACTCGCGCCGCACCCGCTCGTGGAAGTGCTCGGCGGCGGCCTCGGCCAGGCGGTCGGCAAGCGCCTTGAGGATGATCGCGGAGTAATCGTCGTGCGCGCGCTCGAACCGCTCGATGTGCGCCTCGATGCCCAGGCCGGAGGTGACGGCGAAGGCGCCGATGTAATCGCGCACACCGGTTGATTTCGGCGCGATGTAATCGGCGAGCGACTCGTGCGGCTGGCCCTGCGGCTTGTCCTTCTGCTGGCGCAGGAACGAGAGCGTCACGAGCGGCTGGCCGCGCCGCTCGTCGGCATATACCTCGACGTCATCGCCGACCGAATTGGCGGGGAACAGTCCGATGACCGCCTGCGCGGTCAGCCATCGCTCGGCGACGATCCGCTCGAGCATGCCGCGGGCATCGGCATAGAGGTTGCTCGCCGCCTCGCCCACCACCGGATCGGTCAGAATATCGGGAAATTTTCCGCGGAATTCCCAGGCATTGAAAAACGGCATCCAGTCGATGTAACCGAGCAGCTCGGTCAGCGGATAATCCGCAAAGCCCTGCACGCCGGGCGAGCGCGGCACGGGGGCCGCATAGCTTGCCCAGTCGATTCGACGCCGGTTGGAGCGCGCCGCGGAAAGGTTCAACGCCGGCGCCTTCACCTTGCGCCCGGCATGCTGCTCGCGGCGGCGTTCGTGCTCGGCATTGATCTTCTCGATGAACGCCGGGCGCGCTTGCGGGCTGATGAGCGTCTGGCACACGCTCACCGAGCGCGAGGCGTCCTTGACATACACCACCGCGGCGCCGTACTGCGGCGCAATCTTCACCGAGGTATGCGCCGGCGAGGTGGTCGCCCCGCCGATCAGCAGCGGCACCTTGAAGTCCTGTCGCTGCATCTCGTGCGCCACGTGCACCATCTCATCGAGCGACGGGGTGATCAGCCCCGACAGGCCGATGAAATCAGCATTTTCGCGGCGCGCGGTCTCGAGGATCCGCTCGCACGGCACCATCACCCCGAGGTCGATCACCTCGAAATTATTGCATTGCAGCACGACGCCGACGATGTTCTTGCCGATGTCGTGCACATCGCCCTTGACCGTCGCCATCACGACCCGGCCGTTCGAGCGCTGCGCGCCGGCTTCTTTGCTCTGCTCGATGAACGGCACCAGATGCGCCACTGCGCGTTTCATCACGCGGGCGCTCTTGACCACCTGCGGCAGGAACATCTTCCCGGCCCCAAACAAGTCGCCGACGGTGTTCATGCCGTCCATCAGCGGCCCCTCGATCACCTGCAGCGGGTGCGCGAAGGCGAGCCGCGCCTCCTCGGCATCCTCGACGACGAAGTCGTCGATACCCTTGATCAGCGCATGCTCCAGGCGCTTCGCGACCGGGAGCTTGCGCCACTCGAGGTCGTCCTTGCGCTTCACGCCCCCGCCGGATTTGAAGCGCTCGGCGATGGCGAGCAGCCGCTCGGTGCCGTCCGCGCGCCGGTTGAGGATCACGTCCTCGACGATCTCGCGCAACTGCGGATCGATCTGCTCGTAGATCGCAAGCTGCCCGGCATTGACGATGCCCATGTCCATTCCGGCTTTGATGGCGTGATAGAGAAACACCGAATGCATCGCTTCGCGCACCGCGTCGTTCCCGCGGAAGGAGAAGCTGACGTTGCTCACCCCGCCGCTCACCAGCACGTGCGGCAGCCGCTCCTTGATCAGCCGCGTCGCCTCGATGAACGCCAGCGCGTAACCGTTGTGCTCCTCGATACCGGTGGCTACGGCGAAGATATTGGGATCGAAGATGATGTCTTCGGGCGGCACGCCGGCCCGCTCGGTGAGCAGGTGGTAGGCGCGCCCGCAGATCGCCACGCGGCGCTCGACCGTATCCGCCTGCCCCTGCTCATCGAACGCCATGACCACGACGGCCGCACCGTAGCGGCGCACCTCGCGGGCACGCTCGAGAAAGATCTCCTCGCCCTCCTTCAGACTGATGGAGTTGACCACACCCTTGCCCTGCAGGCACTTCAGCCCCGCTTCGATCACCGTCCACTTCGATGAATCGAGCATGACGGGCACCCGCGCGATGTCGGGCTCGGCCGTCACCAGGTTGAGGAAACGCACCATGGCCGCCTCTGAATCGAGCATGCCCTCGTCCATGTTGATGTCGATGATCTGCGCGCCGCTGGCCACCTGCTGGCGCGCCACCTCCAGCGCCGCGCCATAGTCGCCGGCCTCGATGAGCTTGCGGAATCTGGCCGAGCCGGTGACGTTGGTGCGTTCGCCGACGTTGACGAACAGCGTCTGCGCATCGATATTGAGCGGCTCGAGACCCGCCAGACGACACTTGCGGGCGACGGTACCCACGGCGCGCGGACGGTGCGCGCTCACGGCTTCGCGAATCAGCCGGATGTGCTCCGGCGTGGTGCCGCAGCAGCCCCCGACGATGTTGACGAGTCCGGTCGCGGCGTACTCGCCGATGATCTCGGCGGTCTCCTGGGGCTGCTCGTCGTACTCGCCGAAGGCGTTCGGCAACCCCGCGTTCGGGTATGCGCATACGCGCGTATCGCTGAGCCGCCCCAGCTCCTCGATGTACGGACGCAGCTGCCGGCCGCCGAGCGCGCAATTGAAACCGACCGCGAGCGGCCGCGCGTGGCGGATCGAGTTCCAGAACGCCTCGGCGGTCTGGCCCGAAAGAATCCGGCCCGAAGCATCGGTGATGGTCCCGGAGATGATGATCGGCACTTCGATCCCGCTGTGCTCGAACAGCCGCAGGAGCGCGTAGATGGCCGCCTTGGCGTTGAGCGTGTCGATCACCGTTTCGAGCAGCAGCACATCGGCGCCGCCGGCGAGCAGCGCCCGCGCCGATTCCATATAGGTTGCGGTCAGATCATCGAACGTGACACTGCGGAAGCCGGGATCGTTGACGTCCGGGGACAGCGAGGTCATGCGGCTCGTGGGGCCGAGCGAGCCGGCCACGAACCCCGGCCGACCGGTCTCGGCGGCGAACGAGTCGGCGACCTCGCGCGCCAGGCGCGCCGCCCGATAGTTCAACTCCGGCACCAGAGCCTCAGTGCCGTAGTCGGCCTGGGAGATTGCGTTGGAGTTGAACGTGTTCGTCTCGATGATGTCCGCTCCGGCCTCGAGATAAGCCCGATGGATGGCGGCGACGATCTCGGGCCGGGTGAGCGTGAGGATGTCGTTGTTACCCTTGAGATCGCGGCCGTGGGCGGCGAAGCGCTCGGCGCGGAACGCCGCTTCATCGAGCCGATGGCGCTGCACCATGGTGCCCATGGCGCCGTCGAGCAGCACGACACGCTCATCGAGCGCATGGCGCAGACGGCGGATCCGTTCGCTGCGCGCGGCCTCATCGGGAGGCTCGATGGCAAACGGTGTGGCCGCGAGCGGCTCGGGCGCTTCGCGCGGGGTCTGCGCGGGAGCATGCCCGTGCAATCCACTGGGGCATGCGGCGTGCTCGCTGCGGGTCATTTTACCTCTCCGGCGGCTCGGGTGCGCCCGGCGGCCGGGGCTTGCGCATCGGGGCGCAACCCCAGCGTGTGACAGATGGCATAGGTGAGCTCGGCGCGGTTCAGCGTGTAGAAATGGAAATCGCACACGCCGTGGCGCTCGAGCGTCTTGACCTGCTCGATCGCCACGCTGGCGGCGATCAGACGGCGCGTCTCCGGATCGTCCTCCAGGCCGGCGAATCGCTGCTCGAGCCACTGCGGAATGCTCGTGCGGCAGCGTTGGGCCATGCGGCGGACTCGCTCGAAGCGGGTGATCGGCAGAATACCAGGCACGATGGGCGCGCGGATGCCGGCGGCCGCGCACTGGTCACGGAAGCGCAGAAAGACATCGGTGTCGAAAAAGAACTGCGTGATCGCACGCGAGGCACCCGCGTCGAGTTTGCGCTTGAGATTGTCCAGATCGAACTGAGGCGAGGGCGCCTCCGGGTGGGTCTCGGGATAGGCCGCGACGGAGATGTCGAAGTCCGCCACCCTGCGCAGCCCGGCCACCAGGTCGACCGCATAGGCAAACCCGTCCGGATGAGGCCGGTAGCACGGTGCGCCCTGCGGCGGATCGCCCCGCAGCGCGACGATATGGCGGATCCCCTGCTGCCAGTACTTGCGAGCGATGGCGAGCACTTCCTCGCGGCTGGCCCCGACGCAGGTCAGGTGCGGCGCGCCGGTGAGCGCAGTCTCGGCCTGGATGCGGCTGACGACCTCGTGCGTACGTGCGCGCGTCGAGCCATCCGCGCCGTAGGTGACGGACACGAATTTCGGTGCCAGCGGCCGCAGGCGCTCGACCGAGCACCACAGCGTCGCCTCCATGTTGGCATCGCTCGGCGGAAAGAACTCGAAAGAAACGTTGATCATGTCTTTTCCCTCATCGATACCGCCGCATACGCCGCTCTCGCGCGCCGGCCTCAACTCGCACGATCGAGCGCCAAGCCCGGTTGCGCCGGCACGGCGGCCGCGGCCAGCACGTGCTCGCCGTCGGCCTCGATCGGGCGGATGCGCCGGCACTCGAGTCCCGTCGCAGCGAGCCGCCGTCGCAGTCGGGCAATCGGATGCTCGACCACCTGCGCAGATCCCGCCAGCGCTGACTCATAACGCTCGAACAGCCACAGCCTGCCGCCCACCGACAGGGCGGCCCGCGCGCCGCCGAGCAGCGCCTCGGGCACACCGCCGGCGCGCGTAATTTGATCGATCACCACCGCATCGAACGGCTGTCCCATGCGCTGCAAGTCCCGCGGGGCCAGCGTTTCGCTGCTGGCGGCCTGAGCGATTCGGCACATCCGCTGCGCGCCCTCGGCGGCGGCCCGGGCCGCCTGCGCCGCGCGCCGTGAATACACCAGCACCGCGCAACGGGCGCTCTGGCGGGCCACCTCGAGCAGCTGCGGGTGCTCGAGGCCCACGAACAGCACGCTTGCCGGCCGGGGATTCATTTCAACCTCGAGGACCGCGCGCAACTCGCGGGCGAGGCGGGACGCAGCCATCGCGCCCGCACCGGCCTTTCCCTGCGACCGGGCACGCTGTCGATCGCGCACCAGCGACGGATCAGAGCGGTCGAGCTGTCCGAGCAGCCCCCGAGCAAAGTTGGCCGCGGGTGTGCCGTGGGCCATACGGTAGTGCACCCACTGGCCCTGGCGAACCCGCTCGAGGAGACCGGCTTCGGTCAGGATCCGCAGGTGCCTGGAGACTCGCGGCTCGCTCTGAGCGAGCACCTGCGCCAGATCGGACACACTGAGATCCTGCCCGGCGCACAGCCCCAGCAGACGCAGGCGCGTCGGCTCGGCGGCAGCCCGCAGCCAGCCCATGAGTTCTCGCGATTCAGTCACCTGTCATTCAAGAGTTGCACAAATCTTTAACTGTATCTTAATGCATTCATCCACCCCTGTAAATAAGACTTGAATTCAATGGGTTGAACGGTGATCCACCCACACGACTCAGTGAATCAGCGCAGGCGCCTCGCCCGTGCCCGGGTGGGTAAACAGCGCATCAACGGCATCCGCGTCGAATCGGTACGGCCGACCGCAGAACTCACAGGTGACGGTCACAGCGCCCTGCTCCGCCAAGATGCTCCGGACTTCCTGCGCTCCGAGCGCGCGCAGCAGCGAGGTCACCCGGCCCTCACCGCAGCGACACTCGAAGACGACCGGGCTTGCGCGGAACAGCCGCACGTCATATGCCGGCAACAAGCCGCCGAGCAAGGACTCGGCCGGCTGATCGAGCAGCACCGCCGACCCGAGCCGCGCCACGGCTCGCTGCGCCGCGGGCCACGCAGGGGACGACTGGATGCGATCGGTGCCGGGCAACTTCTGCACCAGCAGGCCGGCGCAGCGCCCCGCATCACCCGCCAGACGCACGCGCGTCGGCAACTGCTCGGAGGCGTTGAAATAGGCCTCCAGCGATTCGGCCAGCGACGCGCCCGCGAGCGGCACGATGCCCTGGTAGCGCAGGTTGTGCTCGTCCGCCTCGACGGTCACCGTGAAACGCCCGCCGCCGCCGGTCAGCATCCGGAATCCCTCGCCTCGGGCCAGCTCGCCCGGGATCGTCGCCGCAAGCGCTTGATCATGGTGCGCGATGGCGCGCACACGAAACTGATGCGTGCATTGGGCCACCATCAGGCGGACCGCACCCTCGCCGTTCAGTTGCAGAGTCAGCCGGCCCTGGAACTTCAGCGTCGCCGCCAGGAGGACCGACGCGGCCACCGCCTCGCCAAGCAGCGCCCGCACCGCGGGCGGGTATTCACCATTGGCACACAGCTCACGCCAAGCCGCGCCCAAACGCACCCATTGGCCGCGCACGGACTGGTTCTCGACGACGAAACGGCGCACTGCATCATAACCGGAGTCGGCATCCATGCCCCCAGGATGGGGCATCCGCCCCGGCGACTCAACCCGGAAGCTTCTTTTTCAGCAGAGCGTTGAGCTGAGCCGGATTCGCCTTGCCCTGCGTCGCCTTCATCACCTGGCCGACGAAGAAACCGAACAGCTTGTCTTTCCCGGCGCGGAATTCGGCGAGCTGGGCCGGATGGTGGGCCATGACGTCTTCAATGGCGCGCTCGATCGCTCCGGTGTCGGTGATCTGCTGCAGCCCCTTCGAAGCAATGACGTCGTCGGCACTTGTCCCGCTCGCCCACATCACCTCGAACACTTCCTTGGCGATCTTGCCGGAAATCGTCCCATCCGCGATGCGCGCCAGCAGGCCGGCCAGGCGCTCGGCGGGAAGCTTGCCGGCGCCGATCTCGAGTCCGTCCTTGTGCAGCGCCGCGGCGAGTTCGCCCATGACCCAGTTCGCCGCCAGCTTTGACTGCCCGGGCACTGCGCGGGTTACGGCCTCGTAATAATCGGCGAGTTCGCGGCTCGCAGTCAGCACTCCCGCGTCGTAGTCCGACAGGCCGTACTGCGCGCTGAAGCGCGCCGCCTTCGCATCGGGCAGCTCGGGCAGCTCGGCGCGCACGGCCTCGATATACGCGGCCTCGAGCTCGAGCGGCAGCAGATCCGGATCGGGGAAGTAACGGTAATCGTTGGCCTCCTCCTTCGAGCGCATCGAGCGCGTCTCGCCCCTGTCCGGATCGAACAGGCGCGTTTCCTGAATCACCTTGCCGCCGGACTCGATCAGCTCGATCTGACGAGCGACCTCGTACTGGATCGCCTTCTCCACATAGCGGAACGAATTGACGTTCTTGATCTCGGTGCGGGTTCCGAGCTTCTCCGACCCCGCCGGCCGCACCGAGACATTGGCGTCGCAGCGGAACGAGCCCTCCTGCATGTTCCCGTCGCAGATCTCGAGATAGCGTACCAGCGTGTGCACCTTCTTCATGTAGGCGACGGCCTCCCGGGCCGAGCGCATCTGAGGCTCCGACACGATCTCCAGCAGCGGCGTCCCGGCGCGATTCAAATCGATGCCGGTCAGGCCCGCGAGGCCCTCATGCAGCGACTTGCCCGCATCTTCCTCCAGGTGCGCGCGCGTCACTCCGATGCGCTTGCGCGAGCCGTCCTCGAGCACGATCTCGAGGGTTCCCCCCGCCACGATCGGCAGCTCGTACTGGCTGATCTGGTAGCCCTTCGGCAGGTCCGGGTAGAAGTAGTTCTTGCGCGCGAATACCGACTGGCGCGCGATCTGCGCGCCGATGGCGAGCCCGAAGCGCACCGCCATCCGCACCGCCTCGGCGTTGAGCACGGGCAGCACGCCCGGATAGCCGAGATCGACCAGGCAAGCCTGGGTGTTGGGCGGAGCGCCATAGGCCGTCGCGGCACCGGAGAAGATCTTCGAGCGCGTGGCCAGCTGGGCATGGATCTCCAGCCCGATCACCGTTTCCCATGCGCCGCCCTGCCGCGTTCCCGCGTCCGCCGAGACCGGCGTTCCGAGGTGGGTATTCATCGAGGAATCCCCGCGCGCCGGCCGCCGGTGTCCACCCCAGTCGCTCCAGACGAACGTGTCATGCGCAGCGCTCCGGAACCCGCGTATGCCAGTCCGTCTCGAGCTGGAAGCGGTGGGCCGCGTGCAGCAGCCGCTGCTCGGCGAAGTGCGGTCCGATGATCTGCAGCCCCACCGGCAGCCCGCCGGCGAAACCGCACGGTACCGACATCGCCGGCAGACCGGCGAGGTTCGCGCTGATGGTGTAGATGTCGTTCAGATACATGGTGATCGGATCGGCGCTCTTCGCTCCGAGGGCGAATGCCGCGGTGGGCGTGGTCGGTCCCATCAGCAGATCGACCTCGGCGAAGGCGCGCTCGAAGTCCCCGGTGATCAGCCGGCGCACGCGCTGCGCTTTGAGATAATAGGCATCGTAGTAACCGGCCGAGAGCACGTACGTGCCGGTCATGATCCGCCGTTTCACTTCGGCGCCGAAGCCCTCCGAGCGCGAGCGCTTGTACAGGTCCGTCAGGTCGCGCGGGTTGCGGCAACGATGGCCGAATCGCACGCCATCGTAGCGCGCGAGGTTGGACGAGCATTCCGCCGGCGCCACCACGTAGTAGGCCGGCACCGAGCGCGGGATGTTCGGCAGACTCAGCTCGCACAGCCGGGCGCCGAGACGCTCGAAAACCGCAAGCGCCTCACGCACGCGGCGCTCGTAGTCCGCTTCGAGCCCCGTGTCGAAGAACTCCTTCAACAAGCCGATTCTCACGCCCGCGAGCGGCGCGTCGAGCCCGGCGAGGTAATCCGGCACGGGAATATCGACGCTGGTCGAGTCGCGCGGATCGAAGCCGGCCATTGAGCGCAGCACGCGCGCGCAATCCTCGGCGGTCTGTGCGATGACCCCGCCCTGATCCAGGCTCGAGGCAAACGCAATCATGCCGTAGCGGGAGACCCGCCCGTAGGTCGGCTTGATGCCGGTCACGCCGCAGAACGCGGCCGGCTGGCGGATCGACCCGCCGGTATCCGTGGCGGTCGCGGCAGGCAGCAGGCGCGCGGCCACCGCCGCAGCGCAGCCACCGGAGGACCCGCCCGGTACCAAGTCGGTGTTCCAGGGATTGCGCACGGGCCCGAAGTAACTGGTCTCGTTGGAGGAGCCCATGGCGAACTCGTCCATATTGAGCTTGCCGAGCATCACCGCACCGGCGGCCTTCAGGCGCGCGACCACGGTGGCATCATAGGGCGCGACGAAGTTCTCCAGCATTCGCGACCCGCACGTCGTGCGCACGCCGGCCGTGCAAAAAAGGTCCTTGTGCCCGATGGGCACTCCCGCCAGCGGACCGCCTCGGCCGGCCGCGAGCTCCCGGTCGGCGGCCTGCGCCTGCGCAAGGGCTTGCTCCGCGGTAACGGTGACGAACGCGTTCAGCGTCGGCTGGCTCGCTTCGATGCGCGGCAGGCAGGCGCGCACCAGCTCGACGCTGGAAACCTTGCGGGCGCGCAAATCTGCGGCCAATTGCGTCACGGTCCGGCGATCAATCATCATTCTATGACCTTGGGCACCAGGTACAGGCCCGAGGCGACTGCGGGCGCGTTGCGCTGATAGAGGTCATGCTCGTCCCGCTCGGTGACTTCGTCGGCGCGCAGCCTCTGGGCGAGTCCGGGCAGAGGATGGGCCATGGGCGCCACACCGGCGGTGTTCGCGCGCTCGAGCTCACCGATGAAATCGACGATCCGCGAGAGGCTCCGCTCGTACTGCGGCACCTCCGCCGGATCGAGCTCCAGGCGGGCCAGATGTGCGATGCCTTCGACTTGTGCGCGGGTCAGGGCCATGGGTGGTGCCGGCGGCGAGTGAATTACCGCTCGAAATCATACATGTTGCCTTGCTCAATGTCCTGTCGGTTGCTAGATTACGGCCCCGTTCCCGGAAGTGCCCTTCACCGGGCCTTTCGCTCCACCGCCTCACCCGCACCCGGACGCTTCATGCTCAAACGCTTGCGCGGCTACTTCTCCAGCGATCTGTCGATCGACCTGGGGACGGCCAACACTCTCATCTATGTCCGCGACAAGGGCATTGTGCTCAACGAACCCTCGGTGGTCGCCGTGCAGGACGAGCCGTCCCGGGGCGGCAAGGTCATCGTCGCGGTCGGGTCCGAAGCCAAAGGGATGCTCGGCCGCACCCCCGGGCACATCACCGCGGTACGGCCGATGAAGGACGGGGTCATCGCCGATTTCACCTATACGGAGAAGATGCTCCAGTACTTCATAAACAAGGTGCACGGCAATCGAATGCTCAAGCCCTCCCCGCGCGTGCTGGTGTGCGTGCCCTTCGGCTCGACCCAGGTCGAGCGGCGCGCCATCCGCGAGTCGGCCGAAGGCGCCGGGGCGCGCAACGTGGCGATCGTGAGCGAGCCGATGGCCGCGGCGGTCGGGGCGGGGCTCCCGGTGCACGAGGCGCGCGGCTCGATGGTGCTGGATATTGGCGGCGGTACCTCGGAGGTGGCCGTGCTGTCGCTCAATGGCGTCGTCTACGCCAATTCCGCGCGCATCGGCGGTGATCGTTTCGATGAGGCGATCATGAGCTACGTGCGGCGCAATTACGGCATTCTGATCGGCGAGGCGACCGCCGAGCGGATCAAGATAGAGATCGGCTCGGCATACCCCGGCCAGCAGGTGCGCGAGCTGTCGGTCAAGGGCCGCAATCTCTCCGAAGGCGTGCCGCGTGCCTTCACGCTGAACAGCAACGAAATCCTCGAGGCGCTGCAGGAGCCGCTGCAGAACATCGTCAGCGCCGTCAAGCAGGCCCTCGAGCAGACTCCGCCGGAGCTTGGCGCGGATGTCGCCGAGCGCGGCATCGTCCTCACCGGCGGCGGCGCGCTGCTGCGCGACATCGACAAGCTGCTCACCGAGGAAACGGGCCTGCCCGTGGTCGTGGCCGACGACCCGCTCACCTGCGTCGCGCGCGGCGGAGGACGCATCCTCGAGCTGATGGACGAGATGGGATCCGGCCACTTCGGGCTCGAGTAGCCCGCGCGCGCCGTGGCCGGTTTCGGCACCCGGAGCGGATCACCGCATGGCCGCGGGGGCATCCCCGGCTTTCGCTTCACGCTCTACGCCCTGGCTTCCGTCGCGCTCATGGTGCTCGATCAGCGCACGGATTGGCTGCGTCACATCCGCTTCTTGTCGCAGGGGCTCGCGTATCCGATCGAAGTCGCGGTGAACTCCCCGATTGCCGCGTGGCGTTCGATCGAGAGTTCGTTCGCATCGCGCCGCGAGCTCGAGGCCGAGAATCGGCACCTGCGCACGCAAGTGCGCAATCTGAAGATACGCACCTTGCGCTTCGATGCCCTTGCGCAGGAGAACGCCGCGCTGATCGGCCTGAAGAAGGCGCTGCCGCCGGTCGCCGAGCGCTGGCTGCCGGCCGACATCGTCGATATCCAGCTCAGCCGGTTGCGCCAGCGGATCCTGATCGACCGCGGCACGGTCAACGGTGTCTTCCGCAATCAGGCGGTACTCGATGACTACGGCATCGTCGGGCAGACCATGCAGGTCGGCCCCTGGAGCGCCACGGTACTGCTGATCACCGATCCGGACAGTGACCTGCCGGTGCAGATCGAGCGTACCGGACTGCGCACCATCGCCGTCGGCACCGGTGATCCGGATACGATCGCGCTGCCCTACCTGCCGGCGAACGCCGACGTCCGGGTGGGCGACGTGCTCGTGACCTCGGGCCTCGGCGGAGTCTTCCCCGCCGGGTATCCGGTGGCCCGGGTGAGCCGCATACAGCGCGGCGCGGTCCAGCCGATGAGCCAGGTGCTGGCGACACCGTTCGCGCACCTGCAGACGGACCGTGAAGTGATGTTGCTCTGGTTCCGTCACGACTCACCGGCGGCGCCGCTGCGTGAGAGCGGCGGACAGCTGCGCGTGGGTACCCCGGGCGCGCAGCCGCTGCCGGCGCCGCCGCGGCCGGCCTCGACGGCTGCACCCGCCACAGGCAAGCGCGGCGCGCAAACGCCGCCGACCGCCCCACCCGCCGGGCCGGTGCAACGGCCTCATCCATGAGCACCTCCCCGCGCATGGCGATATTCAAATCGGTGCTGATCGCACTGATTCTGACGCTGGTGCCGTTGCCCGCGTGGCTGGCGATCATCCGGCCCGACTTCGTGGTCCTGGCCGTCCTCTATTGGTCGATCCAGGCGCCGCGCATCGGTGGGATCGGCCTCGGCTGGATGTGCGGACTGATTCTCGATGTCTTCCAGGGATCGGTTCTGGGCGAGCACGCGCTCGCCGTGGCCCTGGTTGCCTATCTTGGCATTCGCGAGCATCAGCGCATCCGCACCAAGCCCCTCCTGCAGCAGTCGCTGGCGGTGCTGGCGGTGCTGGCACTGTATGAATTCGTGTTGTGGGCCATCGACGGCTGGAGCGGACATCCGCTGAACACCGCTTTGCGCTGGGTGCCGGCTCTCACCGGCGCATTGCTCTGGCCGGTCGTCGCGCCGCTTCTGGCCCGCTCCTACCGCCCCCGCGGCTGACGGCCGCCGCTCCGGAATGTCCCCCGTCCGCATCAAGGATAATTGGCGCGAGCAGCGGATATTCGTGCGCCGCGTGTGGTTTGTCACGGCCTTGATGGTGGTCGCGGCCATCGCCGTGTTCGCGCGGCTGTACTACCTGCAGGTGATGCGCCAGCACTACTACGAAGACTTATCGGTCGCCAACGGCGTGCGCACCGTGCCGATCCCGGCCGCCCGCGGCCTGATCGTGGACCGCGACGGGCAGATCATGGCCTCGAATCGGCCGACCTTCGAACTGGAACTCACGCCCGATGAGGTACCGGATCTGCGCGGCTCGCTCCAGCGTCTGGCCAAGCTCGCGCTGGTGCGTGAGAGCGACATCCCGGAACTGATCCGCGCGATCAAATCGCAGCTCAGCTTTGATCCAGTGCCGATCCGCGTCCAGCTGTCGGAATCGCAGGTGGCGCGCTTCGCGGTGCGCCGCTTCGAATTTCCGGGCATCAATATCACCCCGCAGCAATCTCGCTGGTATCCGCTCAAGAACCTCGGGGTGTTCGCGGTCGGCTACGTGGGCCCGATCAGCGCCAGCGAGCTCGCGCACATCAATCAGGCCGCCTATGCCGGCACCGCGCTGATCGGCAAGTCCGGCATCGAGGCGCAATACGAGCAGGTCCTGCACGGGACCAACGGCTATCGGCAGGTTCTGGTCAACGCCCTCGGCCGCGAGGTGCGCCGGCCGGGCGTGCTCGCCCGCCAGCTGCACGAGAAGCCGCCCGTGCCGGGCGATGACGTCATTGTCTCGCTCGACCTGAAAATCCAGCGGTTGGCCGAAAAGCTGCTCAAGGGGCAGGACGGTGCGGTGGTGGCGCTCAATCCCTGGAACGGCAACGTCATCGCCCTGGCGAGCTCCCCGACGTTCAACCCCAACCTCTTCGCCCGCGGAATCAGCGAGAAGCAGTACCTGGCGCTGGTGAACAATCCCGACAATCCGCTGTTCGACCGGGCCCTGCGCTCACAGCTGCCCATCGGCTCGACGATCAAGCCGGCGATCGCCCTCGGGGCTCTGACCGACGGGGTGCTCAATCCCACCAAGCGGATCTATGCCGGCTCCGACTGGCACCTGCCCGGGAGCGACCACATGTTCCACAACTACAAGCACGAGGTCTGCGGCCGGATCGGCCTGAACATGGCCATCATCATGTCGTGCGATGTGTACTTCTACCAAGTGGCGTACAAGATGGGCATCGAGCGGCTCGGAGCCTGGCTGCCGAACTTCGGGTTCGGCAAACCGACCGGTATCGACATCCCCGGCGAGCAATCCGGGCTCGTCCCCACACCGGCGTGGATGGCGAAGCACTATCCGCACCGCTACGGCTGGTACCCGGGAGACACGGTGATTCTCGGAATCGGCCAGGGGTCGTTCCTGGCGACGCCGCTGCAGCTCGCACACTACGCCGGCATACTCGCCACTCGCGGCCTGAGCTTCCAGCCACGCCTTGCGACGGGTCTGCGCAACCCGCTCACGCACAAGATCCACTGGAAACGACCCGTCCTCGACGGCAATCTCACCATGATCAGCCGCAGTTCGTGGCAGGTGGTCATCAAGGCCATGCACGGGGTGACCACCAATCCGCGCGGCACGGCCTACTGGGACATGATCAACGCCACCTATCCCATCGCCGCCAAGACCGGCACCGCGCAATTGACGCGCGAAGAGGCAAACGGCGACTACAATTTGAAGGCAACGCCCAAGAAACTGCGTGACGACTCCTGGTTCATCGCCTTTGCGCCCCTGCCCAAGCCGCGGATCGCGGTTGCCGTGCTGGTCGAGCATGCCGGCGCGGGCGCGCGGGCCGCGGGGCCGATTGCCATGAAGATCATGAATGCCTATCTGTTGGGCCCGAACGGCAAGCTGCTGCCGGCCACACCCCGTGCGCGCTATTCCATGCCGCGCGACATCGCACCGCGCGTCGATGCGGGCGTCGATCCGACGCTGACCGCGATGGAGCGCGCCGCCCAACCATGATGCGCCAGGCGATCGCGACCGGGTCGTCCGCGCGCCGCACACTGAGCGGCGCGGCACGGGTGCTGCTTGCACTGAAGCTCGACGGTCCGCTCACGTTCGGTCTGGGGCTGACCGCCGCCTACGGCCTGCTCGTTCTATTCAGCGCCTCGGGCGGCAACGTCCGGATGCTCATCGGCACCGTGCTGCGCTTGGCCTTGGGGATCGCCGTCATGTTGGCGCTGGCGAGACTCAGCCCCAATCTTCTGCGCCGCGCGTCACCCTGGCTCTACGGCCTCGGCATCCTGCTCCTGCTGGCCGTGGCGGCCGTTGGGCACGTTCACCTTGGCGCCAAGCGCTGGCTCGAGCTTGGGCCCGTACAGTTCCAGCCCTCGGAGCTGCTCAAGGTCGCCGTGCCGATGATGTGCGCCTGGTACCTGCACGAGCGCGCCTTGCCGCCGCGCTGGCGGGATCTGGGCGTACTCGGAGTGATCATCCTGGTGCCGGTGGCGCTGGTCGCCAAGGAGCCTGACCTCGGCACAGCCGCCCTGATCGCGGCCGCCGGCGCCGTGGTGATCTTCCTTTCCGGGCTGCGCGCGCGGGTGGTCATCGCGCTGCTGCTGCTGGTCGTTGCCGCCTTCGCGCTCGGCCTGCGCTTCATGCACGGCTATCAGCGCGCCCGCCTGCTCACATTCCTCGATCCGCAGGCCCATCCGCTCAGCTCCGGCTACCACATCATCCAGTCACAGATCGCGGTCGGCTCGGGCGGGATGTTCGGCAAGGGCTGGATGGCCGGCAGTCAGGCACGACTCGACTTCCTTCCTGAGCGGACCACGGATTTCATCTTTGCCGTGGTGGGCGAGGAATTCGGGCTGCTCGGTCTGGCGGTGCTGCTGCTGCTGTACACGTTCGTCATCGGCCGCTCTCTCTACCTCGCCATGCAATGTCCCGATACCTTCTCGCGCCTGCTCGGCGGCGCAATTGCCGTGACGTTCTTCATTTACGTGTTCATCAACGCCGGGATGGTCACGGGCCTCGTACCGGTAGTAGGCGTGCCGTTACCGTTGGTCAGCTACGGCGGCAGTTCGATAGTGACGGAGCTGTCAGGTTTCGGTATCCTCATGTCGTTGTTCTCGCATCGGAAGCTGATGGGCTAAGGAGCCTGCCGAACCCATGATGCGCCTGCCGAGGCCGTCCCCCACCGGCATCTTTCCCCGATCGTTTCCGCCGCATCGTTCCCACCATGCGCCGAAGGCGATCGGGCCTGGTCTCGTTAGAGCGGGCCGGCCGCTGCGGGCGACGCTCGCGGGCGCGCTCATCGGCCCGACAGACTCCGGGAGCGTTCACGTGTCGCGATTCACTCTGCTCGGTCTGCTCGCTCTGTTCGCCTGCGCCGTACTCGCGCGGCCCGCCGCCGCCGCGTGCGCCGGCGGCTCGTTCCCTCGTCCCGAACTCGCGCGCTTCGCCACCCGTGTGGCCAAGCGCGACAGCCTGCAGCGGCAAAAGGTGCTCGCCGTGCTCGAGCAGGCCTGCCGCGAACCGAGCATCGTCACATTGATGAACCGGCCGCCCGAGCAGGTGCTGCACTGGTGGCAGTACCGGCGGATCTTCATGACCCCCAAGCGCATCGAGGAGGGCGCCGCCTTCTGGCGCGCGCACGCCGCGGCGCTCGAGCGCATCGGCGCCGAGCAGGGGGTCGCGCCGCGCTACATCGTGGCCATTCTCGGGGTGGAGACCTTCTACGGGCACATCACCGGCTCGTTCCGCGTGCTCGATGCCCTCGCCACCCTGACATTCGATTATCCGGCGCGCAGCCGCTTCTTCGGCCAGGAACTCGCACAGTTCCTGCTGCTCACGCACCGCTACGGATTGGATCCTCTCACGGTCCGCGGCTCCTACGCCGGCGCGATGGGGCCGCTGCAATTCATTCCATCGTCCTATCTGCGCTATGCCGTCAGCACCGACGGCCAGGCGCCGAACCTGTTCACCGACTGGGACGATATTTTCGCCAGCATCGCCCACTACCTGCATGCCAACGGCTGGCAGCCCGGAGGCCCGGTCCTGGCTCGGGTGCGCATCGAGCCGGGGGCGACCTTCCAGGTCGATCCCGACACTCTGGCGCTCGATCGGACGATCGGCGGGTTGGCCGCCCAGGGCGTGCAGGTGGAAAGCGCCGCGCCGCCGAACACGCCCGTGGCGCTGCTGCTGGCCGGGCGGCGAACCGGTCCGATCTACCGGGCCGGCTTCAATAACTTCCGGGTGCTGCTGACGTACAATTCCAGCAAGCTCTACGCCATGGCCGTCAATGACTTGGCCCAGGCGATCGCACGGCGTGTCGCCACCGAGAACGGCGCGCGGCGGGCCGATGTGGCGATACCCCAGCCCACCGAATCGGGGGTCGCCAGGCAGTGACACGCGCGTCCGGCGCTCGCGCGAGCATCCTCGCCGCGCTCGGGCTCGCGATGCTGCTCGCCGGCTGCGCCACGACCCGACGCGAATGGACCCCCACGGCGAATCTGCCGCCGCTGCCCCTGGACTGGCGATCGATCCCCAATCCGGTGCCCCATTACCTGCCGCCGGCACCCATCGGTAATCCGCCCTTCTATGACGTCAACGGCAAACGCTACTACGTGCTGGCGAGCGCCGACGGCTACAATAAAATCGGGGTGGCCTCATGGTACGGCGCGAACTCCGAGGGCCGTTACACCGCCGACGGGGATCGCTTCAACATGTACGCCATGACGGCCGCCAGCAAGGTTCTGCCGCTGCCGACCTTCGTGCGTGTCACCGATCTGTCCAACGGCCGCAGCGTGATCGTCGAGGTCAATGACCGCGGACCGTTCGTCGCCCACCGCCTGATCGACCTGTCCTACCTGGCGGCCGCCAAACTCGGTATGCTCGCCACCGGCACCGCGCTGGTCGAGGTGCGCGCGATCACCCCGAACAGCCCGGTAAACCTGGCCAGCGCCCTGCAGGCGCGCAGTCCCCTGCTGTATGCCCAGGTCGGCGCGTTCGCCGTGCCGCGAGATGCCGAGCGGGTCTTCAACCGCCTGCGGGCCGCCGGCATGCGCAACGTCATTATCCTGTCGCCGGCAGTCAGCGGCGGCCGGCTCTATCGGGTGCGGGTCGGTCCGATTCAGGATGTGCCGCAATTCGATCGGATCGCCGCCCGACTCACGGCCCTCGGATATCCCGGCGCATGGCTGGTGAAGCCGTGAGCCCTGCCGCACGAAGAACTATCCGGCGTGTATGGAGTCTGAACGCTCCGCACTCGCCGCGTCATCCGCACTGGAGGAATCTCTGACATGTCCCGCCCATCTGCCCTGGCCGCGCTCGCGGTCCTGCTGCCCGCCCTGCTCGCAATCGTTCCAGCTCAAGCGGCCGTGCCACCACCACCGCCACCGCCGCTCAATGCGCAGTCCTACATTCTGGTTGACTACAATACCGGCAAGGTGCTCGCGGAGAAAAATCCCAACGAGAAGATGCCGATGGCGAGCCTGACGAAGCTCATGGCCGTGTACATCGCCTTCACGGCGCTGAAGAGCGGACAGATCTCGCTCGACACGCCCGTATTGATCAGCAACGCCGCATGGCGCACGGGCGGCTCGCGCATGTTCCTCAACCCCGGCACGAAAGTGACCGTGCTCAATCTGCTGAAGGGCATCGTCGTGGATTCGGGCAACGATGCCACCGTCGCCCTCGCTCAGAAGATCGGCGGCACCCGCGCCGGCTTCGTCACCCTCATGAACGACTATGCCCGGCGACTGGGTCTGCACTCGACCCATTACGAGGACGTCGACGGACTGCCGGTACCCGACCACTACACCACGGCGCGCGACCTCGCCACGCTCGCCATCGACCTGATCCGCGATTTTCCGCAGTACCGCTTCATCTTCAAGATCAAGAAGTTCACCTGGGATCACATCACCCAGCGCAACCGCGTCTCGCTGCTGTGGACCGATCCGTATGTGAAAGGCATGAAGACGGGCTACACGAAGGCGGCCGGCTACTGCATGCTCATCTACGCCGATCGCAAGGGCATGGGCCTGATATCGGTCGTGCTGAAAACCCCGAGCTGGGATGCCAGGGTCAATGACAGCCAGGCGCTGATCACCTACGGTTACAACTTCTTCAAGAACGAGAGAGTTGCGACCGCGGGCACGGTCCTCTCCAAGCCGCGCGTCTACGAATCGGCCGCCGGTTACGCGCCGGTCGGTCCGGCGCACTCCGTCCTGCTCACCGTGACCCGCGGCCACCATGCGCTGAAGACCCACATCGTGTGGAACCACTGGCCGCTGGTGGCGCCGCTGGCCGCCGGTGCCGATGTCGGCACGCTCCTGGTCACCAACGGCGCCGGCCAGCGTGTCGACAGTGTGCCGCTGGTGACGCTCGCGCCCGTGCCCGAAGGGGGCCTATTCACACGGCTCAGCGACGCGGTGAAGCTCTGGTTCCGGCACGCGTAACCGCCCGGATCGCCGCCGAGGCGCCGCATACAGGCTCATGGCCGCACCGTTCCCCACCTGTTACCTGAACGGCGACTACCTGCCGCTCAGCGAGGCGCGCATCTCGCCGCTGGACCGCGGTTTCCTCTTCGGCGACGGCGCCTACGAGGTGATGCCCGTCTACGCCGGACGGCCCTTTCGGCTGCAGGCACACTGTGCGCGGCTCACGCGCAGCCTCGCCGAGCTGCGCATGGGCGATCCGCTCTCGCACGAGCAATGGCGGAGCGTGTTCGCCACGCTCATCGAGCGCGGCGGCGGCGGCGATCAATATCTCTACTGGCAGGTGACGCGGGGCGCCGAGCCGCAACGCTGCCATGCGCCCCTGCCCGAGATCCCGCGCACCGTGTTCGCCTTCAGTGCGCCCTGGCCCGTGGTGGCGCGCGCGACGCTCGAGCAGGGGCTCGCGTGCGTGACCGCGGCCGACACACGCTGGGCGCGCTGCGATATCAAATCCACCGCGCTGCTCGCCAATGTGCTGCTGCGTCAGCTCGCCGTCGATGCCGCCGCCGCGGAAACCATTCTGCTGCGCGACGGCCAGCTCACCGACGCATCGGCTTCTGCCGTGCACGTCGTGATCGCGGGCGAGGTGCGCACGCCGCCGAACTCGCCCGCCATCCTGCCGAGCACCACCCGTACGGTGGTGGAGGAGCTTGCCGCACGCGCCGCAGTGCCATGCCGTGCCGCTGCGGTCAGCGAGCACGAGTTGCGCGGCGCCGAGGAAATCTGGCTGTCGGCGGCCACGCGCGAGGTACAGCCCGTGACGCGCCTCGACGGCCGACCGGTCGGCGACGGACGGCCCGGACCGCTCTGGCGACGCATCGACGCGGCATTCCAGCAGTGGAAAGTCGAGTTGCGGGCGCAGCCGTGGTAGGCAAGCTCGTACTCGAATTCCCGACCGAATATCCGCTCAAGGTGATCGGTCGGCCGTCGGATGAGTTTCGTGCGCGCGTGCACGCCGTGGTGCTGCGCCACGCGCCGACGCTGGAGTCCGAACGGGTCAGCGAGCGGCTCAGCGGCCAGGGCAATTTTCTGTCGATTTCATACACGCTGTTCGCCGAAAGCCGCGAGCAGGTCGAGGCGCTGACCGCGGAGCTGAAGGCCTGCGACGGCGTCCTGATGTTGATCTGACGGGGCCGCCGGCCAACCGGACGGACATCAGGCCGCGCTTGCCGAAACACTCCGCGGCTCGATGCCCCGCTCGCGTCATTCGTCGCCGGCGCGACCGGCCGGCCCCGGCCCGTACAGCCGGCGCAGCAGATGCGGCAGTAACCCCTCGGCCGCCACCCCCACCGCGTCCACTGCGGCGAGATCCCCGAGCCGCGTCATCTCCAGACCCGGATATCCACACGGATTGATACGCTCGAACGGCCCCAGGTCGTTGCAGACATTGAGCGCGATACCGTGATAGCTTGCGCCGCGACGCACGCGAATGCCCACACTCGCCAGTTTGCGACCCTCCACGTACACGCCCGGAGCGCCGCGGCGGCACTCGGCGGTGATGCCCAGATCCGCCGCATAGCCGATCACGGCGCGCTCGAGCGCGGTCACCAGATCACGCACCCCGAGTCGCGCACGCCGCAAGTCGACCAGCACATAGGCGACGAGCTGCCCGGGGCCGTGGTAGGTCACTTGACCGCCGCGGTCGATGCGCACCACCGGAATGTCCCCGGCGGCGAGCACGTGCGCCGGATCGGCGTTCATGCCGAGGGTGAACACGGGCGGATGCTCGAGCAGCCACAGCTCATCGGCGGTTTCGGGCGCACGCGTGTCCGTGAAGCGCTGCATCGCCCGCCACGTCGGCTCGTATTCCTGCACGCCGAGCCAGCGCACGTGCGGCGCCGGCGCGCCCGAGGCCACCGCGTCCACGAGCGCGCGGTCGGCCGGCGAACTCACCGGCCGGACCCGGCCAGACGCGCATTGTCGAGGCCGGCGTTGTTGCGATCGAGCGCCCGCTCGGCGCGGTAACTCGAGCGCACCAGCGGTCCCGAGACGCACTCGAGGAACCCCAACTGCAACGCATAGCGACGCAACCCGTCGAACTGCGCAGGCGTCACGAAGCGCTCCACGGGCAGGTGGTTGGCCGTCGGACGCAGATACTGCCCCAGCGTGACGATATCGACCCCGGCGGCGCGCAGGTCGCGCAGCGTCGCCTCGATCTCTTCGTCCGTCTCACCGAGTCCGAGCATCAGACTGCTCTTGGTCAGGACCGTGCGCCGGTGATGTTTGGCATGCCGCAGCACCTCGAGCGTGCGCTCGTAGCCCGCCCGAGGATCACGCACCGGGTGCGTGAGCCGGCGCACCGTCTCGATGTTCTGTGCAAACACCTCCAGGCCGGCATCGACGACGGTCTCGACGTCGGCAGGCACGCCCTGAAAATCCGGTGCCAGCGCCTCGATCGCAGTCTCGGGATTGCGGCGCTTGATCGCGCGAATGCACGCGGCATAGTGTCCAGCGCCACCGTCGGGCAGATCGTCGCGATCGACCGAGGTCAGCACGACGTATCTGAGCTTCATCAGCTCGACGGTCCGGGCGGCGTTGTCCGGCTCATCGGGGTCCAGCCAGCCACGCGGATTGCCCGTGTCGACCGAACAGAACCGGCAGGCGCGCGTGCATACCGCGCCCATCAGCATGAGGGTCGCCGTGCCGGCATTCCAGCACTCGCCGATGTTCGGACACTTCGCCTCCTGGCACACCGTGGCCAATCGATGTCGGGTCACGACGTCCTTCACTTCCTGAAATCCCGACCCCGTCGGCGCGCGGGCGCGCAACCAGGCGGGCTTGCGGCCCGGGGCGACGCGAGGCCCCGCGGCAGTGGCCTTTATGCCATCCCGAATTGCCATAAACCCTTGATCAGTCTGGTATTTCTCTCCGCTGCGGGGGGGAGCGGGCACGGCGGCGGCAGGCCTGTCTTTTGGAGCACACATGGCGCTATTGTACGTTTGCCTGGGAGAACTCTCTAATCGACGCCTTGGGGGCCCGGCCGACCCGCTCGGGCACGCAGCCACCCATCGAGCCGCGCCAGACGCTCGGGCGAGCCGACGTCGAACCAGGGCCCGTCGAAGCGCTCGCCCCGCAAGCGCCCTGCGGCGAGGGCCCGCTTCAGCAGCGGGAGCAGAGGAAACCTCCCGGGACGGCAGCCGACAAAGAACTCCGGCCGATACACACCGACTCCGGTATAGGTGAGGCGGTTCGAGGAACGCTCCACCACCCAGCCTTCCTCGAGGCCGAAGTCACCGTGCGGATGATGTTCCGGATTGGAAGTCAGAACGATGCGGGCATCGGCGTCCTCGGGAAGCGCCGCGCAGCCGCGCAAATCCATATCGAGCCAGATATCGGCATTGATGACCAGAAACGGGGCAGGGCCCAGCACCGGCAGCGCTCGAAAAATTCCACCGCCGGTTTCGAGCGGCTCGGATCCCTCATCGCTGTAGGCGATCCGTACGCCGTAGCGTGCTCCCGAGCCCAACGCCGAGCGGATCTGCTCCCCCAGCCACGACACGTTGACGATCACCTCGTGGATGCCGGCGGCGGCGAGCGCCTCCAGGTGGTAGGCGATCAGAGGCTTGCCGGCGACAGCCACCAGCGGTTTCGGAACAGTGTCGGTGATCGGTCGCAGCCGCTCACCCCGCCCCGCCGCGAGGAGCATGGCCTTGGTCGGGGTCATGGGCCGCAGTCCAACCCCGGAGCAGGCCCCGCGCCCCGCTCATCCCGGCCGGGTACGTGCTGCCGACCCGACTCGCCCGCCGCGGCGCGGTGCGCGCGCTCATTGGCGCGCGGCAGCTCCGGGACGATCCGCCGCTCGAGAAACTCCGCCAGCTCGGCCAGCTCCGGATAGCCCCCACAGGTCTCGCGCACGTACTCCAGAGTCAGCGGCAGATCCGACAGATAGCCGATCTTGCCGTCGCGGTACCAGAGACGCGCGAAAATGCCGAGCACTTTCAGATGGCGCTGCACTCCCATCAGATCGAACCAACGCATGAACTGGCGCGGATCGGCGCCGGCGTTCCCGCCCTCGGACTCGAGCCGAGCGCGATAGCCCATGACCCAGCCCGCGACCCGCGCGCGCGGCCAGGAGATATAACAGTCCTTCAGCAGCGAGGCCAGATCGTAGCCGACCGGGCCGCGCACGGCGTCCTGAAAGTCGAGCACGCCCGGATTACGGTGCGCGACCACCATGAGATTGCGCGCATGGTAGTCGCGGTGCACGAGCACCTGCGGCTGCGAGAGCGCCTCGGCGATCAGGAATTCGAACACCCGCTCCAGCATCCGACCCTCGCCGGCCGTCGGCTCGAGCGACAGATGCCGCGCCAGGAACCATTCGGGCATCAGCGTCATCTCGCGCCGCAGCAGTCCGCTGTCATAGGGCGCAAGCTCGCCGGCCGCTTGCGCGCCGCGCGCCTGAATCCGCGCCAGCACCCGCAGCGCATCGTCGTACAGACGCTGCGCATCGCCGCCTGCGGCCAGGCACGCCAGGTACTGCGTACTGCCCAGATCCTCCAGCAGCAGCAACCCGCGCTCGATGTCGCTCTCGTGCACACGCGGCACGTGGACCCCCAGCGGCTCGAGCAGCCGAGTCACGTGCAGAAAGGGACGCACGTCCTCTTTGCCGGGCGGCGCGTCCATGACGATGTACGTGCCGTTCGCACAGAAGACCCGGAAGTAACGCCGGAAGCTCGCGTCGCTCGAGGCCGGCTCGATACGCGCCGGCCGCAAGCGAAGCTCGCGCGAAAGCCAACCCTCGAGCAGCGCGCGCCGCTCATCTCGATCAACCGTCTGCAATGCTTTGTGCCCACGAGAGTGCGAACGCGCCATTATAATCTGACCCCTCATGCCGCGTTTGCGCCCACTATTGACCGCCCTGCTGTCGCTCGGCTGCAGCGCACCGCACTGCCTATGGGCGGCCCCGGCGGCCGGCCCGGCGACCCCCCCCATCCCGGCGCGGGTCCGCGCGCGGGCCCGGGCACGGCTCATCACCGGCGGCGCGGACATCAGCGCCGACCATGCCGTGCGCAACCGCCACGGCCAGTGGACTCTCAATGGCAACGTCGTGATTCGCCAGGGACAGCGCGAGATCCGCGCGAACCATGTCGTCTACGACAGCCGCCACGGCAGCGTCTCCACCCGCGGCGGCGTCGAGTTCTCCGATCCGATGGTGCGCATCACCGGCAAGGGCGGCAGCTACTCCCCAACCCGCGGCGCGGTATTCGACTCGGCGCATTTCACGTTGCTGCGCCGCAATGCGCGCGGCACGGCCGGCAGGCTCCATCTGACGCCGCTCGGGATCCTGCGCCTGCGGCGCGTCACCTTCACGACCTGCAAGCTACCGAAGCCGTCCTGGGTGCTGCGCGCCAGCTCCCTCACCATCAATACCCGCGACCGCATCGGGACGGGCCGCGACGCCCGCGTCGATCTGCATGGAGTACCGCTCCTGTACACCCCGTGGGTGTCCTTCCCCGTCGGCAACGTCCGCAAAACCGGCTTCCTGTTCCCGACATTCGGCAACACCTCGACGAGCGGCCTGCAGGTGACGATACCGTTCTATTGGAACATCGCGCCGAACGCCGACCTCACCCTGCAGCCCACCGAGTATCAGCGCCGCGGCATCGACCTCGGCGGCGATGCGCGGCTGCTGACCGCCGATGACCGGACCGAGATCGATTGGGACTATCTGCCCTATGACAACGCCTACCACGGCAGCCGCAGCCGCATCCGATTGCGGAGCGAGACGAATCTGCCCGACGGCCTGCGGTTGAGCCTCGATGGGCAGAACGTCAGTGACTCCCAATACTTCGAGGACTTCGCCAGCGGACCGGAAGGCGCGAGCACCGCGTTTCTCAATCGTCGCGCCGTGCTGTCCTACCGCAACGTGCACTGGAACGTCCAGGGCATGGTGCAGCAGTTTCAGACCATCGACAACACGCTGCCGGTGAACGAGCGGCCCTATGCGCGCGTGCCGGATATCACCGCCGACGCCAACTACGGCTGGGGCCCGGCCGACCTGCTTCGTTATGGATTCACCTCGGAGCTGGTCGACTTCCAGCGGCCCGAGGGCTCGACCCTGGTCAGTGGCTGGCGCTTCGACGCCACGCCCCGGGTTTCGCTCAACTTCGAGGGCCCCGGATACTTCGTGCGGCCCGCGATCGCCTGGCGCACCACGGAATACGAACTGTCGCACACCGCGCCCGGTCAGCCGAGCAATCCCTCGCGCAATCTGCCCATCGCCAGTGTGGATGCGGGCTTGAAGCTCGATCGGCTCATCGGGCGCGACGGGCGGCGACAAATCGAGCTCGAGCCGCGCGCGATGTATCTCTATGTCCCGTACCGCAATCAGAACGATCTGCCGATATTCGACACCGGCCTTCCCGACCTGCAGCCGGTGGAGCTGTTCCGCACCAACCGCTATGTCGGCGCCGACCGCCAGGGCGACGCCGACCAGATAAGCGCCGCCCTCACCGCGCGGGTGCTCGGCACGGCGAGCGGCCGTCAATACCTCTCGGCCACGATTGGTGAGGAGTTCTACCTCAGACCCCCCCGCGTGACCCTGCCCGGGCTGCCGCTCCAGAGAGGTCCATACGGAGGAATCATTGCCAAGCTATCGCTGACGGCAGTCCGGGATTGGAGCGCCAGCGGTGAGCTGCAGTGGAACCCGCAAAACTCTCAGGCCGAGCGCGCCCAGGCGTCGCTGCAGTATCGTCCGGGGCCCGGCCGGGTGATCAATCTGGCG
Organism: Pseudomonadota bacterium; assembly: GCA_021843755.1. Classification (GTDB taxonomy): domain Bacteria; phylum Pseudomonadota; class Gammaproteobacteria; order Steroidobacterales; family Steroidobacteraceae; genus 13-2-20CM-66-19. The sequence goes on from JAKBWB010000065.1 coordinate 58,959, forward strand.
TACCGCTTCGAGCGCACCACATTTGAGTTTGCCACGCTGCAGCAGCAGGCGTCGATCGCCGCACTCTGCGGCACCGCGCCGGCGCTGGTGAGCGGCAGCTCGTGCGGCACCAAGCAAGTGGAGCTCTCGGGCGCCTGGCCGATCGGGTCGCACTGGAGCGTCTTTGCGCGCGCCATCTACTCGATGCTGGATCACCAGGCGCTGGAGAGATTCGTCGGCTTCGAGTACCGTTCGTGCTGCTGGAGCATACGGTTCGGCGCCCGGCGCTATGTCGCGCTGCGGCCGGTGGGAACGACAGAGCGGACCGGCACGCAGGTCACCGGCGTCTACTTGCAGGTGGAACTCAACGGCCTGGCCAGTGTCGGATCTGCACCGGATCGTTTCCTCTCCGAGGCCATCCCCGGCTACACTTCCCCGGAACCGAATTCCCTGGCAGCGATGCCTTGAAGATCGAGCGAGGACTCACGCGCATGCGGCGGTATTTTCCATTCCGGACCCGGACTCCAGGCGGCGCCGTGGGCACCGCCCGGGCGGCCCTGTGCATTCTCTTGGCGGCGGCCGCGCTCGCGGCGCTGCTGCCGGGGCGCGCCCTGGCCCAGACCCGCCAGCTCTCCACCCAGGGTCAGCTGCTCGATCGCATCGTCGCGATCGTCAACAACGGCGTGGTGCTGCAAAGCGAGCTCGACAGCCGGATGAGGCAGGTGGAGACGGAACTCAGGGCCGAGGGTCTCTCGCCTCCGCCCCAGAGCGTGCTGCAGAAGCAAGTGCTCCACAACCTCATCCTCGAGCACCTGGAGCTGCAGCAGGCCGCGCAAGACGGCATCAGGATCTCCGACGACACCCTGAACGAGGCGCTGCAAAGCGTCGCGGCGCGCAACCACATTCCGTTCGCGGACCTGCCCACCGCCCTGGCGCAGGAAGGTATCAACTACGCAGCCTACCGCCAGCAGATGCGCAACCAGCTCACCATCGGGCTGCTGCGCGAGCGCGACGTTCTGCAGCGCATCGTGGTCACGCCGCGGGAAGTCGACCAGTTCCTGGCGCGCCAGGCCAGAGAGCCGACTTCAAACGAGGAATACGAGGTCTCGCACATTCTGATCGCGGTCTCCCCGGACGCCACGCCGGCGCAGTTGGCGAGCGCCAAGCGCCTGGCCGAGAAAGTCGACCGTCTGGCGAAGTCGGGCCGGAATTTCGCCAAGCTCGCGATCACCTACTCGGACAGCAGCGATGCGCTCAAGGGGGGCAATCTCGGCTGGCGCAAGGGCTTCGATCTGCCGACGTTCCTGACCAACGTCGTACCGCGCCTCAAGCCGGGCGAGGTCAGCAACGTGCTGCGCACCGCCTCGGGCTTCCACATCGTCAAGTTGGACAAGATCCGCCGTCAGACACACAAGGACATCGTCGAGCAGGTTCACGTGCGGCACATCCTGCTCATCCCGAATGCCATACAGGACGCCGCTACCGTGCGCGAGCGCCTGGAGAAAATCCGCAAGGAGATCCTCTCGGGCAAGGTCAGGTTTTCGGTGATCGCCGCCTCGGTTTCCCAGGACCCGGGCTCGGCCTCCGAGGGGGGCAACCTCGGCTGGCAGAGCCCGAACGCCTTCACGCCGCGCTTCGCCGCAGCGATCGCCAAGCTCAAGGTGGGTCAGATCAGCCAGCCGTTCCAGACACGCTACGGCTGGCACATCGCGCAACTGCTGGGACGACGCAAGTTCAACGAGACTGAGGAAATGAAGCGGCTGCATGCCATCGAGGCCATTCGCGCCAGCCGGGCCGACGAGGATACCCAGCTGTGGCTGCAACGGCTGCGCGACGACGCCTACGTGCGGATTCTGGCGGGCTGACCGGTCCGCGCGCCGTGCCGCCGCGGATCGTGCTCACTTCAGGGGAGCCCGCGGGGATCGGGCCCGATCTTGCTCTGACAGTGGCCGCGCGCGCCATCGGCTGCGAGCTGGTCTGCCTGGCGGACCGTGCGCTGTTGGCCGAGCGGGCGAGCGCCCTCGGGCTGACCGTGGCGTTGCGCCCCTACGAGGGCATGCCCTGCCCGCACGCGCCGGGCAGCCTCACCGTCGAGCACCACCGGCTGGCCTGCCCGGCCCGCGCCGGGCAGCTCGATGCGCGCAATGCGCCCTACGTGCTCGAGCAGCTGGAGCGCGCCTGCGAGGGCGCCCGCGCCGGCGAGTTCGCCGCGATCGTGACCGCTCCCGTGCACAAGGGCATCATCAACGATGCCGGCATCCCGTTCACCGGACACACCGAATTTTTCGCCGAGCGCACCCACGCCAAGCCGGTCATGATGCTCGCCACCGGCTCGTTGCGGGTCGCGCTGGCCACGACGCATCTGCCATTGAGCCAGGTCAGCCGCGCAATCACCCGGGAGTTGGTGCTCGACACCGTGACGATTCTGGAGCGGGATTTGCGGCAATGGTGGGGACTGCGGCGGCCGCGCATCGCCGTGTGCGGGCTCAACCCGCACGCGGGCGAGGGCGGACACCTGGGCGATGAGGAGATTCGCGTGATCGAGCCGGCGCTCGCGATGCTGCGTGCGCGGGGGCTCGCCGTGGCGGGCCCGCTCCCGGCCGACACGGTATTCGTGCCGCGCATCCTGGCCGACTATGACGCGGTGCTCGCCATGTACCACGATCAGGGTCTGCCGGTGATCAAGCACGCTGGATTCGACAGCGCGGTGAATGTGACACTCGGCCTGCCCATTGTGCGTACCTCGGTCGATCACGGCACCGCGCTCGAGCTCGCCGGTACCGGCCGGGCCGATTGCGCAAGCCTCGTGGCGGCCATCGAGCTGGCCATCGAGCTGGCGCGCAGGCGCGCGTGAGGCGTCACGCTGTCCAGGGCATCGGACCGGCGCCGCGCGCGCGCAAACGCTTCGGCCAGCACTTCCTGCACGACCCCGCGGTGCTCGAGCGGATCATCGCGGCAGTGGCACCGCACGCCGAGGATGCATTGGTCGAGATCGGTCCGGGGCGCGGGGCGCTCACCGAGCGGCTGCTCGGCGCACCCGGCCGCAGCCTCGATGCCATCGAGATCGACCGCGAACTGAGCGCAGTGCTGCGCGCGCGGTTCGCCGCGGCGCCGCGTTTCACCCTGCACGAGGCGGATGCGCTGCGCTTCGACTTCGCGGCGCTCGCCCGTGCGCGCGGCCGCCTGCGCGTGCTCGGCAACCTGCCTTACAACATCTCGACCCCGCTGCTGTTTCACATGCTCGGGAGCATCACCGCGATCGCCGATCTGCACGTCATGCTGCAGCGCGAGGTCATCGAGCGCATGGCTGCAACCCCCGGCGATTGCGCGTACGGTCGGCTGACGGTGATGCTCTTTCCATGGGTCAGCGTCGAGCATCTCTTCGACGTCGGCCCTGGCGCGTTCCAGCCACCGCCGCGGGTCTGGTCGGCGCTCGCACGGCTCACCGTGCGGACTGAGCCGGCTTTCCCGGTCGATCCGCGCTATGCACAGATCGTGGCGGCAGCCTTCGCCCACCGGCGCAAGACACTGCGCAACGCGCTGCGTGGACTGCTCGATACCGGACAGATCGAGCGCTGCGGCGTCGACCCGACGGCCCGGCCCGAGACCGTCCCGCCGCACGCGTACAACGCGCTCGCCGCGCTCGCGACTGCTGCCGGAAGCGGGAGATTGAGCTAGGCTAGCGCAATGACGAGCGAGCCCTATCGCCGCATTCTTCTGGTCGTCGACCTCAGCGAGGACAGCCTGCGGATCGGGCAGCGCGCCGTGGCGCTCGCCACAGCACTCGCAGCCGAAATCGAGCTGCTGCACGTGGTGGAGTTCCTGCCCGCCGAGCCGATGGCCGAGACGCTGGCGGCATCGGTGCGCATCGAGGACGAATTGCTCGAGCAGGCCCGCGCGCGCCTGACGGCGCTCGCCGCCGAACTCGGCCTCGCGCAGGCGACCTGCTGGGTGCAGGCCGGCAGCGTCAAGGCCGAAATCGTCCGCATCGCACGCAAACGCCAGGCCGATCTGATCGTGCTCGGCAGCCGTGAGCGCCACGGAATGTCCATTCTGGTGAACCTCACCGAGGACACGGTGCTGCACGCCGCGCCGTGTGATGTGCTTGCCGTGCGCGTGAAACGTTCCGGCTCGCCCGCCAAGCGCTGATCGCGCCCACCGGGCATCGCGGCGCGGGCCGCGCCCCGGTAAAATGCCGCCCATGAGCGCGCCGCCCAAAATCCGCATCGACGTCGAGACCAGCTACCTCGGCGAGCAGTCCGATCCGCGTGAGCAGCGCTATGTGTTCGCCTACACGATCACGATCCGCAACGAGGGCGGACTGTCCGCAACGCTCCTCACCCGGCACTGGATCATCACCGATGCGAACGGCGCGGTGAAGGAAGTTCGCGGTGACGGGGTGGTGGGCGAGCAACCGCGCCTCGAGCCCGGCCAGGGTTTCCGTTATTCCAGCGGCGCGATTCTCGAGACGCCCGTGGGCACCATGGAAGGCACCTACCACATGATCGATGAGCAGGGCCAGCAGTTCACCGCGCCGATTCCACTGTTTCGGCTGGCGATGCCCGGAATTCTGCATTGAGCCGCTTCGCCATCGGCGACATCCAGGGCTGCTACGAGGAACTGCGCGCGCTTCTGGAGCGGGTGCGCTTTTGCGCCGATCGTGACCAGCTCTGGCTCGTCGGCGATCTGGTCAACCGCGGACCGCATTCGCTCGCGGTGCTGCGCTTCGTGCGCGCCCTGGGGGAAAATGCCGTGACGGTGCTCGGCAACCACGATCTGCATTTGCTCGCGGTGGCGGCCGGCAGCCGCCGCGAACGCCGTTGCGACACGATCGCGGACGTGCTCGCCGCCAAGGATCGCGACCGGCTGATCGAATGGCTGACCGAGCGGCCGCTGGCACATCTGCAAGCGGGCGATCTGATGGTGCATGCCGGAGTGGTGCCCCAATGGAGCGCGCAATCGACGCTGGCGCTTGCCGGGGAAGTGGAGTCGGCGCTGCGGCACGAGCCGAAACGGCTGTTCGAGCACATGTACGGCGATCAACCGGATCAGTGGTCGACGGATCTCAAAGGCATGGAGCGGTTGCGCTTCGTCATCAACGTGCTGACTCGCATGCGCGTGTGCACGCGCGCGGGACGCATCAATCTCGCGCTCAAGGGCAAGCCCCCGGGCGGCGACTCCCCGTGGCTGCCCTGGTTCGACGTGGACCGCCCGCTGCTGCGGGGGCTGCGCGTCGTCTGTGGCCACTGGTCGGCGATCGGCCTGAAGCTGCGGGCGGATGTGGCGGCCCTCGACACCGGCTGTGTCTGGGGCGGCGCGCTGACGGCCTTGGACCTCGACACCGGCAGCATCACTGCCGTGCCCTCGCGCGGCTATCAGGCCATCGAATCCTGAGGAGGGCTGCCGTGGATGCTCTGCATGCGCTGAACTTGCAGCAGTGGATCGAGGACAACCGCCACCTGCTGAAGCCGCCCGTCGGCAACCGCCGCATGTTCACGGACGGGGATTTCATCATCATGGTGGTCGGCGGTCCCAACACCCGCCAGGACTATCACGTCGATCCGGGCCAGGAGCTGTTCTACCAGCTCGAGGGCGACATCGTGCTGAAGACGATGCAGTCGGGCCGCTGCATCGATGTCCCCGTCCACCAGGGCGAATTACTGCTGCTGCCGGCCCTGATGCCGCATTCCCCGCAGCGCCCCGCCGCGACGGTTGGACTCGTAATCGAGCGCAGGCGCCGCCCCGGGGAGCGCGACGGGTTCCAGTGGTACTGTCGGCGCTGCACGAACCTGCTGCACGAGAGCTTCATCGAGCTGACCGACATCGAGGCCGAGCTGCCGCCGGTGTTCGAGCGTTTCTATGCCAACCGCGCGGCGCGCACCTGCAAGCACTGCGGCACCGTGCTCGAGCGCTGAGGCGGCGCGAGACAAAACTTCCGCGTCCTTGCAGTTTTCCTTAAACTCCCCCGGCAGCGGCCGCTGCGGCCGCAGGGGAGGTCGTGATGTCGCGCGTTCTCGGTGTGCGGTTGCTCCTGACCCTGGTCGCACTCGGCAGCCTCGCGGCCAGCTCGGCGATCGCTCTAGGGCTCGCGCCGGGAGCGGATTTTTCGGCCCGGCTCGTGTACCTGCGCGACGGTCTGTACGGGGTCCACGCGAGGCAACAATCGCCGCTGCCCCGGGGCCTGCGCGCCGGCGACATCATCCCCATTCATCGCCTGAGCCCCGCCGAGCGCGCCGCGCTGTTCGACCGTCACGATGTCCTGCCCGGCACCGCGCTCACGCTTCCGGTCATCCGCGCGGGCACGCTTGCCGAGCGGCGGGTAGGGAGCGTCCCCGACCGGCCGCCGCCGCTCTCACAAGCGGAGTTTCTGGGCTTCCAGGTCGTGATGTTCGCCATCGTGATGTTGACCTTGTGGCGCGGGAGAGACTGGGCGGCCTGGGGACTGTCGGCGCTGTTCATGTTCGCGCTGCTCGTCGCCGGACCTCTGCAGCTGCCCGTACCGGCAAGCTGGGCATTCTGGCACCACCAGGCAGACCTCCTGACCGGCGAATTGGCAATCATGCTGGCCATGTTCGTCATGGCCGACAGCCTGGCCGGCGCAAGCCTCCCGTCGCGCTGGCGCACGGCGTCGCGCGTCGCCATCGCGCTCGTGGCGCTGACCATGCTGGGCTTGGCGGAGACTCTCTATACCGCGCTCATCCGCAGCGGCACGACGCTCCTCGGTGCAAGCCACCACGTCATCAATCTGACCCTGTTCGCCACTTTCTTCGCCGTGATACTGGCCGTGCTGCTCGCGGGCTACCGCTTCGCGGCGCATCAGGATCGGCTGCGCATCCGCTGGGTATTGTGGAGCACGGCCCTGCTGTTCGGAAGCAATCTGCTGCACTTCCTCACCCCGCGAACCTGGCAAGCGGACATGGGCCAGGTCGTCGCCGTGCTGGAGGGCATAGCGCTGCTCGGGTATCTCTACGCGGTCCTGCGCACGCGGCTGATCGACGTGGGGTTCGTCGTCGACCGGGCGCTGGTGTTCGGCCTGCTCACCGCGCTCGTGTTCGGCACGTTCTCCATTCTCGAGCAGACGCTGCATCAGTTCGCCATCAGCGACCGGGTGGGATGGGCACTGCAGGCGCTCGCTGCGCTCGTGCTGGCGCTGGTGCTGAGCCCGCTGCATCGGCGGCTCGAGAGCTGGATCGAGCAGGCGTTCTTCCGCAGCCAGCGCCTGGCCCTGCTCGCCCTGGAGCGCCTCGCGCGCGAGTGTCCGTTCGTGGAGCGCGAAGCGCACCTGCTGGCCCTCGTCCTCGAGCGCCTCAAGCCCCAGTGCGCCGGGGTAGCGATCTACGAGCGCGCCGGGAGCAGCTACCGGCGGCAGGCCGCGAGCGATGAGTCCTGGCCGGCGGTGGTGGACGCCGACGATCCGGTGTTCGTTGCGCTGCGCGCGGCGCACGAACCGGTGGCGCTCGCGGCACAGACCAACCATATCGGCGCTGAAGGGCTGGCGCTGCCGATGACCGTCGCAGAGTCGCTTCTCGGCGCGCTCGTCTGCCGGCCGCGCGACGGCGAGCAATTCGCGCCCGAGGTGCGCGCGGCGCTCGCCAACCTGGCCCACCATCTCGGCATGGCGCTCAGCGTGTTGCGCCATCGGGAGCATGCGCGGCTGGTGGCCGACGTGGCGGCCGGACGGATCGACCCGGATGCGGCGCGGCGGCGCGCCATCACCCTGTTGGAAGGCGAGTTGCCGCAAGCGAGCCTCGGTGCCTCCCCGTGAGAGGCGCGCGCCGGGGCGCGCTCAACCTCGCTGCGGCGCGCCGCCCTCGCCCGCCGGCGCGCTCTCGGGTATGCCGATGCGGTGCGTCGACTTCACTTCCTCCATGACGAAGTAGCTGTGCGTCTGCTGCACGCCGCGGATCCCGGCGATGGTTTCCCCGAGCAGCGTGCGGTAGCGCTCCATGTCCTTGACGCGCACCTTGAGCAAGTAATCGAAGCCGCCGGCAACCATGTGGCATTCCATGATCTCGTCTTGGGCGGCCACCATTTCCTTGAAGCGCTCGAATGCCTCCGGCGTGGTGCGATCGAGCGTCACCTCGACGTACACCAGCAAACCCAGACCCAGACGTCGCGCGTTCAAGCGCGCGAAGTAGCCGGCGATGAAGCCCGCAGCCTCGAGGCGGCGTATGCGCTCGAGCGTCGGGGTGACGGTGAGATTCACCTCACGGGCAAGCTGGGACACCGGCAAACGCCCATCCTGCTGCAGCCGCAGCAGCAGCTTTCGGTCGATCCGGTCGAGCGAGCGGAATCCCGCGATGGCGTCTTTTTGGCGCATAGGCAGTGAAGTTTACTTCTAATAGCGCCAAAACGTGAAAATATTCTCTGTTCATACGGTTAGGATGAGGATAATCATCTAGTCATTTCCGTGTGCCGCATGACCGCGATGTCCGCCCACAGGGCGCGTTCACAGGATCGGGACGATCTGCAGGCTCTGCGCGAGCGCATGCGTGCCGCGACGCTGCGGCCCGAAGGGGCGGCCGTCGCGCAGCTGCGCGAGACGTTACTCGGCGTCGAGGCACCGTTGCGGGCCGCGCGTGCCGAGGCCATCGCCTGGGTTCACGCCGCTCGCACGCACGCCCGATCCGGCTCGCTGGTCGAGTCGCTGCTGGCGCAATTCAGCCTGGACAGCGCCGAGGGCAAGGCGCTGATGAGTCTCGCCGAGGCGCTGCTGCGCACGCCCGATGCGCTGAGCGCGGATCGTCTGATCGCCGAGCGGCTCGCCGCGCTGCGCACCGGGGGGACGGATGCGAGCCTCAAGGTGCGGCTCGGCCTGGCGCTGCTGCGCACCGCGGGCCGGGCGCTGCCCGATGCGCGCGCGCTGCTCACAGAGACGCCCGCGCCGCGCCATCCGCTCGCGCCGGCGACCCGCAGGATCATGCGCCGCGCCATGCGGCTGATGGGTCACGCATTCATCGTCGGGGAATCGATCGAGGCGGCGCTCGCGCGTGGCGCGACACATCCCGAGCTCGCGCTGTGCTCCTTCGACATGCTCGGCGAAGGCGCGCGCACCGACGCGGACGCGGAGCGCTACTTTCAGGCCTACCGGGGCGCCATCGAGGCGCTCGGCCGCCAACCGGCCGGTCCCGTGTACGCGCGCTCGGGCATCTCGGTCAAGCTCTCGGCGCTCGAGTCGCGTTATCAACTGCTGCAGCGGCCGAGAGTCCTCGAGCGCCTGGTTCCCAGGGCCGTCGAGCTGGCCCGCAGCGCCTGCCGCGCCGGCATCCCGCTCACCGTCGATGCCGAGGAAGCCGACCGGCTCGACCTGTCGCTCGATGTCATCGAGGCGTTGACGCACGATCCGCAGACGCGCGCGTGGGAGGGCCTCGGGCTGGCGGTGCAGGCCTACGGGCGGCGCGCACCGCTCGTCATCGCATGGTCGGCGGCGCTGGCGCGCAAGACCGACCGGCGCATGAGCGTGCGCCTGGTCAAGGGCGCTTATTGGGACACCGAGATCAAGCGCGCCCAGGAACGGGGCCTGGCGAGCTTTCCGGTGTACACCGCCAAGGCGGCGACGGATGCAAGCTATCTCGTGTGTGTACAGCGGTTGTTCGAGGCCCGCGAGGTCATCTATCCGCAGTTCGCCACCCACAACGCGCTGACCATCGCCTGCGTGATGGCGCTTGCCCCGAGCGGCGCGCGCTACGAGTTTCAACGGCTGCACGGCATGGGACAGGCTCTGTACGCGGTGGTGCGCGCCGAGCGACCCGGGCTGGCGCCCGTGCGCGCGTATGCGCCCGTGGGCACGCATCAGGACCTGCTGCCGTACCTCGTGCGGCGGCTGCTCGAAAACGGCGCCAACACGTCGTTCGTCCATCACTTCCTCGATAAGCACATACCGGTGGAACAGATCGTGGGACAGGTCATTGCGGACAACATCGAACCGCCGCCCGGGGTGCGCGAGCCGCCGCATCTGTACGGCACACGCGCCAACTCCCGCGGCCTGGACCTCGGCAACCCGGCCGAGATCGCGGCGCTCCTGGCTGATCTCGAGGCGGCGCGTGGCCACCGCCTGCCCGGCGGACCCATCCTCGCCGGCGCTCCCGGCGCACCGCCCGACACGCCGGTCAAGTCCCCGACCCATGGCGAGACCGTGGGCCTCAGCCGGGACGCCAGCGAGACAGAGATCCTCGCGGCCCTGCAGGCCGCGGACCGGGCTCAGCCGGACTGGGATCGACAACCGGCCGCCGAGCGCGCCGCAATCCTGGAGCGTGCCGCGGCGCTGCTCGAGGAGCGCCGCGCCGCGTTCGTCGACCTGCTGGTGCGAGAAGCCGGCAAAACGCTCCCGGACGCCCTCGCCGAGGTGCGTGAAGCAACGGATTTCTGCCGTTACTACGCCGAGCAGGGTCGGGCGCTGTTCGGCGCCCCCGAGCGCCTGCCCGGCCCGGTCGGCGAGCGCAACGAGCTGTGGCTGCAGGGGCGCGGCGTGTTCGCCTGCATCAGTCCCTGGAACTTCCCGCTCGCCATCTTCTCCGGGCAGATCACGGCCGCGCTCATGGCCGGCAACACCGTGCTCGCCAAGCCGGCCCCGGCGACCCCGCTGGTCGCCCACGCCATGGTTGCCGTGCTGCACGAGGCCGGCATCCCGCGCGCCGCGCTGCAATTGACGCCGGCGCCAGGGCCTCTGTTCGAGCGAATCGCCCTCACCCATCCGGCGATCGCCGGCGTGGCTTTCACCGGCTCGACGGCCACCGCGGCCAGCATCAACCGCACGCTCGCGGGACGCGATGGACCCATCGTGCCGCTGATCGCCGAGACCGGCGGCGTCAACGCGATGATCGTCGATGCCACGGCGCTGCCCGAGCAGGTGGTCGACGACGTGATCACCTCGGCCTTCACCAGCGCCGGGCAACGTTGCTCGGCACTGAGGCTGCTGTACGTGCAGGAGGAGATCGCCGCACGGGTGATCGAGATGTTGATCGGCGCGATGCGCTGCCTGACGATCGGCGATCCTGGCAACCCCGCCACCGACATCGGACCGGTGATCGGCGCCGAAGCGCACGCGAAGCTCGCCCGCCATGCCGAGCGCATGCGCCGTGAAGCGAAGCTCCTGTATGCCTGTCCGACCGATCATTGCCCGCCGCACGGTCACTTCTTCGGGCCGCATCTGTTCGAGCTGAGTGCGCTCAATCAGCTCAAAACCGAGGAGTTCGGTCCCGTCCTGCACCTTGCCCGCTACCGCGCCGAACAGCTGCCGCAGGTCCTGGAGGCGATCCGGGCCACCGGCTTCGGCCTGACGCTCGGCATACACAGCCGGCTCGAGTCGCTGGCCGAGCACGTGTTCCGCGCCCTGCCGATCGGCAACACCTACGTCAACCGGAACATGATCGGTGCCGTGGTGGGTGTCCAGCCGTTCGGCGGCCAGGGACTCTCCGGCACCGGACCGAAGGCTGGCGGCCCGCACTACCTGCAGCGGTTCGCCACCGAGCGCACGCTCACCGTCAACACCGCGGCCATTGGCGGCACGGTCGAGCTGTTGGCCTAGCCTCGCAGCGCCGCAGCGAGGGCGCCGAAGGACTCGAACGGCTCGCCACAAACGCTGCCGCGACACACGTAGGCCACGGCCGGCCCGCGCGGCCCCTTCGCGGCGATTGCCGGCGGCAGATCCGCCGCATCCGCGCTCGCGCAGATCACCATCCGCCCCGGCGCGTACACTCGCTCGAGCTCGCAGCGCCACGCCTCGATCACCGTCGGCTCGCCCCGCAGGATCACGATCACGGGGGGGTGCAGCAGCTCCTCGAGAACCCCGAGCAGCGTGGCGTGCGCGTGCGGATGGTGCTCCAGAGCCGCCCATCCGGCCCGGACCGTGCGCTCGGCCGCCTCGATATAGCGGCTCTCACCGAGCAGGTACCCCAAGCGCAACAGCACGCGCGCGGCCACCGCATTGCCGGCCGGGAGCGACTCGTCCGCGAAAGTCTTCATCCGGTGCAGCAGCGGCTCGTGATCATCGGAAGTGAAAAAGAACCCGCCCTCGGGCGCGGCGAAATGCCGTAACACGACTTCCATCAGCTCCCCGGCGAACGCCAGCTCATCGCCCCGCACGCGCAGCTGTTGCAGCTCGAGGACCGCGTCGGCGAGAAACGCGTAGTCATCGAGATAGGCGTTCAGCCGCGCCCGGCCACCGCTGTAGGTGGCCGCCAGCCGGCCGTCGCGCCACAAAACGCGGCGCGCGAACTGAAGCGCCCGGCTCGCCGCAGTCTCGAACTCGGGGTTCTGCAAAGCGCGCGCCGCGCGCGCCAGCGCCCCGATTGCCAGTCCGTTCCAGGCCGTGAGGACCTTCTCGTCGCGCGACGGACGCGTGCGCCGCTCCCGCACGGCGAGCAGTTTGGCGCGCGCGCTCGCCAGCAGCGCCTCGAGTTGCGGCGCGGATACCTCGAGCGACTCGGCGAACTCGCGCGGCGCGCGCGCGCCGTACAGATGCCAGCGGCCCGCGAAGTTCGGCGGCTGATCGAGTCCGAAGCGCGGCGCAAACACCGCATATTCCTGCGGCTCGAGCGCCGCGCGGACCTGGTCACGATCCCACAGGTAGAACTCGCCCTCCTGGCCGTCGCAATCCGCATCGAGACTCGAATAGAAGCCGCCTTCGGGCGATTGCATCTCGCGCCGCATCCACTCGGCCGTATCGCGGGCGATGCCGGCATACAGCGCATCGCCGCTCGCCACGTAGGCGTCCGCGTAGACGCTCAGCAGCCACGCATTGTCGTACAACATCTTTTCGAAATGCGGAATCATCCACTCGGCATCGACCGAGTAGCGACAGAACCCCCCGCCGAGCGCATCGTGGATACCACCCTCGGCCATGCGTGTCAGCGTCAGGCTCGCCATGTACAACGCGCGCAGATCCGGCTGCTCGCGGCCGGCGCTGCGCTGCCAGTGGCGCAACAGGCGCTCGATCGAGCCGGGATGGGGAAACTTCGGCGCATCGCTGAACCCGCCCCGGCGCCCATCGAAGTTTCGCTCGAGCGCGGCGCGCGCCCGCTCGAGCGGCGCGCCATCGAGAACCAGATCCGCTGCCGGCGCCGGCGGATCGATGCTCGCGAATGCCGCCGCCAGGGCCTCGCCCTGCGCGCGCAGCGACTCATGATGCGCCTGATAGTACTGCGCGACGCGCTCGAGCAGCTCCCTGAACGCCGGCAGGCCGTGGCGCGGTTCGGGAGGGAAATAGGTGCCGCCGAAGAACGGCACCCCCTCGGGTGTCAGGAACATCGTGAGCGGCCAGCCGCCCGGGCCGTGCGTCAGCATTTGTTGGGCGATCTGGTAGATCCGATCGATGTCGGGACGCTCCTCGCGGTCCACCTTGATGTTGACGAACGAATCGTTGAGCACGCGCGCCGTCTTCTCGTCCTCGAAGCTCTCGGCGGCCAGCACGTGACACCAGTGGCACGCGGCATAACCGACGCTCAGATGCACCGGACGGCCCAGATCGCGCGCCCGAGCGAACGCCTCTTCGCCCCAGGGATACCAATCCACCGGGTTGTGGCCGTGCTGGCGCAGATAGGGGCTGGTTTCGCCGGCGAGCCGATTGGTGTATTGCGGCGAGCCGTCGGCATTCACATGTCGGATTTGCATGACACTCCTCTAGCGCGAACCAGGCTCCAAGCCGCAAACACGCGGCCGGCCCCACGGCCGCCAGGAGCCGCTCCCGGGCCGGACGGCGGCATCCGGCGCAGTGCCGGCCGAATTTCCGGGGCTGTCCCAGCGCTGCCGGAATCGCCGGGCGCGCGACACCGTGCCGCGATCCCCCGGGAAGAGCGCGACAGTGCGGAAAATTTCCACGGCCGACGGGCCGGCCCGGCACGACCGAAACTCTCAATCGGAGGCAAAGCCCGCCACGGACGCACCCGCCTGCGCTGCGCAACCGAGGCTCCAAGCATAGCGCGCGCGGGTATCGGCGGCCTGTATACTGCCCGCCTCCGCCCACCGATTCCGCCGCTGCCGTGACCGATCCTGCCGCCATCGCCGAGTCCGTCGCGCGTTCCGAGCCCGCGCTGCGTCTGAAGCGCGGCGAGGAACGGCGCATCGACGCGGGTCATCCGTGGGTATTCAGCAACGAGGTGGCCGACGCCACACCGTTGCGCGCATTCTCAGCCGGCGAGTTGGCACGCGTCGAGTCCTACCGCGGACAGTTCCTCGGCCACGCCTATGTCAACCCGCATGCCCTGATCTGCGCGCGCATCGTGAGCCGCACGGCGGCCCAGCCCGTCGATCAGGCATTGATCGAGCGGCGATTGCGGCACGCCCTGGCGCTGCGCGAGCGTCTGCACGGCGCGCCGTACTATCGGTTGGTATTCGGCGAGTCCGACGGTCTGCCGGGACTCGTCCTCGACCGCTATGGCGAGATCATGGTCGGACAGATCGCCACGGCCGGCATGGAGGCGCTGCGCCCGACGGTCGAGGCCGCCGTGCGCCGCAGCCTTGCGCCGAGCGCGCTGTTCTGGAAAAACGATTCCGGCGCCAGAACTCTGGAGGGGCTGCCCCAGGAGGCGCACACCGCCTTCGGCGAGATACCCGCGGAGCTCGCGGTGCGCGAGGGGAGCCTTCAGTTCCTCGCTCCGCTCGAGGCGGGCCAGAAGACCGGATGGTTCTACGATCAGCGGGCCAACCGCACGCGGCTCACGCGCTTCCTACCCCCCGGCGCGCGGGTACTCGACGTTTGCAGTTACGTCGGCGCCTGGGGCCTGACGGCGCTTGCGGCCGGCGCCGCCTCGGCCTGCTGCGTCGACGCCTCTGAGACTGCCCTGGCGTACGCCGAGCGCAATGCCGAGCGCAACGGACTGCAGCTGCAGACGCTGCGCGCCGATGCATTCGAGGCGCTCACGGCCCTGCGCGAGCGCGGCGAGCGATTCGACGCGGTGGTGCTGGACCCCCCGGCATTCATCAAGCGCAAGAAGGACATCCCGCGCGGTCAGGCGGCCTACCGCAAGCTCAATCAGCTGGCGATGGGCGTGCTCGCCGAGGATGGGCTGCTGGTCTCGTGTTCCTGCTCGTACCATCTGTCGGGCGAGGCGCTGATCGGGATACTGCAGGCCGCCGCCCGCCCTGCCGGGCGCGAGGTGCGGATCCTCGAGGCCGGCGGCCAGTCGCCGGATCATCCCATCCACCCCGCGATCCCCGAGACTCGTTATCTCAAGGCTTTCTTTTGCCGCATCGGCGGCGAGGTCGGATACACTTCACCCCTATGATCATATATCCGGACATCAATCCCATCGCATTTCGCATCGGCCCGCTCAAAGTGCACTGGTACGGGATCATGTACCTGCTCGGATTCGCCGGTGGGTGGCTGCTGGCGCGCTACCGGGCCTCCCGTCCCGGCTCCACCTGGAACGCGGCGGACGTGGATGATCTGATCTTCTACTGCATGCTCGGGGTGATCCTCGGGGGCCGAATCGGCTACGTCATATTCTACGGCATGACGTTCTGGACGGCCCATAATCCCTGGTATCCCATTGAAGTCTGGGACGGCGGAATGTCCTTCCACGGCGGCCTGCTCGGGGTCATCGTGGCGATGACGCTGTTCGCCATGCGCCGCCGCCGCAGTGCGGGCGACGTATTCGACTTCACCGCGCCGCTGCCGACCCTCGGGCTGTTCTTCGGGCGCCTGGGCAACTTCATCAACGGCGAGCTGTGGGGCAAGCCCACTACGCTACCGTGGGGATTCCTCTACAAGGGCGTGGTACGCCAGCCCTCCCAGCTGTACGAGGCCTTCTTCGAGGGCATCGTCCTGTTCACGGTGATGTGGCTGTTCACCACCAAACCGAAACCCAGACTGGCCGCCTCGGGCCTGTTCCTGTTGCTCTACGGCATATTCCGGTTCGCGGTCGAGTTCGTGCGCCTGCCCGATCCGCAGCTCGGGTACCTCGCCTGGGGCTGGCTGACCATGGGACAGGTATTGTCGTTCCCGATGATCGTGATCGGGATCGTGCTGCTGATCTACGCATATCGGGCGCGGGTGCCGTCGGGTAATTACGTCGCCGCGGGCTGAGCCGCGATGGGCCCGTATCTGGATTTGATGCGCCGCATCCTCCAGAGCGGCACGCCCAAGGCAGACCGCACCGGGACCGGAACGCTCGCGCGCTTCGGCGAGCAGCTGCGCTTCGACCTCTCGCAGGGCTTTCCGCTGGTCACGACCAAGCGCATCCACCTGCGCTCGGTGGTCTACGAGCTGCTGTGGTTCCTGCGCGGGGAAACCAATGTCGCGTGGCTGCACGAGCATGGTGTGACCATCTGGGACGAATGGGCCGACGAGCACGGCGAGCTCGGCCCGGTCTACGGCAAGCAGTGGCGCGCGTGGCCGAGCGCGAACGGCCGCACCATCGATCAGATCGCCGGCGCCGTCGAGCTGATCCGGCGTGATCCAGACTCGCGGCGCATCGTGGTGAGCGCTTGGAACGTCGGCGAACTGGAGCGCATGCGCCTCCTGCCCTGCCACGTCCTGTTCCAGTTTCACGTCGCCGCGGGCCGACTCTCCTGCCAGCTTTACCAGCGCAGCGCCGATGTCTTTCTCGGCGTACCCTTCAATATCGCCAGCTACGCGCTCCTGACCCACATGGTCGCGCAACAATGCGACCTCGCGCCCGGGGAGTTCATCTGGACCGGCGGGGACTGCCACCTCTACCGCAATCATCTCGAACAGGCGCGCACGCAGCTTCAGCGCGACCCGTTCCCGCCGCCGCAGCTGCGCATCCGCACTCGCCCGCCGACGATATTCGACTACGCCTACGAGGATTTCGAGTTCGTGAACTACCGGCATCACCCGGCGATCCCGGCGCCGGTGGCGGTCTGAGGTGGCGCACACGCCCGGCAAACGCGCCGCGCGCCGCGCGCCGTATTTCGTAGTACGCCGTTCGAGCGTCCACGGTCGCGGCGCGTTCGCGCTGCGCCGCATCCGCAAGGGTACCCGGATCGTGGAGTACCTGGGCGAGCGGGTCTCGCATCGCGAGGCCGACCGGCGCTACCAGGACCGCGACACACGCGACAACCATACTTTCCTGTTCATCGTCGATGCGCGCACCGTCATCGACGCCGGCGCGGGCGGCAACGAGGCGCGATTCATCAATCACTCCTGCAATCCCAACTGCGAGACAGTGATCGAGGCCAAACGGGTCTACATCGAAGCCATCCGCACCATCGAGCCCGGGGAGGAGCTGAGCTACGACTATCAGCTCGCCCGCTCCCCCGACGACCCGCCCGATGTCGACGCGATCTATGCCTGCCGGTGCGGGCAGCCCGAGTGCCGCGGCAGCATGCTCTGGCCGCCGAAGAAACCGCCGGCCGAGGTCAAGCGCATCGGGAAGCGGCCGGCCGGGGTGCGAGCCGATAAGCGCAGTACGGCCCGCAAGCGCCGTGCCGATACCACGGCCAGACGATGAGTACCAGCGCGTCGCAAGCGCGCGCCTTATCGCTGGCGGCGGTCGTCGGCGCCACCGGCGTCGTGTATGGGGACATCGGCACCAGCCCGTTGTATGCGCTGGAGGAGACCCTCACCGAAGCGGGACACTTTGATCGCCTGGCGGTGCTCGGCGCGCTGTCATTGATCTTCTGGGCGCTGGCGCTTTCCGTCACGATCAAGTACATCAGCGTCATCATGCGCGCCGACAACGAGGGCGAGGGCGGGATTCTCGCGATGTTCGCGCTCGCGCAGCGCAACAGCGTGGCCGGCAGCCTCTGGGCGCGCGCCGTGGTGGGTCTGGCGCTCGCCGGCACGGCTTTTTTCTTCTGCGATTCGCTGATCACCCCGGCAATCACCGTATTGAGCGCCGTCGATGGCATGCGCGCACTCAGTCCCGGCTTCAATGCCGCCGTGGTACCAGTCACCCTGGGCGTCATCACGGCGTTGTTCGTCTACCAGCGCCGCGGCACGGCCCGCATCGGCGCCCTGTTCGGTCCGATCATGATCCTGTGGTTTCTGGTGCTGGCAGCGACCGGAATCGCCGCGATCCGCGCCGATCCGGTGGTGCTGTATGCGCTCAACCCGCTCTACGGTATCGAGCTGCTGGGACGGCGGCCGGCAGTCGCGCTGGCGGTGATCGGCGCGGTGTTCCTGTGCATCACCGGCGGCGAGGCGCTGTATGCCGACATGGGTCAGTTCGGCAAGGGGCCGGTCCGCGTAGCCTGGTTCACGCTCATCTGGCCGGCGCTGCTGCTCAATTACTTCGGCCAGGGCGCGCTGCAGCTGACTCGGGGCCATTACATCCCGCAAACGCTGTACTACATGGTCTCCGCCTCGGAGTTGCCGTGGATGGTGATCCTGGCCACGGCGGCCAGCATCATTGCCTCGCAGGCGGTAATCTCCGGGGCGTTCTCCATAGCCCGCCAGGCCGTGCAGCTCGATCTGCTGCCGCGTATTCGCGTTCTGCAAACCTCGGCGACCGAGCTCGGACAGATCTACGTCCCGGTCATCAACTGGCTGGTGTTCGCCGCGGTGGTGGGTTTCGTGGTGGGCTTCCGCTCCTCGCACGCGCTCTCGGCGGCCTACGGCGCGGCAGTGGTCGGCACGATGCTGATCACGACCGTGCTCGGGGCGTTCGTGGCGCTGAAGCAGTGGAATTGGCCGACGTGGAGCGTGGCGCTGCTGTTCGGCCTGATGTTCGTGGTCGATGCGGCCTTCGTTGCCGGCAACATGACCAAGGTGCCGAGCGGCGGTTGGATTCCACTGGCCCTGGCGGCGGTGCTGTTCATGATGTTCATCATCTGGCGCAGCGGCCGGCTGGAGCTGCGCGCGGCGCTCGCGCGCCAGGCGGTTCCACGCAGCGAGCTGCCCGCTCTGCTCGCCGGGGTGCACCGCGTACCGGGAACCGCGGTGTTTCTGGGCAGCACGCCCGGCCTGATCCCCTCGGCCCTGATCGGCAATCTCCAATACAACCGCGTGGTGCACGAACGGCTCATCATCCTGAACCTGCAGATCCTGCACACACCGCGCCAGGACCCGGCCAACCGGGTCGAGATCGACGAGGCCGTCCCTGGGGTCTATCTGGTCACGGCGCGCTTCGGTTTCATGGAGCCGCTGGACATCGGCGAGGCGCTGCGCGGCTGCCGTGCGCGCGGCCTGACGGTATTCATGGAGGACAGCTCGTTCTTCGTCGGCCAGCACGTGGTGCGTGCGCGCAATTTGCCCGGCTGGCGCGGCCTGCAGCGGACTCTGTTCGCGCGCATGCAGCGGCACAGCACTCAGGCCGCGGAATTCTTCCGCATGCCCCCGCGCGGGGTGATTTCCCTGAACACCGTGGTGGAGATCTGAGGCACACCATGGCGCGCAGCACTGCGACCCTCGCGAACGGCAGCGCCGCCCGCGCCAGGCACCCGGCTCGATGATCATCCTGCAGCAGCCTGGGGTCTCGTTGATCGTGGCCATGGCCGAGAACGGCTGCATCGGCCGCGACAACACCCTGCCGTGGCGGCTGCCGGAGGATCTGCGGCGCTTCAAGACCCTCACGCTCGGCAAGCCGATCC
>JAKBWB010000021.1 GCA_021843755.1 Pseudomonadota bacterium
AACGCCCGCTCCTGATCGCGCAGCACCTGGTTGAACGGCTCGCGCGGCAGCTCCCCGAGCCAGGCCGTCTCCCGGGCCGCTTTGAGCGCGGTGAACCCCCGTGAGAGCGACACCCAGTTGAGTTTGATCTTGTCGGTCTGGTAAGCCTGCGAGCGCCGTGCCAGCGCCCAGTTCCACACGTAGCGCGAGGCGCCAAACAGCCGCCCCAACACGCGCTGTTGCCGGCGGGTCGGGTAGACCCGCAGACGATAGGCGCGCTCGGTCGTGCGACTTTCACCCATGCTGTCATTATATCCAGATCAGCGAACCGGCTCAACGGGCAGGACAAATCTCACACATGCCGCCGGACGCCCTGCTTCACTGCGCACGCAACGCCGCCGTGCTCGTTCCAATGTGAATTACCCAGATCTCCTTGAGTCGTCGCGGAGCTTTCTGTCCGACGAGATTCCCCTTGTTCCACGGCTGAGCCCTAAAACAAGTCTGAATGAAGTGGTTCATGACGATACCCCATGGTGGCCAGACAGGCGGCAGTTTGCGGCCTCAATTGGGGACCAATGAATGTCGGCTCGCGGCCAAGTAATCGCTTCGGCGGGAATGCGGCTTAATGCTTGACGATAATATCGCGGTACGTTAAGCTTTTTGCCGTGATCCGGACTTTCAAGGACAAGGACACGGAAACGATATTCAAGGGCAAGTTCGTAAAGAGCCTGGACAACCAGATTCAGCAACGCGCACGCGAGAAGCTGAAGTACCTCGACAGCGCCGTGGATCTGCGCGATCTTATGATTCCCCCATCGAATCAGCTCGAGGCACTCAAAGGCGACCGCGCGGGCCAGCACAGCATCCGCGTTAACAAGCAGTGGCGCATCTGCTTCAGGTGGCAGAATGGCGATGCTCTCGACGTCGAGATTGTCGACTATCACTGAGCCGGGAAGGAATTCTGAACATGGCACCGAAGAGCCTGCGCCCTGTGCATCCGGGTGACATTCTGCTCCGCGATTTCATGCAGCCGCTCCGGTTGAGTTCTTACAAGTTGGCGAAGGAGCTAGGCGTGACGGCTCCATCGATAAACGAGATCGTGCGCCGACGTCGTGCAGTTACGGCCGAGATGGCTTTGCGGTTATCGATATACTTCGGCACCTCCGCCCAACTCTGGCTGAATCTGCAGTCGCAGTATGACCTCGAAGTAGCCGACCGCCGGATTGGGAAGAAGCTCGCACGGGCCATTCATCCGATACGGCGATCGGACCTCTCCGACCCCCATCCTGCGTGAACAGATTCCATCCCAGCCCGATCGCGGAAGTCTCCCCCAGTTCCGACCGCTCGATTCGGGCGCGTGGGGCAAACGAGCCGAATCCGACCCGCCGGCGAATCTCAAGCGACCCGCTTTGACCGGCTTGGCACTGGCCATCTCGACGGCACGGACGGTGCGTCCGACCTGCACAGCCACGTCGGCCCGGGTGATTGGGGGTTTCTGGCGCAAAAGCTCCAGCAGCGCATCGATGGTTTTCACCGAAGTTTTCGCCGAAGTTTTCACCGAAGCCTTTTCGAGCGACTCGGGGACCGGCGCATCGCCGGCCTGGAGTTCTCCGGGCTCACTCGCCACATCCCGGCCCCGAGGCCCGAGCGTGCTGGGGCCGTCGGCAGTCCGCCGCAAATTGCGCGGCATGCGTGGTCCCCGCATCCCAGATCGTTCGATGTGATGGGGGTCCGCCTGACGGGTCGGACCACGGCCCGAGCGTACCCGCGAGAGAAGCGCAAGCTCCGCGGCCGCGCGGCAGTCTCTACTCCCCGTCGGTCGATGCCCGCCGCGATTGCCCGAGTCCACCGCCAGCGATGGCATTGCGCCCGGGATCATGCCGTACTTTTGCCGTACGGCTCGGGGCCGTAGTCTGCTAAGTACTTGATTTTATGGTGGGCGGTACTGGGATCGAACCAGTGGCCCCTGCCGTGTGAAAGCAGTGCTCTACCGCTGAGCTAACCGCCCATCCCTTGGGGGACGGGAAGTCTATCTGCACGGGATATGGCACGCAATCAGGAACGTGGCGGGCGGCCCTCCCGCGCCTCGTGTGACGCCAGTCACACTTGCTCGGCATAGTGCGACTCAAGTCCCAGAGTGCTCGGGTCGATAAAGCCCCTGAGAGTCGAACGTCGCCCCATGCCGGCTGGGCGGCCCAGGGGTTGATCGCGACCATGACTGCAAGCGCTGCACTGCAAGCCATCGATTCAGTGCTGATCGTGGATGACAGCTGCATCCAGCGCGGCATCGGCGCGGCGCTGTGCCGGGCCCTGCGGATCAGCGAGGTCCACGAGGCCGAGGACGGCGTCGCCGCCCTAGCGCTGCTCGATTCGCTTCCCGCCCCACCCGATCTGCTCATCGTGGATCTCGAGATGCCGAAGATGGACGGGCCGGAGCTGCTCTCGGCGCTCTCGACCCGCCACCTGCGATCTCCGGTCATCGTCGCCTCTTCGCGGGAGAGTTCGCTGCGTCATT
This sequence comes from Pseudomonadota bacterium, assembly GCA_021843755.1. GTDB lineage: Bacteria > Pseudomonadota > Gammaproteobacteria > Steroidobacterales > Steroidobacteraceae > 13-2-20CM-66-19. Next base: position 2,495 of record JAKBWB010000021.1, read on the forward strand.
CGGTCGAAGACATGGGAACGGCACTCGGCCTGCGCATCCTCGGCAGCCTGCCAAAGCCGCTGACCGAAGCCAGCCTCGGCGCACTGCTGCAACGCCAGCCCGGCAGCGCCGGGGCCGAGCATTCCCTCAAGGCCGCGCCGGTCGACCCGCACGCGCTGCGCACCGCGATCGAACACGACGAGATCCGGGTTTTCTATCATCCACAGGTGGAGGTCGGCTCCTGCCGGGTGCGCGGCCTCGAGGCGCTGGCCCGTTGGCACCACCCCGTGCAGGGCTGGATCCCGCCGGATGCCTTCGTTCCGGTTGCCGAACAACACGGCCTGATTCATGCGCTGACGCTGCGAGTGATGGAGCAGGCCATGGCGCAGACCGCCCGGTGGGCGCAACAGGGTCTCGATTTGTCCATCGCCGTCAACGTCTCGCCGCTGCTGCTCGATCGCCCCGAGCTGGTCCAGGAAATCTCCGAGCTGCAGCGCAAGTATCAGCTGCGTGCCGGGCAGGTCGTGCTCGAAGTCACCGAAAGCACGCTCCTGCGCGAGCTCGCCGTCGCACTCGGCGTGCTCACGCGCCTTCGCCTGCGCGGTTTTCGGCTTTCGCTCGATGATTACGGCACCGGCTTCTCCTCGATGCAGCAATTGGCCCGCATTCCCTTCACCGAGCTGAAGGTCGACCGCAGCTTCGTGCACGGCGCCTCGGAGCGGGAGAGCCTGCAGGTGATCCTGCGCTCGGCACTCGACATGGCGAACGAACTCGGCCTGGAAACCGTCGCCGAAGGCGTCGAGTCGGTGCGGGACTGGCAACTCATCCGCGAGTACGGCTGTACCCTGGCACAGGGGTGGCTGCTCGCCAAAGCCATGCCGGCGGCCGACTTCGAGCCCTGGCTGCAGCAGCTGCGCAGCGCCCGCGCCGAACTGCTCGCCTGAGCGACCCGCGGCGCTGGTTGCGCCAGCGGTGGGGCTGCCCTGATACTGCCGCACCCTTCTCCCCCTCCCGTCCGGTGAACTCTGGTGGGATCACGCCTGCCGCATAACGTCCGCTGCCTGCTCGCGGCCCGCGCATCACGCAGCGTCGGGCAGGGTGCGACCGTGGCGACGTTCAGCCTCTATCTGCATGCGCTCGGCTTCAGCGGGCCCGCCATCGGACTGGTGCTGATGGCGGGCCTCGCCTTCGGGTCCGTGCTGACCCTGATCATCGGACCGCTGAGCGATCGGGTCAGCCGCCGCCGTTTGCTCATCGTCTACGAGGTGTCCGCGCTGGCCGCCGCCATCGCGGCCATCGTCTCGCCCAATGAGGCGGTGCTCATCGCCGCGGCGACGCTCGCGGGCTTCGGCCGCGGCGCCAACGGCGCGGCCGGACCGTTCGCGCCGGTCGAGCAGGCCTGGATTGCGCGGGAGGTCGACGGCGAGGATCGCCGCCGCGCGCTGACACTTAACGCGACCCTGGGCTTTCTCGGCATGGGCGCCGGAGCGATCCTGGTCGTCCTGCCGCCCCTGTTCGGCCATGGCTATGCCGAGCTCTCCACCTTCCGCATGCTCTTCACGCTGCCGCTGGCCGGCTCGCTCGCGAGTCTCGCGCTGCTCGCCTGGGCGCGCGAGGCGCCGCCGAGCGGACCGGCGCCGGCTCGCGACGCCCACGCCGAGGCGCACATCAAGCGCGCGGAGAACCGCATGATCTCCAAGCTCGCGCTGACCAACGCCATCAACGGGCTGGCGATCGGCATCGTCGGGCCGTTGATCGCCTATTGGTTCCTGCGCCGCTACGCGCAGGGCCCGACCGCCATCGGGCCGGCGCTGGCACTGAGCTTCATGCTCGGGGCCGCCGGCTCGATGCTCGCCAACGGACTCAGCCGGCGGTTCGGCAGCGTGCGCTCGGTGATCGCGATGCGCATCGTGGGTCTGGCGCTGCTGATCGCCGTTCCCTTCTCACCCGATTTCGATCTGGCCGCCGGCCTCTACGCGGTGCGCGGCGCCTTCAACCGCGGCACGGCCGGGGTGCGCCAGGCGGTCGCCGCCGGGTTGACCCGGGCCGAGCGGCGCGGTGTCGCGGCCAGCGTGCAGAACCTGTCGGTACAGATCCCCCGCGCGGTCGGCCCGATCATCGGCGGCTGGCTGATTCACCGCGGCGAGTTCATCACCCCGTTCATGATCACCGCCGGACTGCAGGGCCTGTATCTGGTTCTCTATCAGCGCTTCTTCGGCGCAGTCGAGTCCGGGGCAGGCCGCGAGAATCCCGCCGACGCTGATACCGCGCTTTGAGCGCATCGCCCGCAACCGGCCACGGCGGGAATCGCGGCCCGCTCGAGCACGCGGGCGGGACAAGCGGCGCGCCGCGCGATCAGGTGGTCAACGCGAGCAACGGCCGAATGATCAGCTGGCCGAACGCGGCTCCCAACACCACCACGGCCAGCAACACCACGACGCTCAGCACGAGCGAGCGGTGCAGGCGCACCGCGCGCGCCGGCGCGGCTTCGGGCCCCGGCGGCAGCGGCGCGAGCAGCCGGGACACGCGGCTGCGCAGGCTCTCGGGGTCCCCGACCAATCTGGCGTGCGCGAGCTGCGTTCCGCCGAGACTTGCGCGCTGGTGCGGGGTGAGGTCACTGACATAACGGACGGAGGCCAGCATGGCGGCCGCGAGATCCGTTCCATCCACGCCTTCGCGGCGCGCCTCCTCGTCGCGCGCCAGCTCCAGCGCCTCGAGCCATGTGCGCAGGCGCCACTGCGCCTGCGGCCAGGGCCACTGCAGATCCGTGATCAACTGCCCGAGCCAGATACGCAGCGGATCCCGATGGCGCGCATGCGCGCGCTCGTGCGCCAGCGCGGCGCGGATCACCGGCTCATCGAGCTGCCGGGCGAGAAACGGGGAGAACGCCACCTGCGGCTGCAGGAGCCCGAAGGTCGACACGCCGCACTCGGGCAGCTCCCGCAGCAGCGACCACACGGCCCGGATGATCGCTCGTCCGAACAACATTCCGAACGGCAGCCACAGCGAGACGATGACGTATGGATCGAGCGGGTCGCGCACCGGATCGGGCTCGAGCAGCGCCCAGCCGATGAACCACGCCGCCCACACCAGAATCGGGGCGGCCGGCCGGCACAGCGCGAGCCACGCCTGCCGCTCGCGGGCCGCCGGATCGGCGCCGCCCGGCCGGCGCTGCGGCCAGAGCGCCAGCAGCTGCAGCATCATCCCGCCGCAGATCATGATCAAGAGTGTGACCAGCGTCTCACGCTCCATCTTTGGTCCTTTTGCGCGCGGCCACCGCCTGTTCGAGCTCGCTCAGCAGCGCCGGATCGAGGTCATCAACGGCCTCCACCAGCGCCGCCACCGCCGCACGCGGCGCCGGACCGAGCAGGCGGGTGAGGGCGTTGCGCGCTCTGGCGCGCTCGACCTCCGCACGCGCCACCCGCGGCCGGTACACAAACGCAGTACCCCTGCGCTGACGTTGAACCAAGCCCTTCTCGCGCAGGCGGTCGATCACCTTCGCGGTGGTCGTGTACACCAGATCCTGCGGCGCGCCGATCCGCTCGTGCAGCTCACGAACCGAGGCGCTCCCGAGCTGCCACAGCTTGGCGAGCACGGCGTATTCGAGATCATCGGCCGGCAATCGGTAGCGTGTCACGGGCTGAGTCTAGGTCCGCAGTCCCCGCCACGCAAGACGCCCCGGCGCACGCCACTGCGGGCGACCTCGCGGGCGATCGCCTTGACGGGACGCGTACGTCCAGGTCCAATGCCCGCGCACCAGACAGGGATCGCGCTTGCCCATCATCCGTGCCGATCTTGCCCACGAAATCACCTGGCTGATCGCCGCGGGGGTGATCTTCGGCATCCTCTTCCGTCCCTGGGGGCTCTCGGAGGCGCTCTGGGCGGTCGTGGGCGCGGCGCTGTTGGTCGCCGGGTCGCTGCTGTCGTGGCATCAGGCCTGGACGGCCGTCGAGCGCGGAATCAACGTCTACCTGTTCCTCGCCGGCATGATGTTGCTCTCGGAGCTGGCGCGCGCCGAGGGCCTGTTCGACTGGATCGCCGCGCACGCGGTGCGCGCCGCGCGCGGCGCGCCGCGCCGTCTGTTCGCGCTCGTCTATCTGGTCGGGATCGTCGTGACCGCGCTGCTCTCGAACGACGCCACGGCGGTCGTGCTGACTCCGGCGGTCTATGCGGCCGCGCGCCACGCCCGCGCCGAGCCGCTGCCCTATCTGCTGATCTGCGCATTCGTCGCCAACGCGGCGAGCTTCCTGCTGCCGATCGCCAACCCCGCCAACCTGGTCGTCTACGGCAGCCGCCTGCCGCGACTCGGCCCGTGGCTCGGGCAATTCCTGCTGCCCTCGGCGCTGGCGATCGGCGTGACGTTCCTGGTGTTGCGAGCGACCCAGCGCGAGGCGCTCGCCGGCACGGTGCATGACACCCCGGGTGTGCCGGCGCTCACCGCCAGCGCACGCCTCGCGGCCACCGGCATCGCACTGACGGTCATCGTGTTGCTGTGGGCCTCGGCCGCCGGGCGGCCGCTCGGCGCGCCGACTTTCGTGGCGGCGGTCCTGACGGTCGCGGCGGCCCTGGCGCGCGCCCGGCGCAACCCGTGGCCGCTGGTCAAGGGGGTTTCATGGAGCATCCTGCCGCTGGTGGCCGGTCTGTTCGTGCTCGTCTCGGGCCTGGCGCGCACCGGAGCGTTGCGCGTGTTGCGGACCCTGATCGGCGCTCTGGCGCTGCGCGCCGGTGTGCTTGCGGGCTTTGCGGTCGGCGCGGGGATCGCCGCCGCCAGCAATGTCATGAACAATCTGCCGATGGCCCTGCTCGCCGCCTCCCTCGGCACGGCCCACGGCATTGCCTCGGTGCGCACCAGCATGTTGATCGGCGTCGATCTCGGACCGAACCTCTCGGTCACCGGCTCGCTCGCCACGCTCCTGTGGCTGGTCGCACTGCGCCGCGAGAAGGTGCACATCGACTCCCTCGCGTTCCTGAAGATCGGTGTGCTGGTCATGCCGCCGGCGCTCCTCGCGGCACTCGCGGCCGCCGCATTGGTCCATCCCATGTAACACGTATTCCTCTACAATCCCACGATGCAAACCAAGACCCGCCTCGCCCTCGCCTGGCTGCTGTGCGTCGCGTGCTGCGCGGCCCAGGCAGCGCCCACCGCCCGGGCGGGACAACCCGCGCCGAGGCGCCCGCCGAGCACGGCGCTGCCCGCGCCGCTGCCCTCGCCGGCGGCGATCCGCTACTCGGCGAAGCGCTCCAAGCTCAAGGCGCTCTTCTACCGCACGCTCGGGGACGCCAAGGCCTACTACACCGCGCCGTTGCATTGGAACAAACGGGACTGGGAGTACTTCGGCGGCGCGGTGGCTGCAATCGCGGTGGCGCACCACTACGACACGCAAGTGCGCAACCACTTCGATCGCGGCTCGCCTCTGCCCGACGGACCTCGCCCCGGCACCTCGACCGATCTGACCGACGCGCTGCCGGCGTTCGCCGAATTCCTCGGCACCTGGGGCTATGCGCACCTGGTCGGAAGCCGCAGCGGGGACAACGAGGCGTGGAACATGCTCGAGGCGGGCGGACTCTCCTTCGTCAGTGCCTACGCAATCAAGTACGCCGTCGGCCGGCAGCGGCCCTACCAGACCCGCAACCCCAACGCCTGGTTCAGCGGCGGGGACTCCTTTCCGTCCGAGCATGCCACCGCGGCCTTCGCCATCGGCACGGTGTTCGCCGAATCGGGCAACCCCCGTTACCGGTGGATTCGGCGCACGATCGGCTACGGAATAGCCGCGTACACCGCCTACCTGCGCATGAAAGCCAACGCTCACTGGCTCTCGGATACCGTCGCCGGCGCCGCGCTCGGCATGGCCACGGCGCACTTCGTCATGGACCGCCGGGCCGAAGGCGAGATGCGCAACTCGACGGTCTCGGTGGTGCCGGTGCGCGGCGGTGTCATGCTGGCCGCCGCGGTGCAGTTCGACTGAGCCGCGCGTGCGCTCAGGGACTGCGGCGCGCATCCCCGCGTCCCCACCACACGATGCCTTCGCGGGGATCGGGAGTAGCGCGGACCGCCTCGCCCGCCGCCAGGGTGCGCAGCAGGGCAAAGCCGCGGATCTCGGCCTGCGGAAACGCCTCGCGCAGTCGCGCCGCGCCCGCCAGCAGCGTACGCCCGCGCGTGATCACATCATCAACCAACACCAGCCGCGCGGGCGAATCGCGCCCCGTGCGCGCGGCCGCGACCGCGAACGACGCGTAATGGTCCATGACGGTGGGCCGCAAACCGGCCGGTGAGGTCGCGGACTTTCGGACCGCATGCCGCCGGCACAGCACGCTCTGGACGGACCGGCCGAGCCCCAACTCCCGCAGACACCCGGCCAGCCGCTCGCCCACCCAGCGCACGCCGGGCTGCGCGGCGCTGCCCGGAACCGGCACGAGCAGCACATCGGGGCCGAAGAACGCGGCAAATCGCCCATAGCCTCTGACCTGGCGCCACACCTGCACCGACAACTCCGCGAGCACGCGCGGATCGGCGTGCTTCAGCTGCACACCGAGCGCGCGGCTGCGCCGGCAGCCCGGCGTGCCGCCCGCGGGCGCATAGGCATAACAGGCCGCGAACGCCAGCGGCGCGATCCAGGATGGCGGCGGCGCCAACGCCGCCTCACAACGAGAAGTCCCGGGACCGTCCGGGGCGAGCCGCCGGGCCGTCCGCGGCTGGCCCGCTCTCGCGCGCCCCCTCTCGGCCGCCAACACGCTCGCGTCTTTCCCCCTCCCTGGCCTGGCGGTTGCGCCACGCCTCGAGCGCTTCCTGACGCAAACGCTCGGCATCGACCGGGACACTCGCCGGCGCCGGCTCCGCGCCACGCGCCTGCGCCTCACGGTACGCCAACCAGTCCCGCACGGCCTGGCGGCGGCGCTGCTCGGAGGCGCCCGCCGGTGCAGGATCCGGCGCGCCAGCCGTTGTGTCCCGGATGCGAGCGGCAGCCGCGCCGCGCTCGACGCTCCCGGCCCGCGCGGCAACCCGGGCGCGGTAGCGCGCGCGGATGCGCTCGGCGATCTCGCTGCGCTCGCCGCGCCGCTCGGCCCGCAAGGCGCCCCACGGCAGGCGCGGCTTGGGCTCGCGCTCGATGCCCTGAGCCGCGAGGCTGCGGGCATCCACACGCGCCTCGAGACTGGCGGCGCGCAGCCGCTCATTGACCAGCTCGGCCCACCGCGTGCGCAGGGCCGAGAACTCCGATCGTGCGTTCGGCAAGCCGAGTTCCGCCCGCGTCGTTCCGTTCATGTCCAGCCCGGTCTTCGGACCGAGACCCTCCGGGCGCACTTCGCGCGTGGTCGTCAACAGATGCGCGTGGAAGTTGCGCGGGTCGGCGAAGGGGCGCGGCGCGTGCACGGCCAGATCCACCGCCACGTTGTAGCGATCGGCGATCTCGCGTGAAAACGCCCGCGCCAACTCCACACGCTCGGGCGCCGGCAACTCCGCCGGCAATGCCACCATGTACTCGCGCGCCACGCGCGAGTTCGCCTGCGGCTCGATGCGCTCCGCGGCATTCCACAGGCTCGCGCGCTCGCGCGCCCAGGCAAGCGCCCCGGTCGCACCGGCCAGCCGCGCGGGCAGCACGATCTCCTTGTGCAGAACGTCCTGGCGGCTGCGATGATCGTAGACGGCGCCGGTGCGCTCGTTGCGGATCCGCTCGCCGGCCCGATAGGCCGCCGAGGCCGGCGCATTGCGCCCGCTCGAGCGCGATACGGTGTTGATCTGCATGTGAAAAATCGCCATGGGTTCGCCGGGTCGGACCGCGGGGTGATCGGGCGGCTAGTCCCGCGGCAACCGCACGCGCAGCCAGCGGCTCGAGGAGGCGGTCTTGAGGTAGCCCTCCAGATCCGCGAGCTGTTCGATCTCGGCGGACAGCACGGCCGACTCGGTGACGCGCTGCTCGCTGATCTGCAGCGAGCGGCGCGCCGCGCGGCCAAAGCCGCTGCGCCCGTCGCGGCTGCGCGCGAGCGTGCGGCGCGTCACTTCCCGCTCGCCGATCAGGCGGGCGCAGAACTGCGCCGTGCCGCCGCGCTCGCTGGCCGAGCAGCGCAGAATCAGGGTGTTTCCGCAGTTCTCGACGATCGTCTGGGCGTCGCCGGCGCCGTACAGCGAGGAGACCTGCGCGATCGACTGCAGCCCGAGCACGCACCGGCCGCCGAACTTGCGCAGCCGCGCCAGCGCATCGCGCAGCCCATCGATCGCGCCCAGGGCATCGAGCTCATCCACGATGAACCACAGCCTGCGGTCCTGCGCCGGACCCTCCAGGGCCTCGAAGATCGCCAGACGCAGCCAGCTTGCGATGAGCGTGCGCAGCGCGGCGATCTGTTGGGCCCGGTACGGCAGGAACAGCACCCCGCGCCCCTGCCGCACCCACTCGCGCACGGAGAAGCCGCGGGCACGCTGCGCGCGAACGTGCTCGAGCGCCGCGGTGCAGTTGGCGGCCACCGAGCGTATCGAGCCGAACATGCGCGCGTTCTGCGGCTCGAGGAACGGCTGCGCCGGGGTATCCCACACCAGGGGCTGCACCTCCTCGCTCGGGGCCACGGCGATCAGCCGCCACAGCTCGGCCACGTCGCCGCCGCGCGCGAGCGAGCCGCGCAACAGGCTGGCGAGAAACGTGCGCGCGTAGCCGCGCCATTCGCGGCCCGAGGCATCCTCGCCCGGGGCGATCAGACTGGCCGCGAGCTGCTCCGGATCCCCCGGTCCGGTCAGCTCGGCGAATGGATCCCACTTCAAGGCCCGAGGCTCGAAAGGATTGAGGATCACATCGCCCCGGGCGGCGCGATGAAAGCCCTGCAGATAGCCGCCATCGGGATCGGCGATGACCGCCCGGTCGCCGCGCGCCAGCACACCGGTCAGCATCTCCCGTATGGCCGTCGACTTCCCGGTACCGGTCGTGCCGATCAACTTGAAGTGTTTGGTCTCATCGAGCGGCGCCAGGGCTACGCCGGCGAGCGTCACGACGGCGCGATGCGCCCGCCGCCGCGCGCGCCGCTGCGCCCGGCGCCCATCCTCGATGCGTGCGCCACGGCGGTAGGTGTCGCCCCTGCCGCGTTTGCCCGCGAGCACCGCGCCCATGCCGAGGATACCGAGCACGATCGCCGCGAGGAGCGGCACGGCACCGGCCAGAGCGCGCGATGCCCATGTCATCGGCGCACTCACGGCGGCTCGACCGGCAGAAACTGACCTCCCGGGCCGTAGGCCGGTCCGCCGCGTCGCACTCGAACGCACAGCCGACCGCGCTTGCCGCAGCGCCTCAGGTCGACCGCGCCGCCGAACTCGCGCAGGTGTTTGATGTCGGCCTCGAACGCCGCGCGCCGGGCGCGCAGGGCCTCGATCTGCTGCCGCGAGGGCACGAAGGCCCGCACGGCCGCCAGTGTGATCGCCAGACTCGCGGCCGTCACGGCGAGCGAATACAGTGTCAGGCGCAGATCCGCCGAGCGCCGCAGCCGCCGCAACGCGCCAGCCGCCTGCTCCGTCTCGGCCTGCAGCGCGCCGAGGGATTCGGTGACGGCCCGCGCAACCTCATCGCGCACCAGCGCATCGAGGCCGCGCAGGTGCTCGCTCAGGCGCGCCAGCGCTTCCTCCCCGAGACGCTGCTGCGCCTGGGCGGCCTCCATCAACAGCCCGGCCTTCAGCGCATCTCCCATCGGCCCGGGCTCATCCATGGGTCAATCCATCCTCGCGCGACATCGCGGCGGCCCGCAGCGCGCTCGGCGCCGGCGCAGGCGCCGGCGCCGGATACGCCATCGGCTGCAACCGCACACGCCGCCAGTCGGGGATCGAGGCGAGCTTCAGGAATCCCGTCAGATCCGCCAGCCGCTCGATCTGGGAGTCCATGACCGCCGGCTCCACCTGCCGGTGCTCCGACTCACTGATCGAGTACAACAGCTCGCCCGGCCGGCGCGAGCGAGCGCGGCTCAGGCGGATCATCTCGCGATCCCCGATCAGGCGGGACGCGAACCGCGAGGTTCCGCCGTGCTCGCTCGCCGAACAGCGCAGGATCAGCGTGTTGGCGCAGTTCTCGACGATGGTCTGGGCTTCGCCGGCGCCGTAGGTGCTCGACACCTGCGCGATCGACTGCAGGCCGAGCACGCAGCGCCCGCCGAACTTGCGCAGCCGGGCCAGCGCATCCTTCAGGCCATCGATCGGGCCGAGCGCATCGAGCTCATCGGCCACGAACCACAGGGGCCGCGCGCTGTCCGGCGCGCTCATGGTCTCGAAGATCGCCAGGCGCATCCAAGCGGAGATGCTGGCGCGCAGGGCCGCGATCTGTCCGGCGCGATAGGGAATGAACAGCACGCCGCGGCCGTCGCGGATCCAGTGCCGCACCGACAGGGGCTCGGCGCGCTGGTGCGCCACGTACTGCAGCGCCGCCACCGCCGAGCTGGTCACCGAGCGGATCGAGTCCAGCATGCGCGCGTTGTGCTCGTCGAAGAACGGCTGGGCCGGCGTGCCGCCGACCAGCAGCTTCAGCTCCTCGCGGTCCGAGACGACCAGAAGATCGTAGAGCTGTCCCACGTCCGTCACGCCCGCATCGCGCGCCTGGCCGGCCACGGCGGTGAACAGCGTGCGGGCATAGCCCCGCCAGCTGCGATCCGATCCCGGGTGATCGGGAATGAGCGCCAGGGCCAACTGATCGATGTCGTACGCCGCGTCGATCTCACCGAACAGATCCCACCGCCGCGCGCCCTGCTCGAAGGGACCGAGGATCACATCGCCCCGGCGCTGATCGAGGAAACGCCGGGCAAATCCCCCATCGGGATCGGCGATCACCGCCCGATCGCCGCGCGCGAGGGCACCGGCGAGCAGCTCGGCGATGGCCGTGCTTTTACCGGCCCCGGTGGTCCCGATCAGCTTGAAGTGCTTGGTCTCATCGGCGTACGGAACCTCGACCCCGGCCAGGGTGAGCGGCGCGGAACGGGTGTGCGCGGGATGGGCCTCGGGCGCGAGCCGCGCGTTCTGTTGCAAACCGCGGTCCTGCTGCGCATCGAGCACGACCGCGCCGCGCACCTGGACCTCGGGACGGGTGTCGGGCAGTGACGCCAGAATGCGCCCCGCGCCGTAGCCGCCGAGGACACCGAGACTGGCGCCACCGGCGAGCGGCAGGAGCGTGTCGGCCACGCCGAGCGCATGGAAGAGCGGGCCGCTTGCCGCCATGGCGGCGCCGAGGGCGCTCGTCACGGCAACGGCCCAGGCGGGCGAGGCGAGCCAGCGGCGCGCCGCCGCGCGACCGCGCGCCAGAGCCGCCCACATCGGCGCCTGCACGCTGGCATAGCTCAGCGCGAGGCCGGGCCCACCGTGTGTCAGATCGTACAGCAGCGCCGCGGACATGCCGCCTACTCAACCGAGATCTCACCAACGCCGGCGGCGCGCCGCGCCGCTCGGGCGGCGGCCCCGATGCCGGCCGGGGCCGCGGGCCGGGGCGAGGGACGGAACCAGATTTCCCGGACGATGCGCCGGTGGCGCTCCAGGCCGCATTGAATGACGACATCGATCAACACGTGCAGAAGACGTTGAATGTCCCGCCGCGCCAGCTGCCGCCCGGCCGCGCTCTGCTTCACCAGCAGCGCCAGCTGCTCGAAGGCGAGCGCCGCACTCGAGGCATGCACGCTGGTGATCGAGCCCGGGTGGCCGGAGTTCACGTTGCGCAGGTAGTCGAACGCCTCCTCGGCGCGCAGCTCCGCCAGCAGGATCCGATCGGGCTTCATGCGCAGGCAGGCCTCGAGCAGCTGCTTGGGCGTCACGCGCGAGAGCCCCTGATCGTCCTTGCTGTAGAACAGCCGCACGTGATTGGGGTGTCCATCGAGCGTCAGCTCCGGTGCGTCCTCGATGGTGATGAGGCGCTCCTCGGCGGGAATCTCCGCGATCAGGGCCTTCGTCCAGGTGGTCTTCCCCGATCCGGTCGGCCCCGAGACGACGATGTTGCGCCGGCTGCGCACCGCCAGGGTCAGAAACGCTTCGAACCGGCGCGCCGCGAGCAGCGCGCGCAGCTGCCGGTCCACCGGGTCCGCGGCACCGGCGGCGACCCGCGTGTCACGCAGCGTGCCCTGCCCGGAAAGCTCCTCGACCGTCCAACGCGACTGGGCAGGACGGCGGATGTTGATCGCCACGCAGCGCGCCGGCGTCGCCGGCGGCATCGCGATCTGCACACGCTCGCCGCTCGGCAGGCTGCCGGCGAGCAGCGGATGCACCTCATCGATCCTCTGCCGGGTGTAGTTCGCGACCAGCTTGGCGAATCGCCGACACCATTCGAAGTCGAGCTCCGCAAGCGGCTCGCAGCGCCAGCCGCCGCCGGTCTCGAGGAACACCTCCCCCGGCCGGTTGACGCACAACTCGGTCAGGTCCGCGCGGGCGAGCAGCGCTCGAATGGGCTGCACCGTCAGCTCCAAAGCCGAGCGTTGCGGCGCAGGCTCATGCACCGCCGTCACCGCGGCGGGCTCGCACTCAGTGCTCGATGAGTTCATACACGGGCCTGAAGTCCACATCGCGGGCGACCAGCACCTCGATCCGCTGCCCGCTCGGCACGTTGATGGTCGGAGCGATGTCCTCCGTGCCGCGCAGCACCCCCGTCACCACACCCTCGGACTCGGTCGGATCGATGATCAGCGTTCCACCGGCACGCTCCGCCTGCGTCTGCACGACCCCGGTGACGGTCGAGATCAGCAGCGCCGCGCCGAAGCGCGCCCAGAAATGCGTGTCGACCGTCCCGGTCAGACCCGAGCGACCCAGCGCATCGGTCGAGGGGGAGTCGAGCCGCACCACGACGCCCGTCGGCGTGCGGGCCTCGGTCCAGATCACGAACACGCGCGCCTGCCCCTGGCGGACCTGTCCGCGGGTCTCTCCGATCAACTCGGTGCCGCGCTCGAGCAGCACGACCGTACCGTCGGCGCTGAAGGTATTGCGGGCCGTGAGGCAGGTCGTCATGCCCGGCAGCGTCGAATCGATCGCGGTTTCGAGCGTGCAGTCGATGAACGTTCCCTTGGCGAGCAGCAGACGCCGCTGCGGCAACAGTTGCGCGCGCGTGGCGCGCATCACGGTCGGTCTGAGGAGTGCCTGCAGGCGCGAGCCTGCCCCGCGGAACTGCGCCGGCGCAGCGGATGGGTAGACCCTGGAGGCCGGCGCGCCGCCCCGTTGCGGCCCGGCCGTCCCGGGGGCCGCCGATGCCGTGAACACCGGACCGGAGAGCAGCGCCTGCAGTGCTTTCGATCGATGGCGCACCATCGCCGGCGCGCTCCGCACCGTGCCGAGCGCCGGCCGGCGCGGCCCCCGCGCCGCAAACCGTGCCACCAGCGCCGCCTCGCGCGCGGCGCGACTCAACGCCGCGGGCCGCGCGGAGCGCGCCGCCGGCTTCGGCAGAGCCGATCGCTCGAGCGGCGGGAGCGGTCCGAGCGGACGCGGGCCGCTCGCCATCCCCTGGGATCGCACGCCGCTCGCCGGACGCACCGGTCGCGCGCCGCGCAGCGCCCGGGTGTAATACCAACTCAACATCGTCACCGCGACCCCGACGACCAGAGCCACCGCGAGCCATCCGTTAAGGCGGGCGTGCACCGAGCGCATCCGGCGGGCCAGCGTGCCCCCCCGCTCGCCGAGCACTGCACCGGCCTCGGCCGGCTCGTGCGGACCGGGCTGCGCGGGGCCCCCCGGGACCGCAGCGCTCGTGCCGCGCGGCGGACCTCGGCGCCACAATCGGCCCATCACGGCCGCGCTCCCGAGGCTTCGGGCGCCGCATCGCCCCCGCCCGGACGGCGTGTGATGCGCCAGACGCGCGGCGAGATCGTCTCCGATGCCAAGCGCCGCTGTGAGTGCGCAAATCCCCGATTGACGATCCGCCCGCGCAGCCTGCCCCGCTTGAGCACGAAGCGGCGCGCCACCCGATCAATGACCATCTGATCGCCCCGCATGTTGAAATCGACCAGAGACTCGCTGCCGTCGGCGTGCAGCACGAACACCGCCGGCAGCTGCGCCGCCGGCGGGAAGACCAGGTGGGTCTGCACCCCATCGTCCCAGGCGGCCGAGGGCTCGATGGCGCGGGCGCCGCAATACCAGTAGTCCTCGTTCCGTACCGCCGGGCGCTCGGCCGCCGCCAGCGCCCGCGCCACCCGCTGCCGATTGCGCGCCGCGGCGCTGCGCCTGCGGTGGGCCCGCGGATACTCGAAGCGCACGGCATAGATCGGAGCGTGCGCCCGATGGCCGGCGGCGGGCGGGGTGACCCGGTAGTCGAAGAGGTAGGTGCGGCGGTTGGTGAGCACCGTCAGATCGGTGGCGACGTGCGTCGCCCTGGGCTTGATGAACAGGTGATCGCCCGCGGCCGCAACGGTGACTCCTTTGGCATCGCCGACACCGAGACCGACGAAGTGCTCCCCGGGCGCGAACTGCAGGTCGATCTCGTATCCGACCCGACCACGCAGCGCATAGATCCGATCGACGCGATAGCGCACGAAGCGCACGCGTGGATTGGCGCCGCCGGGCGGTGCTGCGGGTTTCGCCATCGCGGCCCGCACGCCCGCAATCATCAGTCCGGCCACGCCGAGCGCCAGCGGCAACACCCCTCGAGTCCATCGCCTCTGCAACATCTTGACCTCCTGCGGTCAGCCGCCCGTGCCGCCGGCCGACCCGAGCACCTCCGGCTCGAGCTCGAGCGCGGTGACTTCGAAGCCGAGCGGATTCCAGCGCCGCAACTGCATCGCGCGCGCCGGCGGGCCGAACCCGTACTGGACGGTGGCGATCCAGTGCCCGAAACGCTCGCGCGCCCCGCCCGGCTGGCGCGTGATCCGCTCGAAGCGCACCTGTGCCAGATGTCCCCCGCCGAGCGCCGCGCCGAGAAAGCTCACCGATTCGATCCGCACCGACACGGTGCTGCCGTCGCGGTGCACGTTCAGGGGCGAGCGCGGATTGGCGGGATTCCAGCGCGTATAGAGCGCTTGATTGAGCGGCGCGGAGTTGAACGCGCCGCACTGCCGGTAGTCGGCTCGCGCCATCGGGTAATCGAAACGCTCGCACACGCTGATGTAGCGCATGAGGAAATACCGGGCGATGGCCTGATTGAAATCCTCACCGCCGGTGTACGCCGGCACCACCTCGACCACGCCCGTGCGGCTGTCGACCCGAATCACGTACGGCTCCACCCGCTTCAGCGGAATGAGCGCCAGCAGCGCACCGGAGAGGATCACCACGCAGATGCACGCGGCGAGCGCGACGCGCCAGGCGATGCGCTCGGACCGGTCCGCCTGCGCGCTGCGGTCGGCATCCCAGGAAGCCGCTTGCTCGCAGTACTCGGCCAGTGGCCGCTCGGCGCTCATGACCGCCGGCCGCGCCGTGTCTGGCCGGGCCGCCGTTGCCGGGCATGCCGCACCGCCCCCTGTGCATATCGTGCCGGCGCGCGCGCCGGCGGATTGATCGGCACCATCGGACCGGTGCAGAAGCGGCGCGAAGCGCACCCCGACATGCAGCACAAGGCGAGCAGCACCAGCAGTCGTTTCATAGGGCTTTCTCCCGGGTATGGATGTGCGCCGAACCGCGCGGCTCGGACCGCGGCGCGCTCACGTGGGCAGCCCCTCGCCGCCGCGCGCCCGCAGGCTCTGCAGGCGCTGGCGGGCAAACCCGCCCGCCGCGACGGCAGCACCGGCCGCCGCCGGCACCGCCCAGCGCGCCGCCGTGCCGATCGGGCTGGCGCCCGTGCGCAGGGCCCGACTCATCAACCCCTGCGTGCTCAGCGCGATCCCGCCGGCCAGGCCGGCGGCCACCGGCATCACTTGCTGCATGAACAGCAACACCAGCGTCGTCACCAGCAACATATCGAGCGCATCGACGGTATCGACGGCACTGCCGAGCGCGGCGGTCTGCTGCGCATACACCGCGACCAGATGCAGCAGCAGCGCCGCCACCATGACCGTGAGGATGGTGATCAGGGCGTAGTTCGCCAACTGCGCGATCCACGCCGTGAAGAAACTGCGCGTGGCGTCAAAGGGCAGCAGCGCGATGAACAGAGGACCCAACGCGAGCAGCACCGAAAGCGCGACGCTCGAGAGCGCGAGCAGGAACATCGTGTAGACGCACAACAGCCCAACCAGCAGCCAGACCACGGCGCCGGCGATGTAGAACCCGACATCGCCTCCCCAGACGCTGCCCTTGTCGAACAATCGCCCCGCCACCTCCCCGCCCTGGCTCCAGATCGCATCCAGCGTCGCGACCGGATCGGAGGCGCCGACCACCGCCGCGGCGAACTGCGCCGGCGCCGCGTAGAAGGTGTTCACGATCAGCGTGTTGTAGAGCCAGAGGTGCACGCCGACGCCGAGCACCAGAGCGAGTTTGCCGATGCGCTTCAATCCCAGGCTCACCGGCTCCTCGATCCGGCCGGTGAGCATCAGCACGCCCCACCCCATGACGTAGACCGAGGCGAGGACGATCAGCGCCGGCTCGAGCAGGTTCGCCACGCGCGCGACCGTGGCGCCGATGTAACTGCCGAGCGCCCCGTTCAGCCACACCCAGAACGTCTGGAAGAATCCCATGGCCCTCTCCGTCCTCGCGGCGCGGTTACGGCGTCGGCTGGAAGCGGGTGGCGAAGTTGCCCTGCGCCGCGATCGCCTCCTCGCGCGCGCGCTCGCGATCCGCCCAGCGCTCGGCCCGGGCCGCCGCGAACAGCACCGCGAGCTTGGTCTGCTCGTTCTGCACCATGGTCTGCTCCGCGTCGATGCGCGCGGTCAGATCGAGAATGGCCTTCTGATCGCCCGCCGTGCCGATGGCCGTGATCAGCTGATTCAACTGCGCGAATCGGCCGCTGGCATTGGCGAGCGCCGCGCTCGAGAGCGCCTGCAGCAGCGCCGCCGAGCGCCGATCGGCCACCAGCTGCGCCTGCGCCGCGGACGAGAGCCGTGCGAACTGCGCGGGCGTCAGGCTGGTATCGGTCCGCTCCGCGCGCCTGATGGCCGCGGCCAGCGCCGGATAGGCACCGGGCTGTCCGGCGAGGGCCGCGCTCAACTGCGTCCAGTTCTCGGGCAGGTAGTTGCGCCGTACCCCCTGCAGCAGATCGTGCATGCCACGCGCGCCGCTCATGCTGCGCAGCGTCTGCTGCGCCTCGAGATACTGTTCCTGCTCGGTCACGAGCGACTGCTGCAGTGTCCGGATCTCGCTGCTCAGCCGCGCGACCGCGGCAACATCGATCACGGCCCATTGCGCATGGGCGAGCGGCGCCAGACACAGCGCCAGCAGCGCGCCGCCCGCCGAGAATTTCCTGCTCGTGTACATCGTCAACCTCCCGCACGTCACTCCGCGGCCGGGGCCGCGAGAAACTCATCCAGCCAGTTCTTCGGGTCGGTGCCGCGCTCGCGCAGCAGCGCGCTCATGCGCCGCAAGCCGCTCGAGCGCGCCGAGATGACCTGCATCTCGGCCTCGAGGCCCGACAGATCGAGCCGGCACACCACGCTCTGCTGGCCCTGCTTGACCAGGAACATGCGCGCCCCGGGGTCGAGCTGCTCTTTGATGAGGGCGAATTCCCGCTGCGTCAGCCCGAAGCCGTGCACGTAGTCCTCGGCCACGGCCGCCGGGTTGGGGAAGAAGATCTTGGTCGGGGTCTGCTCGACGATGGTGCGGCTGATACGACTCTCCAGCACGTCGCCCGGGCTCTGGGTCGCCAGGGCCATCACCCCGTTGAGCTTGCGCCAGGTCTTCGGACCATCCTTGGCGAACTGCTCGAAGGCCGGATCGGCCACCAGTCGCCAGAACTCGTCCATCCAACACACCAGCCGCCGGCCGTCGAGCAGCTGCCGGACCAGATGGAACAGATAGAGCGTCACCGGCGCCCGGCATCGCTCGTTGTCGAGGAACTCCGTGACGTCGAAACCGAGCACGCCGACGCCGCGAATCCGCTCGGCCACGGCGTCCCGAGCGTTGTCGAACACCCAGGCGTACTCCCCGCCGGCACATTCGCACCAGCCCGCCAAGCGGGCGTGCAGGCCCTCCGGATCGGTCGGATCGAGAAATTCCACCAGGCGCGACAGCCGCCGCTGCGGCACGGCCAGGGCGAGCGTTCCCTGCAGTGCCTGCTCCAGATCGCGCGCCTCGCGCACGGTGAACGCGCGGCCGGCGGGCCGGGCGAGCAGCTGCAGCCAGGCGCGCAGGAACTCGAGCTGCTCGGGTCCGGCCGGCAGCTGCAGCGGGTTGAATCCGGTCGGGCGACCGTTGCGCAGCGGCAGGTACGCCCCCCCGAGCGCACGGACCAGAATCTCCAGACCCCGGTCCTTGTCGAGAATGACCTGGGTGCTCCCGCAGCGCTCGAGCATCGCGACCAGAAACCCGATCAACGCGGTCTTGCCCGAGCCGGTCGGTCCGCAGATGAAGGTATGACCCGTGTCGCGCCGTCCGCCCTCGGTCGTCTCCGCGGCATGGAGCGAAAAATGAAACGCCGACTGCGCGCGTGTCTGCAGCAGCGCCAGGGACTCGCCCCAGTGATTGCCGTGGGCGCGCCCGGCCGGGAAGTTGTGAAACGGCGCCAAGGCGGCGAAGTTGCGCGAGGTGATGGGCGCCTTGCGCGTCCTGAACGCGAAATTTCCCGGCAGCTGCGCCCAATATGCGGCCTCCAGGCCCAGGTCCTCCCGCGCCACCGTCATGCCGGTGTCGGCGAGCAGCGCCCGGGCCCGCGCCAGGTGTTGATCGAGCAGCTCGAGTCTTGTGGCGCCCGCCCCCGCGTCGCCGGCGCGCACCTGGGCCAGCACCTGCAGGGAGAAGTGGTGGTCGCCCATCACGAATTCGTTGCTGGTCAGGGCATCGAGCGCTTCCCTGAGCTCCTCGGCCTGCGAGAGCGCGAAATCGCCCGCATTGGCCATGCGGTTGATCTGGCGCGTCAACAGTTGTTGCGCGCTCGTCTTGGAGATGAACGCAAAGGACTGCGTGAGCACGAACGAGAATGGCGCCGCAAGCAGCGCGTTCAGCATCCCCGCCACGGTCGGCGTCGGGTATTCCTTGATGCCGAGCATGCCGCCGGCCAGCGTCGCGCTCGGCAACCGGTACTCGATCACCTCGTTGCCGAAGAACAGGCGAGTCGTGGCGAGCGCCGCGGCGAGCGGCCCGTTCGGCAGCGGCACCGCACGCGACTCGCCGTTGATCAACAGCGTGACGAATTCCAGGACCTCCGAATACCAACGGTGCTCGTCGCGATAACATGCGAGCAGGCGCGGCTCGTAGCGCGCCAGCGACGCGCTCAGCGTGCGCGCCAGGCGCGTGCACGCCTCCAGCGCATCGGCGAGCTCGCGCTGCTGGCCTTCCTTCTGAGCGCTCGCCACGACGCTCGAGAGCCACCGGCGGGCGCGCCCGGCCACCGGCCGGTACACCGTCGTGAGGTAGATCTCGTTGACCATCAGGCTCTCGGCGCTGAGGCGGCCGAGATACCGGCGCCGCAAGCGCGCCGCGAAGCCCTCGGCCGCCGCGCCCGGCACGGCGACCTGCTCCCGGCGGCGCACGACGTGGGCCCACAGCGCAACGCCGGGCTCGGCGACGTTGCGCCACAGGACGTTCAGACGCTCGTGCCACCCATTGATCTGGTCCGCATCGGCGCACTCGAAGCTCTGCCCGCCCATCCGGAACACCTGCAGATAGTCCCCCGAGCCGGTCCGCACCACAGCGGGCGCCACGTGCGCCCGATAGGGAATGTTCTGCTCGGCGGTCAGCTCCCGCCGAAGCAGCGCACCTTGGCGCCTCACCATGCCCGCCGCTCCGTCGCGCCCGCGCACCAGCACCAGACCTCGAGCGGGCGGCGCCGCGCGCGCGCGTCCGGTGAATCGAGCGACAACGGGGCGTAGCTCACCGCGCGCCACAGCCGCCCGTTGCCCAGATAGGCCGGCAGCCGCGTCCGCACCGCCAGCGCCAGCAGGTCGAAATAGCGCGCATCGTGCGCGCACAGCAGCGCGCACAGACCGTGGATCGGCACCGCGATGAGCAGCGTCAGCAGATTGCCGGTGAGCAGGAACGCCTCGAGCGTAAAGACGAGATTGAACAGCAGCGCGCTGTAGGTCACGCCCCAGCGCATCGGCGGCCGGGTCGCACCGACGAACAGCGGATCGGCCGTCAATGCCGCGATGGAATGAGTCATTGACGTGCGCTCAGACACCGAACATTCCACGCACCCAGGCGACGATCTGCGGGGCGCCGAAGGCGATCGCGATGCCGAGGATCGCCCCGATGCACCAACCCCAGGAGATGCGGTTCGCCATGGCCATCGCGCCGAGCACCATGACCAGAATGACCGCGATCGGCGTGAGCCACGCCAGGATGTTGCTCTCGAGCGCCATCGCACCGGTCAGGAACGGGGAGGACTGCGCCGCGGCCAACGCGGGCATCGCGCTCGCAACCGCGCCCCACAGCAGCGCCGCCGAGCGGGCCCGCCCTTGCGTCTTGATCTGGGAATTCATGCCATGCACCCCCCCGTTGCGCCGCTCAGTGCCCCGCGGGCGAGCCGGCCGGCGCGCCCGCCTCCGCGGCCTCCCGGGCCTGCGCGGCGGCCTCGAGCCGCCGGCGGGTGATCTTCCCGGGTGCCCCGCAGCGAAACCCACGCACGATGTGCGCGTAGTCGTACCGGCGCTCGCCCTGTTGGTCGACCCAGTTGTCGGCACGGACCTGCGCCTCGACGATCAGCTGATCGCCCTTGCGGGCGGTGCGCGCCACGGCCTCCCCGAGCGCGCCGAACGCCACGAACCAGATGCTCGTGGC
>JAKBWB010000004.1 GCA_021843755.1 Pseudomonadota bacterium
GGCGCTCTGCATGTGGATAGGCACCTCACGGGGTGCAACCCACGATACACCGGAGGCAGACCTCTTCTCCTCAACCCTCAACATCCAGCCTGACCTTCGACTTTGCACGTCAGGCCATAGTGTCTAGAGCTCGATGAGCCCGTCGGACAGCTCGTTGGCATCGTCGGGATCCGGCGGAAAATGCTCGGCCATGGCGTTGCCGCAGGCGCCGATCGCCTCCTCGAAGCCCTCGACCACCCGGCCCCGGCTCACCTGGCCGACGAAAGTGTCGATGATGGCCTTCCAGCGGGCTTCGCCCAGTTTTTCGTGGATTCCCTTGTCCGCGACGATTTCCACGTACCGCTCCGCCAGCGAGACGAAGAACAGCACGCCGGAGTGATGCCGCGTGACCTGTACCCCTTGCTGATAGAACTGCGCCTTGGCGAGCCGACTCGCGCGCGAGTGTTTCACCCGCGTGGGAACCAGTTTCAGGTGCAGCTCCGGCACGAACAGAAGCAGCACCGCGAGGACGATGAAGCTGATCAGCTGGAGCTGATAAAGCGCAATCCAGTGCACGTGCAGGCCGAGGAGCACCCACATGCCCGGCAGCAGCAGCGCAATCATCGCTGCCCAGAGCAGCGGAACGAAGACATAGTGGTCGCTGGCGCGCGCCACGACCGCGACGAACTGGCCGCTCGTACGCTGCTCCGCCCCATGGATTGCCGCGGTGATCCGAGCCTTGTCGTCGGCCGAGAAGCGGATCATCGTCTACCAACTCCCGGCGGCACCGCCGCCGCCGAATGATCCGCCCCCGCCGCTGAAGCCGCCGAAGCCGCCACCACCCAATCCGCCGCCGAAGCCGCCGCCGAGTCCCCCGCCCAGCATGCCGAGGGCAAGCCAACCGAGCCAGCCGCCGCCCATGCCGCCGTGGGCATAGCCCGGCGATCCTCCGCGCCGGCGCGACAGGGCGCGCAGCAGCGGCGAGAGTGCGAAGAACAGGACGAACAACATGAGCAAACCGGTCCCGTTGCGCTCGTGGATCTGCTTGCGCTGTACGGCCAGATGCTGATCACCCAGCGCGGAGAGGATGGAGTCGGTCCCCGCCACGATGCCGGCGGCATAATCTCCCGTGCGAAAGCGCGGGAACACCACATTGTGCAGAATCAGGAAGCTCTGCGCGTCGGTCAGCGTTCCTTCCAGGCCGTAGCCGACGTCGATGCGCGCCTGCTTCTCGCCGGCATCGACGGTAAAGAGTACCCCGTTGTCCTTGCCTTTCTGGCCGATGCCCCAGTGACGCCCCAGCTGGTACCCGTAATAATCGATCGGATAGCCATGCAGCGTTGGAACCGTGACGACCACGACCTGGATGCCGGTGGCGCGGGCATAGGCGGCGAGCCGGCTCGAGAGCTGCTCGAACACCTTCGGTGGCAGCAGGTGCGCATCGTCTACCACGGGACCGGTGAGCCGCGGAAACGGCGGCATCCCGAGGTCGAGTGCGTTCTGTGCCGCGTGCGTGGGCGCCGCGCTCACGGCGAGCAGCGCCAGCAGCACAAATGCCAGCCCGCTCGCCCACCTGGCGCGATTCTCCGTCGATCTCATGCTTGATCCGGATGTCGGGACATCAGAGCCGACCGGGCGCCGTTCGGGGCCGGGCCATCGGGTGCTCTAGAAGTGAACCTTGGGAACCCGTTGCGCCTGTTGCGAAATCGTGAAGTTCTGTATCGGCTTGTAATTGCTGTAGAACAGCGAGTGATACCATCGGCCCGGAATGGTGGTGAGCTCCGTGTCGTATTGCTGCACCGCCAGGATGTAGTCGCGGCGGGCCACGGCAATCCGGTTTTCGGTGCCTTCCAGCTGCGCTTGCAGCACGAGGAAGTTCTGATCCGCCTTGAGGTTCGGGTAGTTCTCCGTCACGGACATCAGCCGCGAGAGCGCGCCGCCCAGGGTCGCCTCGTTCTTTTCGAACTGGTGAAATTCCTTGGGATTGGTCAGGACGTCCGCCGGAATACGGGTTGAGGTGACCCTGGAGCGAGCGTCCGTGACCGCCTCGAGGACCGATGCTTCGTGCTTCGCATATCCCTTGACGGTGGCTACCAGGTTCGGAATGAGATCGGTGCGCCGCTGGTACTCGTTCAGCACCTGGCTCCAGGCGGCATTCACTTGCTGTTTCTCCGCGGGGATCTTGTTGATGCCGCAGCCGCTCAACAGCAGCGCCGCGCCCACGACGGTCACCCACCTGGTGAACTTCAGATAGCGACGGGATTCGGACATCGTAGCCCTCCCACTTTCCCGGATCTCGTAAACGCTCATCATACCACCATCCCGCTCTTCAGCTCGGTCGCCGCAAGCGCACCGTCTGTCTCGGGTGCCAAACGCGCACGAGCGCCAGGCTTGTCCCGGAGACCGAATGGCCGGTTCGACGCTCAGCCTCACGAGTGCTACCCTTTTCCGCTGGATCGCGTCAACGAATCAGAACAGTGGGGATGCCGACATGAAGCCGTGTTTCGGTAGAGTGCTGTCCGGTACCGTGGCTGTCTTCCTGGCCGCCGGCATGGTCGGTCATGCTCGCGCAGCACCCGTCAAAGCGCGCGGGCCGCTTGCAACGCGCATCGTGCAGATCATGCGCCGGCTGGGCGACGTGCGGCGGTTCGGGGCCGTGTCGGTCGCGCCGGATGGGCGGTCCATCGCATGGACGATGACGGGAACGAGACCGGTGCATGGGGCAAAGCCGGCCGGCGGATCCACGACCGGTAATCCGGGTGAGATTCTCCAGCTTGCCGACATCGATGGGACGCACGTGCGCACCGTCAGGATTCCCGGCGCGGTCAAAACATGCCACTACAGCAGTCTGACGTGGTCGCCGGACAGCCGGATTCTGGCGTTCCTGTCGAACTGCAATCACGGCAGGAAGTACCGCGAGCAGCTCGATGTCTACGAAGTGGCCGCGAACGCCGTGCGGGCGCGCCGCATCACGCATCTGCGCGGCTTCGTCCACGAGCTGACCTGGGTGCCCGGCGGCTCGATGTTGAGCTTCCTCTACGTCAAGGGCGATCTGCATCCCATCGCGGCGGTATCGGCGACCAAGCCGCAGGTCGGCGTGATCGGCCGCACCGGTGTCGAGCATCAGCAGCTCGCGGTGGTGCCCGCGACCGGCGGGAAAGTCAGCGAGATCACTCCGTATGCCATTTTCGTGTACGAATACGACTGGTCGCCCTCGGGCACCCGGGTCGTCTACGTCGGCGCACCGCCGCCGGGGCGCGACAACTGGTGGGTGGCCAAGCTGTATACCCAGCGCTACGGCGGTCCGGCCCGGGTCGTGCTCGATCCGGCGACGGTCAAAGGCTCGCTGCACGGTCTGCAGATCGCCCTGCCGCGCTGGTCACCCAACGGGTCGCACATCGCCTTGATCGGCGGCCTGATGAGCGACCAGGGCGCAACGGGAGGCGACATCTACATCATCTCGTCCAGGGGCGGACAGCCTACGGACGTCACGCCGGGGATCGGCATCACACCGTCGTGGCTGACCTGGACCGGAAACGACTCGCTGCTCGTCTCGGCGTTCGCGGGCGGCTCGACGCGCGTGTCGGAGTTTACGCTGCACGCGCATTCTCCCGCGACCCAACGCACGCTGTTTACCGTGGCTTCCAACTTGTGGGACGGCACGTTCGCATCGGCGATCTCCGTCTCCGCCGCGCACCGCGTGCTTGCCTTCGTCGAGAGCACGTTCGACAACCCGCCTGAAATCGCAACCGTCGTGCTCAAGACCAACGCGGCGGCTCAGCCGATCGGCGTCCTCGAGGCGGCGCACGCCATCACGCGTGTCAACGCGGGTGTCAGACCGATGTGGGGCAAGGCCGTGTCGGTCCACTGGCGCAACGAAGGCTTCAACGTGCAGGGTTGGCTGCTGTTCCCCGCACATTATGATCCGCGCCGGCACTATCCGATGATCGTCTATGTGCACGGCGGTCCGAGCTGGGCCACGCGTCCGGGCTGGCCATATGACGGGTACGGTGCGGCCCCCTTTGCGGCGATGGGTTACTTCGTATTCATGCCCAATCCGCGCGGCAGCTTTGGTGAGGGTGAGCGCTTTGCCAAAGCCATACGGCGGAATATGGGCTACGGCGATCTGCGCGACATCCTGGCCGGCATCGATCACGTCGAGGCGGAGTATCCGATCGACAATGATCGGCTCGGCTTGACCGGTTGGAGCTACGGCGGGTTCATGTCGATGTTCGCGCCCACACAGACGCATCGGTTCAAGGCGGCGGTCGCCGCGGCGGGCCTGTCGGATTGGGAGAGCTATTACGGCGAAAACTCCATCGACAAGTGGATGATCCCGTTCTTCGGCGCGTCCGTGTACCAGGATCCGAAGGTGTACGCCAAGAGTTCGGCCATAAACTTCATTCAAAACGACAAGACACCGACGTTGGTCGTGGTGGGTCAGTATGACGGCGAGTGTCCGGCGCCACAGTCGTTCGAGTTCTGGCACGCGCTGCGCGCCATGCACGTTCCGACGGAACTGGTCGTGTACGCCGGCGAGGGTCACGGGTTCCACAAGACCAAGGACCTGCGCAACGTGCTCGAGCGCGCCCTACGCTGGTTCGCAAAGTATCTGAGCGCGAAACCGGCGGCCTGAGATCGGGTAAATCCCCGCGGTTCGGCACGCTGGCGTGCGGGAGCGCCCGATTGCGGGCGCTCCCGCCTGAGTCGGCCGTCGGAAAGTCGCCAGACCCGGGGATGAGCCTCGCCAACGCGCGGTGCCATTCCGGTATCATCCTCGACACCGTCCGATGCCGCGCAGCCGCGCGTCCATCGATTTCATCACGACGCCGCGGCGCCGCTTCAGGCGCTGTACGACGAGGAGATACCACATGCTGCGACCGGCTTACCGATCGTGAATCAGTTCGTTTCCATGTTGAGGATATGGCTGCTGGTGCTGCTCGGCTGCACGGCGTTCGTGGCATTTTCGTTCGGGCACTGGGACCTGCCGATCGCGCTGTACTTCTGGAAGATCGGACACTTCCTGCACCCTCTGGGCAAACCCCTGGGCGGCTCGGTGATCCTGGGGGTCGAATCGGCCGTCATCCTGCTGCTGCTGCTCGCGCGCCTGCTGCGCGGGCACATCTCACGGTTCGGAGAGGTCCTCGCCATTGCCTGTCTCACCTCGATATGCGCCTACGGCATCGATAGTCAGGTGTTGAAGGTGTTCTTCGGAGTTCCGAACCCGACGGCGGTGATCCACGGCGCGCGGCATGCCTTCAACATCATGCGCGGCTCGGGGCAAAGCAGCTTTCCGTCGGGCCACATGGTGCTCGCCGGCTCGTTCGCCGGGGTATTCATGCGGCTGTATCGCGCCAGCATCTGGCCGCTCGCGGGGCTGCTGCTCGCCGCCGCCGCGCTGCTGCTGGTCGGCGACTGGCATTTTCTCAGTGATCTCGTCGCCGGCGCGTTCGTCGGGCTGTCCGCGGGGCTGTTGGCCGGCGAAGGCTGGGCCGCTCACACCGCGCGGCGGTCCTGATCGGGGCGCCGGGCGATCCGGTCAGGCCGGCCTGCCCTCAGCCGCGGCCGCGGATGCCTGATGGAATTCGTGGCGTACGTGCTCCTTGCTGAGCACGGCGCCTCGGCGAGTCCGGATCTCTATGCGCCCGGCGCGCAGCCGGTCCTTGGCGCGAAGCCCGGAATCCGCGCAGAACGGTCGGTACGCCCGGGCGTCCGGCGGCCCGCGATGGGTCGGGCTCGTGCTCTCCCGCCCGCGACAGCGGTTGATTGGATGGGAACGGACCGTTACAGTCCCCCTGGACGAGCGCGGCGGAAGCAGGGGGGCTGCGTCGTAAATCACCGACAATCATCTGGAGCAGCCCATGGATCTTGCGCACGGTAACGGCGTCAACCGCATTTCGGCCCTCAAATTTCCCGCCGATGCCCTGGTCTTCCTGCGCGCCGGGCTGCGCGATCCGCGACGCGTCAGCGCGGTTGCGCCCTCTGGGCGGGCGCTCGCTCGCCTGATGACCTCCGAGATCGTCGCGGGCAACGGCCCGGTCATCGAGCTCGGCCCGGGCACGGGTGCGATCACCCGCGCGCTGCTCGACCGCGGGGTTCCGGAGCGGCATCTGGCCCTGATCGAGCTCGATCCGCAGCTGGCGGTGATGTTGCGCAGCCGCTTTCCGGCGGCACGCGTGCTCGCCATCGATGCCGGCCGGCTGCGCCGCGTGGATCCGTTCGATGGCTGCGCCGCCGGCGCGGTGGTCAGCGGCCTGCCGTTGCTGTCCCTGCGCGACCGCGAGATCATGAGTATTCTCAGCGGCGCGTTCCGCCGCTTGCGTTACGGCGGCGCGTTCTATCAGTTCACCTACGGGCTGCGCTGTCCGGTGCCGCGCCGCATTCTCAAGCGACTCGGGTTGCGCGCACAGCGCATGGGCTGGGTGGTGAGCAACATTCCTCCGGCCGCGGTGTACCGGATCGAGCGGTCGGTACGCCGTTCGGCGGCGGGCGCGCACGGCGACTGACCCGGACGCGCCGCCTCGGGCGGCCCCGCCGCGCATCCCGGCGACGACCCCGGGCAGTGCGCGCGGGCGTCGAGCCGGGGCCTGCTAGTGCGGGTGGCGGTGATGAATGTCCGGAAAGTGCACATGGGTGTGCGCCAGCGGCTCGTGTTGGTGCTCATGCTCATGTGGCTCGCGGCCGTCCCAGTCGAAGTCATGCGCGTGCCGGTGATGCTCGTCATGCCGGTGGCTGTGTGTGTGCAGCAGCGGCGCATGCGTGTGATGGTGCACGTGCTTCTCGGTCAGGTGTAGCCAGACACCGATGCCCATCAAGAGCGCCGCGGCCGCCAGGGCCGGCCCGGGCATGTGTCGAAACACCACCAGCGAGGCCACGGCGCCGATGAACGGTGCCGTGGAGAAGTACGCGCCCGTGCGCGCCGCACCGAGATGCCGCAGCGCAAGCACGAACAACGTGAGGCTCAATCCGTAGCCGGCGAAGCCGAGCAGCGCAGCGGCCGAGGCCGCTGCGACTCCCGGTGGCAGCAGGCCGAGGTACGCGCCGATGCCGAGGTTGACCGCGCCGGCGCTCACCCCCTTCAGCGCAGCGATCACGAACGGGTCCTGGATCGAGACCTTGCGCGTGAGATTGTTGTCGATCGCCCAGCAGACACACGCACCCGCGATGCAGGCGGTACCGAGTGCGTCGGCGGGCGCGAGCCGCGCCGGCCAGGCAAGCACCACGCCTCCGGCAATGATGGCGAGCAGGCCCGCGAGCACGCGCCGGTCGAAATTCTCCCGAAATACGAACCATGCCAGCAGGGCGGTGAGCACGCCCTCCAGGTTCAACAGCAGGGAGGCGTTGGCGGCTGGAATGGCGCGCAGTCCGGTCATCATCAGCACCGGTCCGAGCACCCCGCCGATGACAATGGACGCCGCGAGCCAGGACAGATCGCTCCCTCGCCACGACGAGGCGGCCGCTCGGGCGCGGACTGCGGTGCGCAGCGCGATCCAGACCGAAAGACCGAGACCGCTGCCGGCGTAGAGCAGGCCGGCCAGCACCACAGGAGCGCTGTGGCGCAGCAGCAGTTTCGCGAACGGTGTGCTGGCGCCGAACAGCACGGCGGCGAGCACGGCGTACGTCACGCCCTGCCGTGCACCGCAGCCCGCCGCCGAGGATTCCTCATGCATCGCAGTGAAGTATACGGCGCGACCGCAGCTGCGCTCCCGCCCGGCAGCTCATGACGCTGATGCGATCTGCCGGGCGTGCAGATCGTAGACGTCGGCTCCGACAACCTCGACGTCCACCCAATCCCCAGGCTTCAGCCCCGTCGCCGCCGCGATGCGCACCACGCCGTCTATTTCGGGGGCCTCGGCCTCGCTGCGGGCAACGGCGCCATCGCCGTCCACCGCATCGACCAGCACACGCAAGCGCCGGCCGACGCGGCGGCGCAGCCGCGCCGCGCTGATTTCGGCCGCGCATTCCATGAAGCGGTCATAACGCTCTGACTGGATCGGCGGCGGAACGTGCGCGCCGAGGTCGTTGGCGGCCGCTCCCTCCACCGGCGAGTACTTGAAGCAGCCGACGCGCTCGAGCTGTGCCTCGCGCAACCATTGCAGCAGCTCGGTGAACTGCGCCTCGGTCTCGCCCGGAAAGCCCACGATGAACGTACTGCGCAACGTCAAGTCGGGACAAAGCCGCCGCCAGGACCGGATGCGCTCGAGAGTGTTCTCGGCGTGCGCCGGCCGGCGCATTTGCTTCAGCACGGCGGGACTGCCGTGTTGGAACGGGATGTCGAGGTAAGGAAGCACGCGCCGCTCGGCCATCAGCGGGATCAGCTCATCGACATGAGGATACGGATAGACGTAATGCAGCCGCACCCACGCGCCCAGCGACCCCAGTGCCCGAGCCAGGTCGGTCAAGCCGGTTCGATACCCGACTCCGTGCCAGGTGGCGCCCGCGTAGCGCAGATCGACGCCGTAAGCGCTCGTGTCCTGAGAGATGACCAGCAGCTCCTTCACGCCTGCGGCGACCAGCCGCTCGGCTTCGAGGAGCACCTGATCGATGCGGCGGCTGGCCAATCGGCCGCGCATCGCCGGAATGATGCAGAAGCTGCACGAGTTGTTGCAGCCCTCGGAGATTTTCAGATAGGCATAGTGACGCGGTGTGAGACGGATGCCCTGGGGCGGCACCAAGTCGAGGAACGGATCGTGCCGCGGCGGTAGGTGCGTGTGCACGGCCTGGAGCACCGCGGCGTAATCGTGCGGGCCGGTGACTGCGAGCACCCGCGGATGCCGGGCGCGAATGCGCTCGGGGCGTGCGCCGAGACAGCCCGTGACGATCACCCGGCCGTTGTGATCGAGCGCTTCCTGGATCGTCTCGAGCGACTCGTCGATGGCCGCATCGATGAACCCGCAGGTATTGACGATCACCAGATCGGCCTGCTCGTAGCTCGGGCTGATCTCGTAGCCCTCTGCCCTGAGGGTGGTCAGAATGCGCTCGGAGTCGACCAGCGCCTTCGGGCAGCCGAGACTGGCGAAGCCGATCCGGGGGTGGCGTGGGCTGCGCCCGCGACTCCTGGCTGCGCGCAATGCTCTACCGCTCATAGGGCACGATGATCTCGGCCTCGCCGAGCGCCTTGGCGCGCACTGCGGCGGCGACGGCTTGCGCCGCAGCGCCCTGCGTCACACCCAGCCGTTGGACTCGCAGCGCGTAGAGCGCAATGCGGTAATGGTGCGCCGGACCTGGCGGCGGGCAGGGGCCGCCGTATCCGCGGAAGCCGTAATTATTGCGCGCCTGGATCGCCCCGGCGGGCAGCGACCCGTCCGGGCCGCCGGCGCCCGCCGGCAGGGCGCGGATGTCGGCCGGCAAGTCGAATACGACCCAGTGCCACCAGAGTCCACCGGGGACATCCGGGTCGAACATCAGCACCGCGAAGCTGCGTGTGCCGGCCGGCGGATTCCGCCAGGCGAGCGCAGGGGAGACGTTCTCGCCGCGGCAGCCGTCGTGGTCGTAGATCTGTGCCCTCTGGAAAGTGGCTCCAGGGGTCAGGTCAGGACTGCTGAGTCTGAAGCCTCTGGCGGGCGCGGCTCGAGCAGAGCCCTGCGCCGCGAGCGGCAGGACAGTCCAGAGCAGTGCGGTCAGCACGGCTATCGGGCGGCTCGAACAGACCAGGGATCGTGGACACATGGAGTGCTCCGGGCAGGGCCGGTACGGGCGGCCGGGCACAGTGTGCAGTGAAGCGGACCATCCGGCAAACTAGCGGGGATGAACGCTGTAAAGACCGCTCTAGTCACTGGCTCGACCGACGGGTTGGGCCGGGTGGTGGCGCGTGCGTTGGCACGCCCGCGCGGCGCGACGGTGAATTCTGTGCGCCCGGCCACTTACATGAACGCGACGATGGCGCGTGCCATGGCTGTCAAGCCCCAGAGCACGGTCGCGGATGGCGCCGCGGCGGTGCTGCATCTGGCCTGTGTCCCGGAGCTCGCCGGGACGAGCGGCGAGTTCTTCGACGGGCTGCGTCCCGCGCGCGCCAACGCTCAGGCCTATCATCGGCAGGCACGGCGGCGTCTCGCGACGATGAGCAAGCGCCTTGCCGGCCTCGCGCCGGGCGGCGGCGCCTGAACCGCTTGAGTAATGATGGAATTCGATCACGCGTATTACGATCGCTACTACTTCGACCCGCGCACGGCAGTGACTTCGCGCGCCGAGATGCGAGCCCGTGCACGGTTGATCGGCGCGTTCATCGCGCACGTGGGCTTGCCCGTGCGGCGCATGCTCGACGCGGGCTGTGGCACCGGACTGCTGCGCGAGCCGCTGCGGCGGGTATTGCCCAAGGCGGCCTACGTCGGCCTGGAGGCGAGCGAGTACCTGTGCCGCCGCTACGGCTGGCTGTCCGGACACGTGCAGGAATTCCGGCCGGAGGAACCGTTCGATCTGGTGATCTGTTATGACGTGTTGCAGTACCTGGGCCCGCGCGAGGCGACGCGGGCGCTCGCCAACCTGGCAAGACTGTGCCGCGGGGTCTTGTACTTCAGTGCGCTCACGCGTGCCGATTGGCGCAACAACTGCGACCGCAGCCGTACGGATCCGAACGTGCATCTGCGCCAGGGGGAGTGGTACCGCATGAGGTTGCGGCGCGCATTTCGCGAGGTGGGGGCCGGCTTCTGGCTGCGGCGCGGCGCGCCGCTGACACTGTGGGAACTGGAATCGACCGGTTGAACAACGGGAGTACGCAGTGCCCGACACACAAGCGGACCGCCTGATCGCTGTATTCCGCGGTACGGTGACCTGTGTGCGCGAGACTGGCGTTTCCCCCGGGCTTACGCTGCGGGGCGTCTCGGCGGCGAATGTTCAGGAACGCTTGATCGTCACATTCCTCGGCGATGCTCCGCAGGATCTGCCCCAGCAACTTGCCGCGCCGAGCGTCCAGGCGGTGGATGCCCACTGCTATCGTATCGAGAGTCCGCCACGTCAATGGCTGATCCGGGCGCGCGCGTTGCATGTGCACCGCGATGTCGGCGCCGGATTTTTTCGGGCCGTTCCGCCGCGGGTGGTGCCGCCGCGCAAGCGGCTGTTCTGGACGGTAGTCCTCGCAG
Organism: Pseudomonadota bacterium; assembly: GCA_021843755.1. Classification (GTDB taxonomy): domain Bacteria; phylum Pseudomonadota; class Gammaproteobacteria; order Steroidobacterales; family Steroidobacteraceae; genus 13-2-20CM-66-19. The sequence continues at coordinate 11,058 of JAKBWB010000004.1, forward strand.
TGGCGCGCAACCGCGCCGGCGTGTGGTTGCTGCGCGCGTTGCGGCGCCGTTGAGCGGGGCGTTCAGCCGGCCTGGGCGAGCTGTTGTTCGAGGGCCGTCGTACGTTCGCCGGCAAGCAGCGCCCGGTAGACCGACAGCTGCCCCTCGAGCACGCGTGGCCAGGTGAAATACCGCAACACGTGCGTGCGCGCGTGTGCGCCGAGAGCTTCGATATCACGCTCGTAAAGAGCCGCGACCGCATCGGCGAGGCTGTCCGCGTCGCCCGGCTCGCTGAGTACCCCGCAGCGCTCATCGACCAGCTCCGGTATGGCGCCCGCGCGCGCCGCGACCACCGGGCGGCCGCACGCCATGGCTTCGAGCACGACCAGACCGAAGGTCTCGAGCGTGCCGGCGTGCACCAGGGCGTCGGCCGAGGCCAGCCAGCACGCCAGATCGATGGCGTCGCGGCGGTACGGGATCCTCGTCACGTTGGGGGCCAGGCGCGCTGCGCGGCCACCGCCGATCAGCACCAGATGGTAGGGCCGACCGAGGCCGGCGAACGCGCGCAGCAGTACGGGCATGTTCTTCTCGCCGGTGAAGCGACCGGCGTACACGAGCACGCGTGCCGCGCTGTCGAGTCCGAGGCGGCGGCGCAGCCACGAGCCGCGTCGGGAGGGATGAAACAGCTGCGGATCGACGCCCAGGGGTTGACGTACGACATGCTTGACGCCGAGGTTGTCGAGAAAATCCTGCATCAAACGGCTGGGCGCGAACACTACGTCGAACCGTCCATACAGCTCGCGCAGGTAGCTGCCCGACAGCCGCTCGGTGATGCTGCCGAATCGCCGGCCGGCGATGCGCGGCAGATTGGAGTGGCAGAATGCCGCGCACGGAAGCCCGCGGCGGCGCGCCACCCGCCATGCCGCCCAGGCCGGATGGAACGCGTCACCCGCCTCGATGATGTCTGGAGCCAATGCCTCGAGCTGCCGTGCCCACAGGCGGGGATTGAGCGGCAGGCGGTAGTTGAACGTACCCGGGACCGGCACGCCGGCGAGGGTGCTGACCCCGCCGCGCTCGATCCGCTGGGCGGTGCCCGGCACGAGCAGGGTGTGCTGCCATCCCGGCTGAGTCGCCAGCCACGTGTGCTTGGCGATCAGGTACCGACGCACTCCCCCGCTCGTCGGCGAGTAGAACACGGTGGTGTCGACGAGATGGCGCGGGTTCATGGGTCGATCCAGATCCTCGGGGCCCGTCTTCCCCGCGGATCATTGCACGCCCCCCGCCGCGCAGTGTCAAGATGGCGTCCGCCGCCGCGGGGCGACTCGTCATGCAGCCGTTTGCGCGCGGTCCCGGCTGCCGTGGCGCAGCGCGACACAGGCGGCGATCAGCTCCTCGGCGCTTGCGAAGCGGTCCTCGCGCCGCTTGGCGAGCAGCCGGGCGAGCAGCTCGGCATAGCCGGACAGCGACGGCGGCAGGCGGGGTGGCGAGGCGTTGACGTGCTGCTGCAGCACTTCCATCGCGCTGTTACCCATGAACGGTTTGCGGCCGGTGAGCATCTCGTGAAAGATCACCCCGAGGCTGTATAGATCCGAGCGCGGATCCAACTTCTCGCCGAGCGCCTGCTCGGGGCTCATGTAATAGGGTGAGCCGCGCAGCACTCCGGTGTACGTGCTGCGGTGGCTGACGTCCAGGAGGCGGGCCAGGCCGAAGTCGATCAGCACCACGTTGTCGTTCTCGCGCAGCATGACGTTGGGGGGCTTCAGATCCCGGTGCAGCAGCCCCGCTCGGTGGACCACGGCCAGGGCCGCCCCGATCTTCTCCAGAAAGCGCAACGCCTCCGACTCGGTCACGCCCACCTGCATGCGCGCCTTCAGATCGCCGTGCGGGAAGTATTCCATCGCGAGGTATTCATAACCGTCCTCCATGCCGTGATCGAATATGCGTACCACGGCCGGGTCATGTACGGCGAGGATGGCCTGATATTCGCGCGCCAGCGCCTGCTTGGCTCGGTCTTCGCATGGGACCTTGCTGACCTTCAGCGCCACGTCGGCCCCGAGCGCGTGGCTCTCGGCCAAGTACACGACGGCCTTCTCCGATTCGCTGAGCGTGCGGATGATCTCGTAGCCGCTGATGGCGGGTTGAGCTGTCGCGAGCGCTGCCGTGGCGCGCCGTTTGGTCTGCGTCGCGAGCGAAGCCGGGTTGCGCTCCAGCGCCACGAACGCCCGGTCGAGCGCGCTCTTCAGCCGGCTCGGAGTCAGCAGGCGCTTGGGCAGGTAGTCCGCCGCACCGGCGCGCAGTGCCTGGATTGCGGTGAGCTCATTCCCGCGCTCCGCCAGCGCCACCAGCACGGGCGCGGTGTCGCTCGAGCGCAGGGTGCGCACGAGCTTGATCCCCTCGGATTCGCCCGGCTCATCTCCTGTGCCGAAGTCCGCCGACAGGATGAGCCCTTCGCAGGCCCGCCCCGTGCTCAAGCCGCTCATGGCATGCCTGTCCTCGGGATCCACGGTGCCGATCGCCGCCTGCGGATAGAGGATTGCAAGGTGCAGCCGCAGCCATTCGCGATATTTCGTATCGCGCTCGACGATCAGTATGCGTTGTGCTGCGGAACTCATGCGCGGACTTCAAACCATGGACCAGGGCCGTTTCCTTGTCGCGGTCTGCGGCGTCATTCTGTGAAACCGGTCATTCCCCTGATCGCGTTATGTTCAGAGCCCCGCCCGGACACGGGAGCGAGCACGGAGGCGGGGACCGGCGGCTCCAGGGGCACGGGTGATGAGGCGGCGCAGGGGGGGTCGCTGGAAGTACTGCCTGGCGCAGGCGGCCAGCCTGGAGCGGGCAGTGCCCGCAATCACCGCGGCAGCAGGAACTCCCGCCCCCGATAGCTCAGCGCTACGCCGTCCGGCCGGATCGCCACCACCGTGACGCCGTCCGGCAAAGAGTCGCCGATATGCAGGATGTGCATGTTGATCATCACGTAGCGCTTGCTCGGGTCTGGATCGTAGACGTGCAGGTCCAGATGCAGCCGCGGCAGGTCGCTGCCGGGCTGCGCGGCGATCTCGGCATAGAGCGGCAGGGGGCCCTGCGCTCCGGCTGCCAGGTCTGCGGAACCGCCGGAGGCGGGTGGCTGGATCGCCGGGGCGAGATCCGCCGGATTGGGCGAGCCGGGAAGCGTCAAACCGCCGGCCGGGCCGGGCCGCAAGGAATGCCCTGCTGTCGAGAATGGCGCCGGCGGCTCCGCCGTAGCGAGTGACGGCTGGCCTGATGTGCGGGTGAGCGCCGCTGCGGATACGGCAGTGGACGTTGGCTGCATCGCCGCCCAGGAAGCCGACCGGGCACCTGTCTGCGGCGATGCAGTAGTCGGCATCACGGGCGCCGGACTTGGTGCCACGGCCGTCCGGGCCGCCGCCGCTGGGGCGGGCGAGGTTGCCGGGTGGCGCAGCATCAGCCAGGCCAGGGCGACGGCATTGATCGCCAGCAGGGCGCCGATGATCAGGGCCCACGCCGGCAGCCCTCGGCGCGGCGGGACGATTTTGACCTCGAACAGGCCCGGTCCATCCTGACGTTGGCGGGCGCTCTCGGATTTCTTCAGCGCATCGAGGATGAATGACATGTCAGCCGCCTTGGCCGTGCCGACTGAGGATCGGCGTCCCCGGCTCGGCAAGCGCGCCGGACAGCGCCAATTGCGTCTTGATACCGGCGATTCCGTCGACCGTCAACCCGTGCGCGTGCTGGAAGCGGCGCACCAGGCGAGTCAGACGCGCATCGTACACGTCGCTCGGGGGCTGTTTGTCCCGGATGCCTTCCACGCGCTCCAGGCTCTCGCGCAGCCAGCGCACGCGCGCCCCGCTCATGCCTTGCAGGAGCGTGCGCACCCGCCCGCCGACCGGCCGCCACAGCAGGACGTAATGACCCATCCAATCGCGCGAGAGCGCGGCAATACTCACCCGCTGAGGAGTGGGTCCGAGCGCGAGCAGCGCATGTGCGTGATCCAGGCCGGTCATGAGCACCTCGTACCTGTGGCCCCTCGAGCCGGTCAGCCGCAGGATGGCCGGCCGATTGTACAGACGCAGTTGCCCGAGCGAACCGTGCGCCTTGAGGCAGGATAGCCCGTGCTGCGCGGCCTGGACACATGGACCGGGGCCCGAGGCCGGGTCACCGTGGACGTAACGCAGATTCCACAGGTTGAACAGCTTGGCGTAGGCCGCCTGGCGGGTGGTCTGGCTCCTGTACCGATCGAGCAGCCCTGCCAACGTCGGCTTTATCTTCACAGGCCGAGGTGCGGGCACGTCGGGGCGCACCACCGGCCTGCCGATGACAGGAGCGGGGCCCGGTGTCGATCGCCACACCGGCTCGAGCCGCCACAGCGTGAAGGCTGTGGCGGCCAGCAGAATGAGCGTGGCAGCCGCGGTCCATGTCACCCAGCCGCGCCTCGAGCGCCGTCCGAACACTTCGGTGGCGGCCTGGCGCACCAGGGCGGGGGTGATGCGGTGACGATCGAGCGAATAGCCCCCCAGCAGCGCCCGGTCGCACAGGATGTTGATGACCCGAGGCACTCCGCCGGAGAGGCGGTGGATATTCCGCAGGGCGCCGCGGCTGAACATCTCGGTGGTCGCACCCGCCACGCGCAGCCGATGCCGGACGTAGGCCGCGGTCTCGGGCGCCGAGAGCGGATCGAGATGGTAACGGCCGGTGACGCGCTGGGCGAGCTGGCGCAACTCGCTGCGCTCGAGCAGCTCGCGCAGCTCCGGCTGCCCGATCAGGATGATTTGCAGGAGCTTCTGGGTGTTGGTTTCCAGGTTGGTGAGCAGTCGCACCTGCTCGAGCACCTCCGGTTCGAGGTTCTGCGCCTCGTCAACCACCAGTACGACACGCCGTCCCGCTGCGTGCGCGCGCAGCAGGTAGGTGTTCAGAATGTCGACCAGGTCCTTCAGGGAGCCGGTGGCGGGATCGGGTACGCCGATGCCGAGCTCCTCGCACAGGGTCAACAGGAACTCCGGCGCGGTCATGCGCGGATTGAGGATGAGCGCGAGCTCGGCATTCTCCGGAGCCTGCGCCAGCAGCGAGCGTACGATCGTCGTCTTGCCCGTGCCCACCTCGCCGGTGAGCTGGATGAAGCCGCCGGCCTCCTTGATGCCGTACAACAGGTGCGCCAACGCCTCGGCGTGCCGCTCGCTCAGAAAGAGATAGCGGGGGTCCGGCGTGATCGAGAACGGCTTCTCGTTCAGACCAAAGAAGGAAAGGTACATCGTAAGTCGACTATTTCAGCATGTTGCCCCGGCGCAGCGCCGCGTTGCCGAAGCGTGCGCGGACCTGCTCGAGCGCCGACTCGAGGCGCGCCTCATCCCTGCCGCGCTCGGCCGTCTCGAACAGGCCCATCTGCCGGGCCGGCGAGAGCCCCCCGAGCACCACCCCCAGCAGGCGCAGTTTGGCACCACGGTGCTCGGCCAGCCAGCGCCGCAACAGATCCCGGGCCACGTCGCGGATCATGCGCTCCGCCTGCGTCGGCGGGGCGATCGCCTGCTGCCGCGTGAACGTGGTGAAGTCGTGGCAGCGGATCTTCACGCCGATCCGGGCCGTCATCAGTCCTTTGTGGCGCAGCCGCTGGCAGGCGGTTTGCGCCAGGCTGCACAGGTGGGTGTCGAGCGCCCGCGGATCCTGAAGGTCGCGTGCAAAGGTATCTTCGGCGCTGAGTGACTTTTCTTCCAGATCCGTCAGTACCGGCCGCTCATCCACACCGGCGGCTCGTTCGCGCATACGAGAGGCGTCCCGCCCGAACAGCTGCCACAGCAGCGTATCCGGCGCGCCGCGCAATTGCCCGAGCGTGCGCACTCCAGCCGCCTCGACTTTCTCGCCGAGCTTGCGCCCGAGGCCGGGCAGCCGCCGGACCGACAACGGATCGAGGACCTCGCGGACGCGTTCGGCCGGCACGACGGTCAGTCCATCCGGCTTCTCGAGATCGGAGGCGATCTTCGCGACCAGCTTGTTGGTCGCTACGCCAACGGAGGCGGTCAGTCCGGTACGTGAGCGAATCTCGTCCTTGATGCGCCGGGCGATGGCCGGCGGCTTCCCGAGCAACGCGATGCTGCCGCTCACATCGAGAAACGCCTCGTCGAGCGACAAGCCCTGAACCAGCGGCGTGATCTCATGGAACACCGCGAACACCTGCCGCGAGACTTCCCGGTAGCGCGTCATGTGCGGGGGAACGCATATCGCCGCCGGACACAGCCGTAGCGCCGTGCTCATCGGCATGGCCGAGCGCACGCCGAACCGGCGGACCTCGTAGCTGGCCGCCGCGACGACGCCGCGAGGGCCGGCATGTCCGACCACCACGGGCTTGCCGGCAAGCTCCGGCCGGTCATGCTGCTCCACGGACGCGAAAAACGCGTCCATGTCGACATGCAAAATGGCGCGGATCATGGCGGAGGGGTCGGGCGCGCGGCACTCAGAGCGTGAGGAAACCGTAGGTTGCGACAACCGCGAACAGCAACGCAAACGCGGTCAGGTAGCCCAGCGAGATCACGACGAGCTTTGCGAGGGTGCGCCCCCGGCTGTCCCGATACACACGCCGCATCGCCAGGTAGAAGTAAACCAGCGTGTACGTGAATCGGCATGCGTCAGGTCCTCGGTGGCTTCCTGAATGAAATGCCGCAAGGAGCGCACCGGGTGCGCGTGATAGCGCTGTCCGCACGCGCTGCAGAACGGTCCGGTGAGAATCGTTCCGCAATTGGCGCAGGCGCAGCCCGGCGGGATCTCCGGTCCGCCCGTGGCCGCAGTTGCGGCGGCGTGTCCGCAGATGCTGTTCACGCGGGCCGGGCCGGCGCGCCGGCGCGCGGCGGCTGCGGGTTCGCCTGCCTGCCGAGCTCGTGCGGGGCGAAGTCATCGACATGAATGAGATTCATGACCTTGCGGTCGTACTCGTGCAGGGCCTGTGCCTCGGTCGCGGTGAGGATTCCGGCCGCGAGCGCCTGGTCGATTTGCCCGGGCAGGTCCAGCGCGGTGATTCGTCCGGTCTTGACGCCCTCGACACGAATGCGCTTTTCGATGGGCTCCATCTGGATGGCGAGCGCCAGAGCCTCGCCGAGCAGGCCCAGAGGATTGTCCGGCTGGACGGTCGTGTAGATGAACTGGCCCAGCCGCTCGCGCGCTTCGCTCGGCTGCGTGAGTCGCTCGGCGACTTGCCGGCCGAGCCGGTCGGATGGCGACGAATAATGCCGGCCGCGCGGAAAGACCACCACCCGCATCAGCCCCGCGAGCAGGCGGTTCGGGAAGTTGCGCAGGAACCCGTGCAGCTGCTCCTGGGCGTGATACAACAGATTGCGGCAGGCCCACTCGACGATGGGCAGGTCCTCGGCCGGTCGGCCCTGATTCTCGTGATGCTTCAGCACCATCGAGGCCAGGTACATCGCCGACAGCACATCGCCGAGCCGCGCCGAGAGATTCTCTTTCTTCTTCAAGTATCCGCCGAGCGTCAGCATTGCCACATCCACCGTGAAGGCGAACGAGGCGCTGAAGCGTACGATGTGCTGGTAGTAGCGCGCGGTCGGGCCGCTGACCGGCGAGCGGGTGAAACGCGCGTGGGTCAGTGCCATGACGAGCGATCGCACCGCGTTGGAGATCGTGAAGCCGATGTGACCGAACAGGGCGCGATCGAACTCCTCGATGCCGCGTACGTGGTCCGGATTACGGGCCGCGTTCATCTCGCGCAGTACGAACGGATGACAGCGGACCGCGCCCTGCCCGAAAATGATCAAACTGCGGGTCAGCAGGTTGGCGCCTTCGACCGTGATCGCCACCGGTACACACTGGTGGCCGCGCGCCAGATAGTTCTTCGGACCGAGGCAGATGCCTTTGCCGCCGTGCACGTCCATGGCGTCGTTGGCGACTTGCCGCCCCATCTCGGTGACGTGGTACTTGAGCATTGCCGAGGGAACCGAGGGCTTCTCGCCCCCGTCGATTGCGCCGGCGGTGACCGAGCGCGCCGCATCCATCGTGTACGTAAGCCCGGCCATGCGCGCGAGCACCGCCTCGACGCCCTCGAACCGCCCCACCGGCATGTTGAATTGCCGGCGGATGCGGGCGTATGCGCCGCTCGCCCATACCCCGGCCTTGGCGCCGCCCGTGGCGTTGGACGGCAGCGAGATGCACCGCCCGACCGAAAGTTGCTCCACCAGCATGCGCCAGCCGGTGCCGGCCATCTTCGGGCCGCCGATGATGAAGTCGAGCGGCACGAATACATCATGTCCCTGGATCGGGCCGTTCTGGAACGGGATGTTGACGGGAAAGTGCCGCCGGCCGATGCTGATGCCGGGTATGTCGCGCGGGATCAACGCGCAGGTGATGCCCACATCAACCGGTCCGCCCAGGAGCTGTTCCGGATCGAACAGCCGGAAAGCCAGTCCGATGACCGTGGCAATCGGCGCCAGAGTTATGTAGCGCTTGGAGAAGTTGAGCCGCATCCCGAGCACGTCCTGGCCTTGCCATGTACCCCGGCAGACGACGCCGGTGTCCGGGATGGAGGCGGCGTCGGAGCCGGCGCGCGGTCCCGTGAGAGCGAAGCACGGCACTTCCTCGCCGCGCGCCAGGCGCGGCAGATAGTAGTTCTTCTGCTCGTCGGTACCGTAATGATTGAGTAACTCGGCGGGGCCGAGCGAATTCGGCACCGCGATGGTGGAGGATGCGGTCGTGCTGCGGCTGGCGACCTTGGTGAGCACGCACGAGTGCGCGTAGGCGGAGAACTCCAGTCCGCCGTAGCGCTTTGGAATGATCATCGCGAAGAACCCGCGCGACTTGATGAAATCCCACACCTGCGCAGGCAGGTCGCCGATTTCATGCGTGATTGCCCAGTCATCGAGCATCTCGCAGAGCTGTTCGCATGGTCCGTCGAGGAACGCCTGCTCCTCGGCGCTCAGGCGCGGCGGTCGGGCGGTGAGCAGCTTCGACCAGTTGGGCGCGCCGGTGAACAGCTCTCCATCCCACCAGACCGTGCCGGCTTCGAGCGCCTCACGCTCGGTTTGCGACATTGGCGGCAGCAGCCTGCGGTAGGTCCGCATGAAGGGGCGCGTGATCAGCGCCTTGCGCAGCCAGCGCACGTTCAGCAGCCACAACGCCCCCAGCGACAGCCACAGAAACCCCTTCCATGTGGCACCCGCCGCGCTGTTCGCGCCGAAGTAGCTGTACGCGATCAGCAGCACGGTGAACGTGGCGGTGAAGGCCAGCAGCGACAGCCGCCGGTAGGCCAGGTAGAGCACGGCGGCGATAAACAGGAGGGTGATGATGCCCCCCGCCTGGGTCACGGCATACGCGATGGCCGCGGCCGCAATCAACGCGAGGAGTGCACCCAGCATGGAAACTCCTTCAATCCGCCTTGTTCATGAGCGTCTGCAGTCTGTCCGGACCCCCTCGATCGCGACAGGGGACCTGTTGCGCAATGCCACGGCAGACACTGTGCCGGCCAGCGCGCTTCACATCGTTAACGATCGCTCGCGGCGATCTTCGGGGAGGCTCAGCCGAGCAGCGACTTCACTCCCTCGCGTTCCTCGCGCAGCTCGGCGAGCGTCGCGTCCATGCGCTTGCGGCTGGCGGCATCGATCTGCAAGCCCGTCACGATACGGTACTCGCCATTGTGCGTGGTGACCGGATAGGAATAGATCACGCCTTCCGGGATGCCGTAGCTGCCGTCGGATGGAACCGACATGCTCACCCAGTCCCCCTCCCGCGTGCCGTTCACCCATGTATGGACGTGGTCGATCGCGGCCGAGGCGGCCGAGGCGGCCGACGAGGCGCCCCGCGCCTTGATGACGGCCGCGCCACGCTGTTGAACCACCGGGATGAAGGTCTGCTCTACCCAGGCGTCATCCACCAGCGAACGGGCGGGTTTGCCGCCGACCAGTGCGTGGTTGATGTCCGGGTATTGTGTCGAGGAATGATTGCCCCAGACCGTCATGCGCCGGATGTCGCGCGTGTGCGCGCCGGTCTTCTCGGCGAGCTGTGAGAGGGCTCGATTGTGGTCAAGCCGGGTCATCGCGGTGAAATTGCGCGGATTCAGATCCTTGGCGTTGGCGCGCGCGATCAGCGCATTGGTGTTGGCCGGGTTGCCCACCACCAGTACCTTGACGTTGCGATCGGCGACCTCGTTGAGGGCTTTCCCTTGCGCAGAGAAGATCTGGGCGTTGGCGAGCAGCAGGTCCTTGCGCTCCATGCCCGGTCCGCGCGGGCGCGCGCCGACCAGCAGCGCCACGTGGCAGTCGCGAAACGCGACCTTGGCATCGTCCGTGGCGATGATCCTGTTCAGACCCGCGAACGCGCAATCGGCGAGCTCCATCACGACCCCGTTGAGCGCCGGCAGCGACGGGGTGATCTCCAGCAGATGCAGATTGATGGGCTGATCCGGTCCCAGCAGCTGCCCGGAGGCGACGCGGAATGCGAGGGCATAGCCGATCTGGCCGGCGCCGCCCGTGATCGCGACATTCAATGCGGGTTTCATGGTGAGTCGAGTCCTTCGAGGAAAGCGTGTGATTCTAGCGCCGAGAGCTCCCGTTTATCATCCCATCCCGAATCGAGCCGCAGCCGCACCGCGCCGCCTCGACGCGTTCCGTTCGAGGCGGTGCCCGGGCCATGAGGACTCCAGCGCCTCAGGCCGGCTGGTCGAGCGCGCCCGCCGGGCGCAGCAGCTGGCCGAACGGGGCGCCGGAGCTGGCTTGCCGCTGCAGCAGCACGAGCAGCTCCTCCACGGCGCAAGGCTCGCCGAACAGCCTCCCCTGTACTTGGTTGCAGCCGTTGCGCCGCAGGAAATCCAACTGATCCTGCGACTCCACTCCCTCGGCAACCACCACCATGCCGAGGCTGTGGCCCATCTCGATGATGGTGCGGACCAGAGTGGCATTGCCGGTGTTCATGCCCACGTCGCGCACGAACGACTGATCGATCTTGAGCGTTCCGATCGGGAACTGCTGCAGTGCCGAGAGTGAGGAGTAGCCGGTGCCGAAGTCATCGATCGACAGGTGCAGTCCCATGGCGTAGAGTTCCTCGAGCAGCCGCAAGGTGTTCTTGGTGTCGGCCATGAGCGTCGTCTCGGTGATTTCGAGCTCGAGCGCGGTGGGCGAGACGCCGTGACGGCGGAACACCGAGCGGCAGCGCAGGATGAAGCTGGCCTGACGCAGCTGGCGCAGCGAGAGATTCAGCGAGATGCGCCCGGGCTCACCGCCGGCGCGCTTCAGCTGCCGATAATCCATGCATACCCGGTTCAGCACCCACTCGCCGATGTCCAGGATGAGGTTGGTCTCCTCGGCGAGGGGGATGAAGCGCGACGGCGGAATGTCGCCGTGTCCCGGCAGGCGCCAGCGCAACAGCGCCTCGGCGCCCACCACCCGGCCGGTGGTGAGTTCCACTTTCGGCTGATAGCGGATGACGAGCTCGTCGCGCTCGAGCGCGCGGCGCAGCTTGCTCTTGAGGATCAGCCGCTCGACCGCGGCCGCGTTCATCTCGGGGGCGTAGAACGTGAAGGTGTTGCCGCCGTTCTGCTTGGCGTGATACATGGCCGCATCGGCGTTGCGGATCAGGTCGATGACGTTCTCCGCATCGCGCGGGCAGAAGGCTATGCCCACGCTTGCGGTAAGAAACACTTCCTGCTGGTTCAGCTGAAAGGCGCGTGCCACTTCGTTGAGGATCGCGCGCGCCAGTTGCCCGATCGGCACACGATTGTCGGTCTCGGCGGGCAGCCCGTGCAGGCACAGCGCAAACTCGTCGCCGGCCAGCCGGCCGAGCATCGCGTTCGGCGGCAGGGCCCGGGTCAGCCGCTCGGCCAGCACTTCGAGCACCCGGTCGCCGGTGTCATGTCCGAACGTGTCGTTCACCTCCTTGAACCGGTCCATGTCCAGATACAGCAGCGCCACCGCCCGGCCGCTGCGCAGTCCGCGCGACAACGTCTGCTGGAGCACGTGTTGGAACTGCATGCGGTTGGCGACTTTGGTGAGCGTATCGTACCGGGCCAGGTAGCGGATGCGCCGCTCGGCGCGCTTGCGGTCGGTGATGTTGCGGGCGACGAAGATATTGCCCTGGAACTGCGGGTCGTCGGTCTCGATACGCGATCCGGCGAGGGACACCGGGATGGTCTGGTGGTCACGAGTGTGTACCACGGTCTCGCGCGTATCCTGCGCGGCCTGCAGCAGGTCGAAGTCGGCGCGTGCGTGCTCCTCGAGCAGCGATGCGACGCCGCGGCCGAGCAGCTCCTCCTCGCCGAAGCCGAGCATCTTGCAGGCCGCGGCATTGGCGGTCTTGATCACCCCGTCGGGGGAGGTGAGGAACACCGCATCGGCCATGCTGTTCAGAACGCTGCGCAGGTAATCCTTGTTGATGGTCGAGTGGCGCAGCCGTGTGCGCATTCGCTCCATGGCTTGCTCGAGCTCGGCCAGGCCATCCTGGCTGTAGGCTTCGACGGGGCGCGCGTAATCCCCCTGTCCGATGCGCTGGGCGCTGCGCGTGAGCGCCTCGGTGGCCTGCTGCATCGTCCGGCCGGCTCGCCATGCCCGCACCGCCGCGATGAGGCCACCGCCGGCGGCCACCGCTGCGCCGAGTGCGACCGGCAGGGCGCCCGGCCAATGGCCCCATAGCGCCACCGCGGCGCTCAGCACCGCGGCGGCGAATGTGGCGGCGAACGCCCAGAGCGCGGAGCGGAAGTTCTTCAATGCGCGGCTCAAGCGAGAATACTCATCAGTGCACCAAGGAAATCCGACGGTGTCCGCCGTCCTACGGCGCACCCGAACTGCCGCCCGATACAGATCGAATCGGCGCTCGCAGATCGGCGGAGGGTCCCGGCAAGCTGGGGCCGGCGCTTACCCGGCGGCTCGAGCCGCTCTCTATGCCCAGGTGCCCAGGCACAGCTCGTCATGCACCGCAGAATATCAGAGTCCGGTGCGGCCCGCACGGACTGCCGCCGGCACCGGCCGTGGCCGATACCCGATCGCGCGGGGTGGTCCTTCGCGCTAGCCCCCGGCGCCGGACCAGATCCGCTTGAGGTAGCTCACCATCAGGCCGCGCATGGTGGACATCGGGTCCGCGGTGGCGGCGAAGATCGGCGGTCTGCGCCGCAGCAGCCGCCAATTCTCGCTGCGCAGCACCCGGCGCAAAAACTCGACGTTGCGGTCGATGGCCTCGATGTACGGATTGCGTCCGTTATAGAGGATCTCGATGTGGCGGTAGACTCCGCCGAACTGACCATCGAGCCGCTTGGCGCGCACTTCGTCCACGAACTGGGGCGTCTGGCGCAGCAGATCGAGGCCAGAGGCGTATTTGACCTCGGTCTGACCGCTCGGCGAGACCGGCAGCGCCACGCCGCCGAGCACGAACTCGACGTACAGCCGGTCACGGCACTTCTCCAGGTAACAGCGATCGGCCATCTGGGCGATCATGTCCGCCGTGCCGAGCAGATGCCCGGCGACGATGTCGCGGCGGTCGCTCAGGCGAGCCTCGATCTGCGCCGCCGGAAACTCGTAACCGGTGAAGTGGATCACTTCCCGGGCGAACGGCACCCAGTGCGCGAGCCCGATCTGCGGCAGATAGTCCTCGAGAAAGCGCGCGCCGCGCGAGACGTGCACCCGGGTGAACTCCGCGCCGTTGCGCGAGTGGTGCTCATCGGTGCGCCGCAGATATCCGACGTCGTGGAACAGACCGGTGATGAGGCTGGCGATCGCGCGCTCGCCGCCGAGCCGCGCGGCCGGTTCGGCCTGACGCTCGTAGCCGACCAGCAGACGTGCCAGCGCGAGAGTTATGTCGAGCGTGTGCTGGCGGTCGTGATAAACGGTGTCGACACCGTGATAGCCCGGGACCTCGCCGGCGAACAGCCGCTCGAAGTGAGCAAACGCGCGTCGGAGCGGCTCGAGAGACGCGCTCGGCCAAGTGGGGGCGAACAGCGCCTCCACGGCCGCCTGCACCGCGGTCGTGGAGCTGACTTGCACGGTGTCGGTGACGTCGAAATCGCTGCGCCGGGCACTGGTCATTTTACTTTGTGAGCCCGCGCGGTCGGCCGCCGGCCAGATTGATGCTCGAGTCACTGTGGGCCAAATTTGACCCGGATACCGAGAGCCACTGCTCAGAATCATTTGCCGCGCCCGGTGAACCGCGACCCGGTTCACCTCACCGGCGCGGGCGCGGCGATGCCGTGCTGCTTCAGCAGCGCCTCGACCCGTGGCGGCCGTCCGCGAAACGCGATGAACGCCTCGAGCGGATCCCGGCTGCCACCCTGCGAGAGGATCGTGTCGACATAACGTCGCGCCGTGGCGCGGTCGAATATGCCCTGCTCCTCGAATGCCGCGAATACGTCGGCGGCAAGCACCTCCGCCCATTTGTAGCTGTAATAGCCGGCGCAATAGCCGCCGGCGAATATGTGGCCGAAGCTCATCGGGAAGCGATTCCATTCCGGCATGGGCGCGACGGCGACTTGCCGGTGCACCTCGCGCAGCAGTTCCAGGACGCGCCCGCCGCGCTCGGGGTCATACTCGGCGTGCACCCGGAAATCGAACAGCGCGAACTCGAGCTGTCGCGTCATGTGCAGCCCGGCCTGGAAGCTTCGGGTCGCGAGCAAGCGCTCCTGGAGGTCGGCCGGCAGCGGCACGCCGCTGCGATAGTGGCCCGAGATCCGTTGCAGCACCTGCCGGTTCCAGGCGTAGTTCTCCATGAACTGACTGGGCAGCTCGACCGCATCCCAGGCGACCCCGTTGATTCCAGCGAGACTGGGAAAGTCGACCCGGGTGAGCAAGTGGTGCAGTCCATGCCCGAACTCGTGGAACAGCGTCAACACGTCATCGTGCGTCAGCAGTGCGGGCCCATCCGCACCCGGGGGCAGCAGGTTCAGGACCAGGTGCGCCACCGGCAGCGCATCCCCGCCGGCCAGATGCATGCGGCCGATGCACTCGTCCATCCAGGCGCCGCTGCGCTTGTGAGGCCGCGCGTACGGATCGAGGTAGAAGCTTCCGACCGGCCGTCCGTCGGTCTTGATCTCGAAGTAACGCACGTCAGGGTGCCAGACGGGCGCTGCGGAGCGCTCCAGAATGCGCACGCCGAACAGCCGTTCGGCGACCTCGAACAGCCCGGTGAGCACCCGCGGCAGCGGGAAGTAGGGCCGCAGCGCCTCCTGCGAGACCGCGTGCTGCTGCTGGAGCCGCTCGGAGTAGTACCCGATGTCCCAGGCCTCGAGTTCGTGGCCCGCGAAGTTCCGCAGCTGCGCGAACTCCTGCAGCGCAACGGCGCGCGAGGCGCGCGCGAGCTGCTCGAGAAACGCCATGACCTCGCCCGGGCTGCGCACCATGCGCTTCTGGAGCGCGTATTCGGCGAAGTTGCCGAAACCGAGGATGCCGGCCGCCTCGTGCCGCCTGGCGAGGATCTGCTCGATGATGGGGGCGTTGTCCCAGCGTCCGGCCTGCGGCCCGCGCTCCGATGCGCGGGTGGACCAGGCTTCATAGAACACACGGCGCAGCTGCGCGGACTGCGCATTCGTCACCACGGCGACATAGGTGGGCTGATCCAGAGTCAGAATCCAGCCCTCCATGCGCTGCTCGTGCGCCCGCTGCCGCGCCCGTTCGATGATGATCTCGTTCAAGCCCCGCACCTGCGCCGGGTCCGTCACGTGGTGGCTCCATGCGCTGGTCGCATCCAGGACGTTTTCCTCGAACTTCGATTGCAGCTGGGTCAGTTCGAGCATGAGCGTCTTGAAGCGCTGCTTGGCCTCGCTCGGCAGGCCCACTCCAGCCAGCTCGAAATCCCGCAGCGCGTGCTCGAGCACGCGCCGGCGCACCGGATCGAGCGTTGCGCCCTCGTGTGACGCGATGGTGCTGTAGGCCTTGTACAGACGCTCGTCCTGAGCGAGGTCCGTCTCGTACGCCGAAAGCAGCGGCAGGCAGGCGTTGTAGGCGGCGCGTAGCGCCTCGGAATTCAGTACCGCGTTCAGATGGCTGACCGGCGACCAGGCGCGCGCCACGCTGTGACGGAGCACCTCCAGCGGCTCGACCACCGTCGCGAAGGTCGGTGGCTCGTGGCTGGCGATCTGCTCGATCCGGCCGCGGGCCTGCGCAAGCAGCGCGCTGATCCCCGGTTCGACGTCGGTCGCCTCGATGCGGCCAAAGGGCGGCAGGGGCTCTTGCGCCAGGAGGGGATTGTGCATGACGGGAGATTCTGCCAGTTAAGCCCGAGCAAGACATGTCCGGACGAACCGGCGGTCGCGCGCCGGCTCACCGCATCGTGACCAGCTCCTCGGCGCTCGTCGGGTGAATGGCCACGGTATCGTCGAAATCCGCCTTGGTTGCCCCCATGCGCACGGCTACCGCGAACCCCTGCATCATCTCATCGGCCCCGGCGCCGATGACGTGCACCCCCACCACGCGCTGCTGCGGGCCCACGGTCACCAGCTTCATGTCGCAGCGCGGCTTGCGCTCGGTAAGTGCGTGGTACATGGGCACGAAGCTGGACTTGAACACGGTGACGTCGGCATCGCCATAGCGCTCGCGGGCCGCCGCTTCGGTCAGCCCGACCGTGCCGATCGGCGGATGGCCGAACACCACCGTCGGAATGTTTTGATAGTCGAGGTGGCGGTCGCCCCGACCGCCGAACAGACGGTCGGCGAGGCGCCGCCCCGCGGCGATCGCCACCGGCGTCAGTTGCGCCCGCCCGGTGACATCACCGATCGCGTAGATACCCGCGGTGCTGGTGGTCTGGTACTTGTCGGTCTCGATGAACCCTTCGGCATCGCAGGCCACTGCGGCGCTCGCGAGATTCAAGTCAGCGACAGCGCTGGCCCGGCCGATCGCCCACAGCACACAATCGAAGGGGCCGAGGCTGCGGCCGTCGCGAATGCGCAGGGTCAGGTCGCCGGTCTCACCGGCAAGGGCGTCGGGCACGGCCTGCGTGTGCACGACCACGCCCTCTGCGCCGAGGATCTTCAACATCGATTCCCCGAGCATCGTATCGAACTGCCGCAGCACCGCGCCGGTGCGGATGACGAGCGCCACGCTCGAGCCGAGCGCGGCGAAGATGCCCGCCAGCTCGAGCGCGATGTATCCGCTGCCCACCACGGCCACGCGCCGCGGCCGCTCGGTGAGCTCGAAGAAGCCGTCCGAGGTAATGCCGCGCTCGGCTCCCGGCAGCGGCGGCAGCAGCGCGCGCCCGCCGGTGGCGATGACGATGTGCGGCGCGGTGAGCCGGGTTCCGTTTACCGTGACCGAGTTTCGGTCGGCGAACGCCGCCCGGCCGCGCACCAGCGTGACGCCGCGCCTGTCGAGATTGCTCTGGTAGTTGGCGTTGAGGCGCTGGATGTACGCGTCGCGCTTGCCTTTCAACTTACCCCAGTCGTGGGCGCCGCAGGAGTGCGCAAACCCGTATTGCGGAGCGTCGTGTCCGCCCTCGGCGAGATCGGCGGCATACCACATGACCTTCTTCGGTACGCAACCGACGTTCACGCAGGTACCGCCCAGACGGTGTGATTCGATCAGTGCCACCTTGGCGCCGTACTCTGCCGCGCGCTGGGCCGTGGCCAGTCCACCGCTGCCGCCGCCGATGACGATCAGGTCGAGTCCGCTCATGCGCTTCCCATCAGGCCGGCAGCGCCGTGTATTACTTGGCCGAGCGCGCGCGGCTCGAAGTCTTCGCGGCGCTCCTGGTCCGCTTGTTCACCGCGGATGCCGTACCCCTGGCCTTCTTTGGCGCCGGACCTTCCGCTCGAGCCGGCCGCTCGTTGCTGTTGCGGCTCGCCTTGGCCGCTGCACGGATGGCCGGCCGGGCGCTCGCCACTCTACGCGCCGCACGCGGGGCGGCGATCCCGTCAGTCGCGTCGCTGCGCTGTTCCTGCTGTGAGCCGGTCCTGGGCGGCCGGGCCCCCGGCCCGCCCGATCCCGGGCGGGCGCTCGCCGCTTTCGCGGCTCGCCCAAAGCGGCCGCGTCGGCCTCGAGCCGGAGCCTGTGCGAGCATCGCCCGACACTCTTCCAGGGTCAGGGACTTCGGATCGCGGTCCTTGGGGATCTTGGCGTTCTTGGTGCCGTCGGTCACGTATGGGCCGAAGCGGCCGTTCAGCACCTGAATGCTGTCGATGCCGAAATCGCGGATGATCCGGTTGGCGTCCGCTTCCTTCTTCAGACGGATGACCTCCAGCGCCCGCTCGAGCGTCACGGTGTACGGATCGTCTTCCTTCAGGGAGACGTACTTGCTGCCGTACTTCACGTAGGGGCCGAAACGGCCGATGTTGCTCAACACGGGTTCGCCGTCGGCGGTCTCGCCCAGTGTTCGGGGCAGCTTGAACAATTCCATCGCATCGGCGAGGGTGATCGAATCCATCTTCTGGCCCGGCCTGAGACCGGCGAAGCGGGGCTTCTCGGCGTCATCCTTGGTGCCGATCTGCACGAACGGACCGAAGCGGCCCATGCGCACGGTGACCGGCTTGCCGGATGCGGCATCGATTCCGAGTTCGCGCGCCTGTGCGACCTGCTCGCGCGTGACGTTCTTCTCGATCTGCTCGACCTGATGGATGAAGGGCTTCCAGAACTTCTCGAGCGGCACGGTCCAGCGTTCCTCGCCGCGCGAGACGGCGTCCAGCTCGTCCTCCATGGCGGCCGTGAAGCCGTACTCGACGTAGCGGTGAAAGTGCTCGGTGAGGAAGCGGTTGACGATCTTGCCGATGTCGGTCGGCACGAAGCGCCGGTTGTCCATCTCGACGTATTCGCGGTCCTGCAGGGTCGAGATGATCGTCGCATAGGTCGAGGGGCGGCCGATACCGTGTTCCTCGAGCGCCTTGACCAGGGAGGCCTCGCTGTAGCGAGGTGGCGGTTCGGTGAAGTGCTGAGCGGCAGTGAGGCTGAGCAGATCGACCGCATCGCCTTCGTTCAGCGGCGGCAGTGAGTGGCTCTCCTCCTCGCCCTTGGCATCGTCGGTCCCCTCCTGATAGACCGAGATGTATCCGGGCTTGACCAGCGTTGAGCCGGTGGCGCGCAGCAGGTGCCGATCCGGCCCGTCGGGTCCGGCCAGCATGTCGGCGGCTACGGTGTCGAATACGGCCAGCGCCATCTGCGAGGCTACGGCTCGCTTCCAGATGAGCGCGTACAACCGGTACAGATCGTGGTCGATCTTGCCCTCGACGTCCGCAGGCGTGACTGCCGCGGAGGTCGGTCGGATGGCCTCGTGCGCCTCCTGTGCGTTCTTCGACTTGGTTTTGAACACACGCGGTTCCTCCGCGACTTCCTCCTTGCCGTACAGACGTGCGGCGACCGCGCGGATTTCCTGCACCGCTTCCTGCGCGAGGGACACCGAGTCGGTGCGCATGTAGGTGATCAGGCCGATATTGCCTTCGCCGAGATCGACGCCCTCATACAGCTGTTGCGCCAGGCGCATGGTGCGGCGCGCGTTGAAGCCGAGTTTGCGCGCCGCCTCCTGCTGCAGCGTCGAGGTGGTGAACGGCGGCGCGGGAGCACGGCGTCGCTGCTTGCGTTCGACCGTGAGCACGTGCAGTCGTCCAGGCGTCTGACCGCCGGCCGCATCGCGTGCGAGGGCCTGCACGGTGTGCTCGGCCTCGCGCGCGGTCGCCTCATTGGTAAACGAGAACTGCTCGACCTTGCGGCCGCGATATTCGACCAGCTTCAGCGGAAACGGCGTGGTGCTCAGCGCCTCGCCTTCCAGGGTCCAGTATTCCCGCGCAACGAACGCTTCGATCTCCGCTTCTCGCTCGCAGATCATGCGCAGCGCGGGGCTCTGTACGCGTCCCGCGGAGAGGCCGCGGCGAACCTTCTTCCAAAGCAGGGGCGAGAGGTTGAACCCGACCAGATAATCGAGCGCGCGGCGGGCTTGTTGCGCGTTGACCAGATCGAGCGACAGCCCGCGCGGGCGCTCGACCGCCTCGCGAATCGCATTGCGCGTGATCTCGTAGAAGACCACCCGGTGTACAGCCTTGCCGTCGAGCTCGCCGCGCGACTCCAGGATCTCCTTCAGGTGCCAGGCGATGGCCTCGCCTTCCCGGTCCGGATCGGTCGCCAGATAGAGGGCTTTGGATTTCTTCAGGCCGCGGACGATGCTTTCCACGTGGCGCTCGTTCTTCGTCAGCACCTCGTAGCGCATTGCGTAGTCGTGCTCCGGATCGACCGCGCCTTCCTTGGGCACCAGGTCACGCACGTGCCCATAGGAGGCCAGGACGTCAAAGTCCTTGCCCAGGTACTTCTTGATGGTTTTCGCTTTGGCTGGCGATTCGACGACGACCAGGTTTTCTGCCATGTCTTCTTGTATCCGATCAGTGCCGCGCGACCCCGCGCTCGCCGGCCATCAGCGCCTCGAAACGGGTGAACGCGTCGGACTGTCCAGGCTGCACGGACAGTGCCAGCAGCACCACCCATTTCAGTTGCTCCAGTGAAGGCTCCTCGACATCCAGCGCCAGTGTGCACTCGATGACCCGCTCGCGCTGCTCGGGCGAGAGCACGCCGTCCCGGTCGAGACGGGTGAGGAACGCCCGGCACTCGTCCGAGAGCCGCCAGAGTTCCCCGTCGGCATACACCCGCACAGCATGCCGCGGCCCGGCCGAGCTCGTGCTCGAGACCCACTCCGAGTCCTCGGCCAGCGCCGACAGCCACTCCATCGCGCGCACGACCTCACCGGTCGTGAAGCCCTTGCGTGCGAGCGCAGACAATATCTGTTGCCGGCCAGGCCGTTCGTCGGGGTCCGACATCATGTAGTGGTCGTAGACGTAGATCAGGACGTCGAGAACGCAGCCAGTTGTCATTGAATTCAACGTCAGTCCGAATCGATCCGGCCGTAGCGGCCGCCGGGGTATGGTGCGACACGACCCTGCAGCTCGAGAATCAGCAGCATCGAAGCGATCGATTCGCCGGACAAGCCAGAACGGGCCGCGAGGGTATCGAAGGTCACGGGCTCGAAACCGAGCGCATCTAACAGCATTTCATATTCCTTGTCCAATGCGTGCACCTGCGGATTTTTCATAATTATTTGATTTTCTTGGCAAAACGCGATCTCTGCCAGTACCTGTGCCGGAGTCTCGACCAGATGGGCACCCTCGCGGATCAGCTGATGGCACCCGCGCGAGAGCGGATTGCGGACCGACCCGGGAACCGCAAAGACCTCCCGGCCCTGATCGGCCGCCAGGTGCGCGGTGATCAGCGAGCCGCTCCCGGCGGCGGCCTCGACCACCAACGTACCCAACGACAGTCCGCTGATGACCCGGTTGCGCCGCGGGAAATTCTGCCGCTGGGGCGCAACCCAGGGCGGGAATTCCGAGACCAGCGCGCCTCGGCGCAGGATGCGCTCGGCCAGCCCGGCGTTCTCTCGCGGGTACCTGTGGGCCAGACCGCAGCCGAGCACGGCGATCGTCGTGCCGTCGGCCTCGAGCGCGCCCTCGTGGCCCGCCGCATCGATGCCCCACGCCATCCCGCTGGTGATCACCAGCCCGGCGCGCGCCAGCGCTGCGGCGAACTCGCGTCCGATGCGACATCCGGCCGGCGTTGGGCGGCGCGATCCGACCACCGCCAGCTGGGGCCGCCTCAGCGCAGCGACATCGCCCTGGACGTAGAGCACGGGGGGCGCGCCGCGCGTGGCCGCCAATTGCGGCGGATACGCCGCGTCCAGGCACAGCACCGGCTGTGCGCCGTGCGACTCGCACCAGTGCACGTCGGCGCGTACGGCGGGAGGTTCCGGCGCCGCCAGGTAGGTCCGCACGGCTTCGGGCAGGGGCACGCGGGCGATCACCCCCGGCGCGCACAGTCGGGCCGGATCGGCTGCCTCCCGCGCCAGCGCCTGAACATGCTCGGCGGTCAGGCCTGGTGCGCGGGCCAATCGGGCGCACAGGTGAGCGAGGCTCATGGACGGGCAGCTTAGGACGGCGCGAGGTCCGCCGGGGCACGCAAATGTGCCGCGTTGCATCGCAAATGCAGCGGTGCCTCGGCGCCAACTCAGTGACCTGCCGCGCCCAGCCAGGGGCGCCGTGCGACTCTTGTTCCCTCGCGCGCAATGTGCCGAGGGATGTTCCCGAGCGTTACGGAACAGGTGCACTGCATTCGCGCATACTCTGGGCGCATGAAGTATCGACACCTCTACCACGCCGGCAACTTTGCCGACGTACACAAGCACGTGACGCTTTTGGCGGCGCTCGGGGCGCTCAAGCGCAAAGAGAAGGGGTTTCTGTACTTCGAAACCCACGCCGGGCGTGGCGTGTACGATCTGGCCGATTCGGCGGCGGAGTCGCGCCACGGGATCGGGCGGCTCGTCGGCACCGCATGCGTCGCCGCGCCGCTGCGCCGCTATCTCATGCTGCTCGAGCAGTTGCGCGTCGGCCGCGGCCGGTCGCGTTTGTATCCCGGCTCGCCGTGGCTGGCGGTGAGCGAGCTTCGCGCCCAGGACCGCGCGGTGTTCGTCGAGTCCGTGCCCGAGGAGGCGCGCGCGCTCGAGCGAGCGTTGTCCGGCGCGGGCGCGGTGCGCATCCGCGCCGAGGTGGGCGATGGATTCGAGAAATTGCGATCGGTGTTGCCGCCGCCACAAGGGCGTGCGCTGACGCTCATTGATCCGCCGTACGAGGACACGCGGCGTGACTTCGAGCGCACGAGCGCGGCGGTGGCCGACGCGATCAAGCGTTTTCCGACGGGAGTGGTGGCTGTCTGGTACCCGGTGAAGGTTGCCCGCGATACGGAGCGCTGGCTCGACGGGATGGCGCGGCGGATCACGCGAGCCATGCTGACCGCGGAGCTGCGGCTGTATCCGGCGGACTCGCGAGTCGCGCTCAACGGCTCCGGCATGTTGATCATCAATCCGCCCTACCAACTTGATGTCGAGCTCGCGGAATCGCTCGCTGAGCTGTATGGTCGGCTGGCCGTCGGGCCCGGCGGCGGGATCATCGTGCAGCCGCGCGAGGCACGCTAGAACTCATCTGCGGCGCACAGCCTCGCGCCGGGAGATCGCGATTGTCCGGGAACGCCGTGATTGCGGTCGCGGCGCGCCCACGAAGAGTGCGGTTTACGTGACAGCTGCGCAGCGGGGGCGCAATATCGGCGCATGGAAGGGAGAGTGGACCAGTATGCGGTGGTGGGTCATCCGGTCGGCCACAGTCTGTCGCCCTTCATCCATTCCCTGTTCGCGCGCCAGACCGGTCAAGTGTTGAGCTATCGGCTGATGGACGTCGAGCCGGAGCACTTCAACGAGCGGGTGAGCGAGTTTTTCGCCGCGGGGGGGCGCGGCGTGAACATCACCGTGCCGCACAAGGGCCGGGCACTGGCGCTCGCCGATGAGCTGACGGAGCGAGCGTGGCGCGCCGGCGCGGTCAACACGCTGGCGGTGCGCGACGACGGGACTGTGCTCGGTGACAACACCGACGGGGTCGGGCTGACCCAGGACCTGGTGGTCAACCTGGATCTGACGCTCCGGCAGCGCAGCATCCTGCTGATCGGTGCCGGCGGCGCGGCGCGCGGGGTGATCGCATCGCTGTTGGCGCTTGCGCCGCAGCGGGTCGTCGTCGCCAATCGTACGGCCGAGCGGGCCGCGGCGCTCGCCGCGATGTTCGCGGGGCTCGGCCCGATCGAGGGTTGCGGCTTCGGCGAGCTCGAGCCCACAGCGTTCGATGTGATCGTCAACGCCACTTCCGCCAGCCTCAGCGGCGAGCTGCCGCAGGTGCCGGCGGCGGCCGTAGGCCCGGATACGTTCTGCTATGACATGGCCTACGGGCGGGGGGATACGCCGTTCGTGCGCTGGGCACGGGAGCTGGGCTGCCGTGACGCCGTGCCGGGCTGGGGAATGCTGGTCGAGCAGGCCGCCGAGTCATTCCGCCTGTGGCGCGGCGTGCGCCCGCTCACCGCGCCGGTGCTCAAGGCGCTTGCCGGCCGCGCTGGCCCGGACGGAATGAGCGGAATCAGCGCTTCAAACTAAGGATTGCCGACGACGTCGCCGTCGTTGATGGCGTGCGAGGCGGCCACCACCAGGGCGAACGACAGGTGCCGGTACGTCTTGAACACCAGCAGCGTAGCGATGCGATAGTTGGGCAGCTTCACGCGCGGCGAGAGCAGCGTGCCGGAGGAGCCCAATGCATGGAAGAACCAGGCGAACGCGCCGTAGGGATCGTGCACCACCCTGCCTCGGTGGTCGACCGCCAGCACATCTCCGGGGACCAGACCGGCGCGGCTGCCGCGGTCGACGACCACGATGTCGTACGTGCCGGCCATGTCCTCCTGCCCCCCGGTGCCGCCGACCACGCAGATGATCTGGCCGTGCACGGGGCGGGAGGGTGCACGCGGCTCCATGGTGAGCGGCAGTGGCGCGTCATTCGTGACCAGCCGATCGCCCGGGAAGGTCTCGCGCGCCGAGTTTGTGATGATCGCGGTGGCCGGATCGCCAGCGGCGGTCACCACGGCTGTGCCCGTGAACGCGCCGAGGTAGCCGTAAACGTGTCCGAAGCCCCAATACCCGGGTGCACGCAGCGGCTGCTCGACGTGGATCACGCTGTAGCGGTTGTGAGGATGGTGTCCCAGATTGCTGACGTAGATCACGAAGCCCGAGCCGGCCACCTGGTGCTGATCGCGGATGGCGATGACGTGGGGTGCGCGGCGGATCTGGCCGGCTGTAAACACCACGGGGCGCGTCAGAAACGGGGCAATCGCCGAGTACGGAATCGTCGGTATGGCGGCGGTAATGGGCGTGCTGCGCAGGTGCGGCTGGAGCATCACCGTCGATTCTTGCCTGCGCAGCGGGCTGGGTCGCACCACGCGGATCATGGGCTTGCCGTTTCTCCCGTAGGCGAGCGCCAGCACGTCGCCCGGATAGATCCAGTGGGGATTGTGGATCTTGGGATTGATGTACCAGACCTCGGGCCAGGCCCAAGGATTGCGCAGGAACTTTGCCGCGATACCCCAAAGCGTATCCCCGGGCTTGACCGTATATGTCATCGGGGCACTGGCGCGAATGATCGGTGTCGGATCGGCGGAGGTATTCGAACGAGACCGGTCCTGCGTGGCGAGCGCCGCTGCAGGCGCCGGCGCCGGGCGAGACAGCCCAGGGGAATGACCTGCGCCAGCCGGTGGGCCGGCGGGGGCGGGGCGGGTGACGCCATGCAGCGAAGTGCAGGCTCCGAGCAGGACCGAGGCCCCGATCACCAGCAGAAGGCGCGTACTGCGAATCTGATTTGACCCCATGGGCGGGTATAATCGCATTTCGGCTCCCCCGTGTACGGCGGTTCAATGTCAAGTTGTGCAGCCGGTCACGGTCGCGGCCGGGACGGCTGCCGGACGGGGACCGTCGGAACCCCTATCCCCATCCCCACTCCAAGTGCTCATGACGCTGCGAACGATTCTTGAGTTTCCCGATCCGCGGCTGCGCACTCGCGCCCAGCCGGTCACCCGTTTCGATGCCGGTGTGGAGCGCCTGATCGATGACATGCTCGAGACCCTGTACGACGCTCCCGGCATCGGCCTCGCGGCGACCCAGGTCGATGTGCATCAACGCCTCATTGTCATCGATGTCTCACAGGCGCACAACGAGCCGTTGGTGCTGATCAATCCGCAGATTCTCATGCTCGAGGGTGAGACGAGCACCGAAGAGGGCTGTCTGTCGGTTCCGGGCATTTTCGATACGGTCAAGCGCGCCGCCCGCATCCGTGTGCGCGCCCAGGAGCGTGACGGCACGGTGTTCGAGCGCGAGTGCGCCGATCTGTTGGCGGTGTGCGTCCAGCACGAGATGGATCACCTCGAGGGCAAGCTGTTCGTGGACCACCTTTCCAACCTTAAGCGTGAGCGTATCCGCAAGAAGCTGGACAAGGAGCGCAAGACCCGGTCACGGCGCCGCGCGACGGCGGCCCGATCAGCCCTGTAAGCGGACCGGCCCGTGCCCCAGCCAGCCGCCTTGCGCGTGGCGTTCGCGGGCACGCCGCAGTTCGCGTTGCCGGTGCTGCTGGAGCTGCTGCATTCGCGTCATCGGGTCGTCGGGGTTCTCACCCAACCTGATCGGCCCAGGGGACGTGGGCGACAGCTGGGGTCCTCGCCCGTCAAGTTGGCCGCGCAATCGAGCGTGCCCATCTGCCAGCCGACCGCTCTGAAGGAGCCGGCCGACTGGGCAACGCTGAAAGAGTGGCGACCGGACGTGCTCGTTGTGGTCGCCTATGGCTTGATTCTCCCGCAGCCGGTACTCGACTTGCCCCCGCTCGGTTGTCTCAATGTGCACGCCTCGCTGCTCCCGCGGTGGCGCGGCGCGGCTCCCATCGAGCGGGCGCTGCTCGCCGGGGACCGTGAAACCGGCCTGACCGTGATGCGCATGGAGGCCGGGCTCGACACCGGTCCGATTCTGCTGCAGCAACATGTGCCGATCGAGCCGCACGATACGGGCGCGAGCCTGCGCGACCGGCTGGCCGACCTGTCAGGACCGCTGCTGCTGCGAGCCCTGGACGGCGTGGCGGACGGGACACTTGTGGCCACACCCCAGCCGGCGGAGGGCGTCACCTACGCCCGCAAGCTGGACAAGAGCGAAGCGCGCATCGACTGGCGACGGCCCGCGGCGGACATCGAGCGACTCATCCGCGCGCTGCAGCCGTGGGCCACAGCCGATACGGTGCGTGTCGATGCGCAGACCGGCGAACAGGAGCGCCTTCTGGTGCATGCCGCCCGGATCGCCCCCGATTGCCCCGAGTCGGGTACTGCGCCGGGATGCGTCGTGGAGGCGGTCGGGCGGCACAGGGATGGCTACATCAGGGTTCGGTGCGGGGAGGGTTGCCTGGATCTGCTCGCGCTGCAGCGGCCGGGCGGTTCGCGTCAGCCCGCCGGCGTGTTCGCCAGCGGTCATCACGCGCTGGTGGCGGGCGCACAATTGGGCGACGCGCGTTGAATCATCCGCAGAGCCAGGGGGCCGCTGCGCTCGCCGACGCCGCGCGCGCCGTCGCCGCGGTTCGCGGCGGACAGTCCGCGGACGCGGCCCTGGCGATGTTCGCATCCAGCACGCAACGTTCCGCGGTGCGGGCAATTGCGCTGGGCACCGTGCGCTGGTACCTGCGGTTGCAGCCGGCCATCGACACTTTGCTGGCGAGGCCCGACACGGTCGATCGGGACGTGCACGCGCTATTGGTGACCGCGGCGCACCAGATCGAGTACTCGCGCAACGCGCCACAGAAGACCGTGCATGCCGCCGTCGACGCCGTGCGTCTCCTGCGTCACGCGCGTGCGAGCGGTCTGGTCAATGCGGTGCTACGCAGGTTCGTGGCCGGGCGCGAGGCCCTCTTCGCGCAGATCGACCGGGATACCGCCTGCCGGACGGCCCACCCAGCCTGGCTGGTCGATGCAATGACGGCGGCCTGGCCGGGCCACGTCGCGGCCTTGCTCGAGGCCGACAACGTCCACCCGCCTCTCACCTTGCGGCTGAATCCGCGCCTGCGCTCGCCGCAGCAGTATCTGGCCGATCTGGCCGCGGCGGGTCTCGTCGGCCGACTGCTCGGGAATCTCGGCGCTCTGGCGGGCTCCACCGCCGTCATGCTCGAACGCCCGGTGCCGGTCGCGGCGCTGCCCGGATTTCGCGAAGGCTGGGTGTCGGTGCAGGATGCCGGCGCCCAGCTGGCCGCTCCGTTGCTCGATGTCGCCGCTGGAATGCGGGTACTGGATGCCTGTGCCGCCCCCGGCAGCAAAGCCGCGCACATCCTCGAGCGCACTCCCGACGTCGAGCTTTGGGCGCTCGACATCGATCCTGCCCGGCTGCGGCGGGTCGGGGAGACCCTCGATCGGCTGGGCCTCGAAGCGCATCTGGCCGCGGCGGATGTTCGGGAGCCGGCGACCTATTGGGATGGACGGCCGTTCGAGCGCATTCTGGTCGATGTGCCGTGCTCGGGCACGGGTGTCATCCGGCGTCATCCGGACATCAAGCTCTTGCGCCGCGCCGGGGACGTTGCGTCGTTCGCGGCGCGACAGCTCGAGATTCTGCGGGCGGCCTTTGGGCTGCTCGCGCCCGGAGGGCGGCTGGTGTACGCCACGTGCTCGGTGCTGCCGCAGGAGAACGAGGGGGTTGTGGAGCGCTTTTATGCGCAGGCACCCCAGGCCCGGGCCGTTCGACCCCCGCGCGAGTGCCTGCCGGCCGGGGCGGTGGTGACCGCTCGGGGGCTGCAGCTGCTGACAGGAGGGGCTGTGCTGACGGATGGTTTTTATTATGCTTGTGTCGAAAAGACAACGTCCGCAACCTGATACAGTCTGCAGGAGCAGCAATTGACGCGCTCGAGCGTTGCATTGATGCCACGAATGGTTTGGCCATGGGCGCCCGCGGCGGGAGTGGCGTCCAGGCTCCTGGCGCTCGCCGCGATGCTGGTGCTTATCGGCCTCGGCAGACCGGCCTGCGCCAGCGCCCTCGACGGCGTGCTCGCGGTACGCTCCGCGTACGTCAATTTTGACCATGGCGTCATCGAGCTCAATGCGCGGGTGGCTTATCCGCTCAACCCGACCATTCTCAAGGCATTGCAGAACGGCGTGACACTGAGCTTCGACGTCGAGGCTCGGATCGATCAAGTGCGCCGCTTCTGGTTCGACGCCACGATCGTCGACGTCACGCTGCACCGGGAGCTCGCCTACCACCTGGTCACCCGCCGCTATGTGGTGCGTAATGTCCAGAGCGGCGCGGAGGACAGCTTCAAGACCGTCCAGGAGGCGCTGCATTATCTCGAGCGGGTGAGCAACTGGCCGATCCTGGTCGAGTCCCAACTGCACGGCGGGCGGTACATCATCAGTGTCCGTGCCAGCGTGCGGCGCGGGAAGCTGCCGGCGTCCCTGCGGGCACTCCTGTTCTGGACGGATGACTGGCAGCGCGAGAGCGCGTGGTACACATGGTCCCTGCCGGTGTGAGCGGACCGGTACCGCGGCGGCGCGCACGCGCGATCGCCGCCATTGCGTTGTGGAGCGTCATCGGCCTCACCGCCCTGATGCTCCTGGCGAGGAGCACCCAGAACTCCTCCGAGTTCAGCCGGCTTCAACCCTGGATCGTCCTGCTCAACGTGATCGGCGTGTTCGCGCTGATCGTGCTGTTGCTGCGCCGTGTCTGGCAACTGGTGCGCGACTACCGCAACCACGTGCCGGGCTCGCGCCTGACGGCCCGCACCGTACTGATCTTCGGCGCGCTGGTGGTGGCGCCGCTGCTGATCGTGTACTTCGCCTCGCTTCAGTTCCTCGACCGCGGCATCGACAGCTGGTTTCGTGTCGAAGTTCGCGCAGGACTGAAAGATGCCTTGGTCTTGTCGCGCTCCGCTCTGGACCTGCGCGAGCAGGCGGAAGCACGCCGCACGGCCGTGTTGGCCCGCTCCTTGAGCGGACGGCCGATGATGCAGATCCAGGCACAGATCGACCGGGCGCGCCACGCCGACTCGGCCCGCGAGATCATCCTGTACAGCGGCAGCGGGCGCATCCTCGCGGCGAGTCTGCGCAATCCGCTCGCCGACGTGCCGCTCGCGCCGCCCACCAATCTGGTGCGTACCGTAACGGCGAGGCACACCTACGTCAGGCTCGAGCCCCAGTCCGACGGCCGATTCCTGATCCGCATCGGCGTGCCGCTCGCGCAGTCCCTGAACGAGACCAGTTTGCGGTATCTGATGGCCCTGTACCCGGTGCCCGCGCGGCTCTCGGCCCTCTCCGATGCGGTCCAGCGCTCTTATTCGCGCTATGGAAATCTGACCGCGTTGCGCCAGCCGGTGCGTTACAGCTTTACCCTGACGCTCACGCTTGTGCTGTTGCTGGCAATGCTGGCCGCCATCCACGGTGCGATCTACTTCGCCGAGCATCTGGCTCGCCCCGTACAGGACCTCATTGCCGGAACCCGGGCGGTGGGCAAGGGGGACTTCGCGACCCGGCTCGCCCTGCCCTCGCGCGACGAGATGGGCTTCCTCGTGCATTCCTTCAACGACATGACCAAACGGCTGCGCCGAGCTCACGATGAGGCTACCCGCAGTCAACAGGCGGTCGAGCGCGAGCGCGAGCGGCTGGCGATCATTCTCGCGCGGCTCTCGACCGGGGTGCTGGCAATCGACCGCAACCTGGTGGTGCGCATGGCCAACCGGGCGGCGGGCAGCATCCTGGGCACCGATCTGTCGGCCGCGGCCGGTCGGGCACTGCCGGACCTTTCGGCCGGCAACGAGCGGCTCGCGCAGTTCGTCGCGGCGCTTGCTGTGCGCTTTGCGCGCGGCCGGGAGGAGTGGCGCGAGCAGATCGAGTTCGGCAAATCGGGCCGGGCGGTTACGCTGATGTGCGCCTGCACACCGTTGCCGGGCGAGAGCGGCGACATGGGCTATGTAATCGTGTTCGACGACATCACCGCATTGCTCGAGGCTCAGCGTGATGCCGCCTGGGGCGAGGTCGCGCGGCGTCTGGCGCACGAAATCAAGAATCCGCTGACCCCGATCCAGCTGTCGGCCGAACGCCTGCGGCGCCGGCTGCTCCCGGTGCTCGCGCCGCCGGAGGCCGAGATACTGGATCGCTCCACCCATACGATCGTGCAGCAGGTCGAGAGCATGCAGCAGATGGTCAACGCATTCAGCGAATACGCGCGCGCGCCGAAGATGCACGTCAGCCGCTTCAGCCTCAATCAGCTGGTGACCGAGGTCGCCGATCTGTATCGCGCGCAGGACGGGCATGTAAGCATCTTGCTCGATCTGGATGAGCGGCTTGCGGCGATCGAGGCCGACCGTGGCCGGGTGCGCCAGATTCTGAATAATCTGGTCACCAATGCGCTCGAGGCGCTCGAGGGCCGTCCCGCGCCGCGGCTGGAGATCCGCACGCGGCTCGAGGGTGGCGGTAATGCGTTCGCAGCGGTGAGCGTGTGTGACAATGGGCCCGGTTTCCAGCCGGAGCTGCTCGGCAGGATCTTCGATCCGTACGTCACCAGCAAGCCCAAGGGTACGGGCCTGGGACTGGCGATCGTGAAGAAGATCGTGGAAGAACACGGCGGGCGGATCGACGCCGAGAACCTGCCGGAAGGCGGAGCCCGCATCCGGGTGGCACTGCCCGTGGCGTTCGGTCGCCGGTCGGGGGCGGGAAAGAGGCGAGAGACATTGCGGAGCGAGCAAGCATGAGTTCGGCACACATACTGGTGGTCGATGACGAGGCGGATATCCGTGGCCTGCTCAAGGAGATCCTCTCCGAGGAAGGCTACGCAGTGGAAGTCGCGGCTAACGCGGCCCAAGCGCGCGCATCGCGAGCCCGCCAGACGCCTGACCTGGTGCTGCTGGACATCTGGATGCCGGACGTCGACGGCATCACGCTGCTGCGCGAGTGGTCCAGCACCGCCGCCGACGACTGTCCGGTCGTGATGATGTCCGGCCACGGCACCGTGGAGACCGCGGTGGAGGCGACACGGCTCGGCGCGTTTGATTTCGTCGAGAAGCCGCTGTCGTTGGCCAAGCTGTTGCGCACGGTGGAGCGGGCCCTCGATGCGGGGCGCCGCAAACGCCAGGCGGGAAAGCTGTTCACGCCGGCGATGATCACGCCGGCCGGCAAGAGCAAGCTCATGCAGCAGTTGCGCGCGGAGCTGCAGCAGATGGCCACCCACAGCTCGCCGGTGCTGTTGGTCGGCGAGCCGGGTTCGGGACGCGAGCTGTTTGCCCGGTATCTGCACGGGCGCGGCCCGCGCGCCGGCGCGCCGTTCGTCACGGTGGTGGCCAGCAGTCTGCGCGACGCCGACGCGGAGAGTCGGCTGTTCGGCTCGATCGAAGGCGGCACGCGCCGTCCCGGGCTGCTCGAGCAGGCCGCCGACGGTACGCTGTTCATCCAGGAGCTGGAGGATCTGCCGGGGGGCGCGCAGCGCCTGTTGGTCGGGGCGCTGCACTCGGGACGGTTCACGCCGGTCGGCGCCAATGATCCCATCGAGCTGCGCGCGCGCCTGGTGTCCTGCGCGCAGCCGGGTATCGAGAACCGCGCCGGAACGGGGGTGCGGCGCGACCTGCTCAGCCACCTCAACACGCTGATCGTGCGGGTGCCGCCGCTGCGCGACTATGCGGAGGACGTACCTGAGCTGTTGCGTCATCACGTCGATCGGCTGGTCGATTCCGAGGGGCTGCCGCTGCGCCATTTCTCCGTCGCCGCGCAAAACCGGCTGCGCAACTACCCCTGGCCGGATAACGTCCGGGAGCTGAAGAATCTGGTGCAGCGCCTGTTGATTCAGGGTGGCGGCGAGGAAATCGGCCTGGATGAGGTCGAGCGGGAGTTGGCCCTGCAGGCGCCGCCGGGGGAGCCGCTGGTCAAACAGGACCTGCTGGCGCTGCCGCTGCGCGAAGCGCGCGAGCAGTTCGAGCGCGCCTACCTGCAACAGCAGCTGTTGCTGTGCAACGGCAAAGTCGGGCAGCTCGCCAAGCGCGTCGGCATGGAGCGCACGCACCTGTATCGCAAGCTGCGCTCGCTGGGGTTGGATTTCCGCTCGATCGCCGAGGATTGAGCGCGGCGGCACTCAGTGGGTGGCGCCCGGTATCAGCAGCGCCGGCAGGCCGACGAGCTTGAGCTGGTGGCGGAAGCGATCGAGTTCCCATCGCTCGATCACCGGGCCGATGCGCACGCGGTACAGCGTCTT
Organism: Pseudomonadota bacterium; assembly: GCA_021843755.1. GTDB lineage: Bacteria > Pseudomonadota > Gammaproteobacteria > Steroidobacterales > Steroidobacteraceae > 13-2-20CM-66-19. The sequence goes on from JAKBWB010000004.1 coordinate 43,560, forward strand.
TGCGCCGTCGCGCACCGTATCGATATGGGCCAGCGTTCCCAGGCTGTCCAGATAGGCGACGACCTTGCGGGCATGCGCTTCGCTGTTGTAAGCGCCGACCTGCAGCACGTAGCCGGCGAAGCGGGGGCGGCCGCCGGGGCCGACGCTGCGGGCCCCGGGGGCGCTCGGTGGCGGCACGGTCACCCTCAGGTTGGGCAGCATCTGGTAGAAGTCATATTGAGGCTCGGACGCCGCCGCGCTTTGCGCCGCGACGCTCGGTCCATGGCTGGCGCCTCGAGCGACCGTGTCTTGCGGGGCCGGCGCCGGTGAAGCGTCCCGCGCCGAGCGGCCGGACTGCCGGCTCGGGGCGCTTGATCCCCGTATGGATGACGAAGGATATGCCGACGGGGAACGGGCATCGCCGCCCGAGGATGCCTCCGGCACTCGGCCGGCCGGCGCCGGCCCTACGGGCGTCGCGGTGCCCGGCGCGCTGCCAGCGGACGCGGCCGGTGTCGCGACGATGCCGGTCCCGGTGCACACTCGCGCGGCTTTGTCGGCGTGATGCATGATGAGCGCCGCGCCCAGCCCGGCGAGCAGCGCCCCGGCCAGCGCCCCCCACAGGAACTGACTCAGGCCGCCCGCGCCGCGTGGGCGGGGTGCTGCGCCCTTGTAGTCGCGAGTGGTCAGCTGGGACATGCGCTCACATGCTCTCGGGAGCGCTCACACCGAGCAGGGTGAGCCCATTGCGCAACACCTGCTGCACGCCGATCACCAGCGCGAGCCGGGCGTTGCGCACCTTCGAGTCCGCGACGATGAACGTCTCGGCGTTGTAATAGGTGTGCAGCGCGTTGGCCAGATCACGCAGGTAGTGCACCAGCACGTGTGGGGCGCGATTCATCGCCGCCTGCTCGAGCACCTCCGGAAAGCGTGTCACGCACGCGAGCGCCGCCTGCTCGTGCGCGCCCGTCAGCAGCGCCGTGTGCGCCAGGCCCTCGGCACGCTCGAAGGCCAGTCCCCGGGCGGCGAGCTGCTTCAGCACGCTGGCCACGCGCGCATGCGCGTATTGGATGTAATACACGGGATTCTCATTGGTCCGCGACTTGGCCAGCTCCAGATCGAAATCGAGCGGCTGGTCGTGGCTGCGCATCAGGTAGAACAGCCGGCAGGCATCGTTGCCGACCTCCGCGCGCAGCTGGCGCAGGGTCACGAACTGGGCTTCACGCTTGCCCATGGGAATCTTCTGATCGCCGCGGAAGAGGCTGACGAATTGGATCAGGGTGACCTCGAGGCTCTCGCCCGGCTCGCCCATGGCGGTGAGTCCCGCGCGCACCCGCGCGACGTAGCCGTGATGGTCGGCGCCGAGCACGTCGATCAGGCGCGCGAAGCCGCGCTCGCGCTTCTCGAGGTGATAGGCGATGTCGGACGCAAAATAGGTCTTCTGGCCGTTCTCGCGCACGACGACGCGGTCTTTTTCGTCGCCGAATTCGGTGGCCCGGAACCACACCGCGCCCTCTGCGCGGTAGAGCCGGCCGTCCCGCTCCAGGCGCGCCAGCGCGCGCTCGATTGCACCGCTACGCTCCAACGCGTGCTCCGAGTACCAGCGATCGAAGCGCACGCCGAACTGCTCCAGATCGTCGCGTATGTCGGCAAGCATCGCCTCGAGCGCGAGTTGGAGCACGCCCTGGAACGCCTCGCGGCCGATCAGATCCCGGGCCCGCCCGATCAGCGCGTCGATGTAGATCTCCTTGTCGCCCGCCGGCGCGTCGGCGGGTAGCCCCGCGAGCACGCTGGCCGCCGGGCGTCGCAGACTCTCGCCCTCGGCCGCGCGGATGATCGCGGCGAGGTGCTGAACGTAATCGCCGCGGTAGCCGTTTTCCGGGAACGGCAACGCCTCGCCGCACGCTTGGAGGTAGCGCATCCAGGCGCTGACGGCGAGGATGTCCACCTGCCGTCCCGCGTCGTTGATGTAGTACTCGCGCGTGACGTCGAAGCCTACGGCCGCGAGGATGTTGGCCAGCGTGGCGCCGTAGGCGGCCTGGCGCCCGTGGCCGACGTGCAATGGGCCTGTCGGGTTGGCCGACACGAATTCCACGAGCACGCGCTCGGCGCGGCCGAGTGCTGTGTGCCCATAGCGCCCGGCGCGCGCGTGGATCTCGGCGAGTTCGTGCGCGTATGCCGTGGGAGCGAGGAAGAAATTGATGAACCCGGCGCCGGCGATTTCGGTGCGCAGCACCAGGGGGTTCGGCGGCAGTGCCGCGACGATGCGCTGCGCCAGCGCGCGCGGGTTGCTGTGCGCTGTCTTCGCCAGGCGCAGCGCGATGTTGGTTGCGAAGTCGCCGTGGCGCGGGTCGCGGCTGCGTTCCACCGTTGCCGCGCGCGCCTCGGCGGTTGCCGCCAACGTGCTGTCGAGGGCCGCGAGTGCGGCCGCGAGTAGTTGCTCGAGTTGCTGCTTCAAGGAAATCGGAATCCGGAAGATGGAGGGAGAGGCAACAAATTTTACCCGAAACGCCTGCTCCGCAAGCGGCTTGCCGCCTGCAGCGCTTGCGGAGGGTCAAAAGAGCTCGATCGGATCGACGTCGAGCGCCCAGCGCACCCGGCGCGCGCTCGGCAACGACTGTACCCGCGGCAGCCACGCTTCGAGAAAGCGATGCAGCCCGCCACGCTCACGGCTCTCGATCAGCAGCTGGGCGTGATGGCGCCCGGCGCGTTTGGCCATCGCGGCCGGCACAGGGCCGAGCAGATGTACGCCGTGCGCGCCCTCGGCCAGCGCGCGGGCTTCGGTGAGAAAGGCAAGCGCAGCCTCCGCGGTGCGTGCTGAACCGCGCACCGCCGCGAGGCGGCTGAACGGGGGCCAGGCCGCTGCGCGGCGCTCCGCGAGCGCGGTGCGCGCAAAGCCCTCGTAACCCTCGGCCAGCAGGCCGGTGAGCAGGGGATGCTCCGGGAATTCGGTCTGAACCAGCACCTCGCCCGGGCGCTCGCCGCGTCCGGAACGTCCCGCGACCTGTACGATCGTTTGCGCCAGGCGCTCCGGGGCGCGAAAGTCCGCGCTGAATAATCCCTGATCCGCGTTCAGCACGACCACCAGCGTCACGTTCGGAAAATCGTGGCCTTTGGTGACCATCTGGGTGCCGATCACGATCCGGCCCTCGCCCGAGGCGATGCGGTGCATGGCCCGCTCCAGTTCTCCGGGACGTCGGATGACGTCGCGGTCGAGCCGCACCACCGGTACGCCCGGAAAGATGCGCGTGAGCGTCTCTTCGACGCGCTCGGTGCCCTGACCCACCGGTTTGACGGCGAATCCGCACTGCGGGCAGCGCCGCGGCAGCGGCGCATCCGCGCCGCAGTGATGACAGCGGAGCGCTCGCGCGGCCAGATGCACCGTCAGACGAGCGTCGCATTCGGCGCACGGCGCAATCCAGCCGCACGCGGTGCACAGCAGCGTCGGCGCATAGCCGCGGCGGTTGAGGAACACCAGCACCTGGGCACCGGCGGCGAGGTGCTCCGCCATCGCCTGTACGGCCGGCGTGGAAAGGCCGCCCGACTGGGCGTGAGCGCGCAAGTCGATCAGAGAGAGGCGCGGCGGCGCAGCCCGCGTTGCGCGCCGGGTCAGCCTCAGCCGGCTGTAGCGGCCGCTCTCGAGATTGTGCAGCGTCTCGATTGCGGGCGTGGCGGAACCGAGCACGATCGGAACGTCCGCGCCTCGCGCGCGCATCACGGCCAGGTCACGGGCCGAGTAGCGAAAACCGCCGTCATGCTGCTTGTACGAGGCATCGTGCTCCTCGTCGACGATGATGATCCCGAGGTTGCTCACCGGTGCGAACACGGCCGAACGGGTGCCGAGCACGACGCGCGCGCGACCCGAGAACGCCTCTCGCCAGGCCACCAGCTGCTCCCGCTCGGTCAGTCCAGAGTGCAGCACCGCCATCGGCGCGGCGAGGCGCTCGCGGAATCGCCCTACAAGCTGCGGCGTCAGTCCGATCTCGGGTACCAGCACGAGGGCAGTGCGGCCCTCGGCCAAAGCGCGTTGCGCCGCCCGCAAGTACACCTCGGTCTTGCCGCTGCCGGTGACGCCCTGGAGCACGAAGGCGCCGAATCGGCCAAGCCCGGACTGGATGGCGTCGGCGGCGGCTTGCTGTTCATCATTGAGCGGGGGACCGGGTTGGGGCGCCGACGGGATATCCGGCACGTCCCGCGCGCTCACGAGCGCCGACTCGATCCAGCCCCGCACACTCAACGGTCGGGCTGCGGCGCGCCAGGACTCGCCCAGCCGCTCGCGCAACTCGTGCGTGGCGCGGGGCCCAGTCCGCAGCTCCTGCAGCAGCTGGCGCTGCTTCGGCGCCCGCGACGGCTCGCCCCGCGCGCAGGCCTGCTCGCCGGCGGATGTGATTCGCCAGCATTCCTCGCTTGCCTGAGTGCTCGCCCCGGTGCGCAGAGCCGTGGGCAGCGCGCTCGCCACGACCTCTCCGATCGGGTGATGGTAGTAACCTGCCGCCCATTGCAGCAGCTGCAGCAGGGCCGAATCGACGATCGGCCGCTCGTCGAGCACATCGAGGACGCTTTTGAGCTTCTCCTCGGGCACATCCGAGCGCTCAGCGCAGCTCATGACGACTCCGATGATCCGGTGCGGCCCGAACGGAACGCGCACCCGCATTCCCGCGCCAGCGGCTCGGTGTCCCTGAAGGTCCGTCGTTGCCCGAGCCCGGTAGTCGAACAGCCGGCGCACAGGCGTGGGGAGGGCCACACGCAGAACAGAGGCGGAGGACATGGAAGGTGTTGAAAAATCAGGATTAATCCGCATAGAGCGCAGCGCGTCGCCGTCAACCGACAGGCGATGCGCGCGTTATACGGGGCATGCCTGAGTCTGTTACGCTCGTCCCGCCTTATAGCATGCCGGCTGCCGCAGGCGGCGACGTGGATCTTCCGAATTCGAATGCCCAGACCCTAGAACGTACGCTCGGCCTGTTTCTGGCGAGCGTCGAACTCAAGGCATTCCGGATCGCCCGCGCGGCTTTGCGCCACGAGGACGATGCGCTCGATGCGGTGCAGGACGCGATGCTGCACCTGGTGCGCTCCTACGCGCATCGTCCGCCGGAGCAATGGAAGCCGCTGTTCTACCGGATTCTCGAGAACCGCATTCGTGACATGCAGCGGCGGCGCAGCGTGCGCAATCGAGTGATGTCATGGCTGCCTTTCACGGCCGATGCGGACGGAGCCGCCGATCCCATCGCCGAGGCCGTCAGTCCGCAAATGCCGCCGGTGCGGCGGTTGGAACTCGATGAGAGCCTCGCCGCGCTGGAGCGGGCGCTGGCGGCGCTACCGCGCCGCCAGCAACAGGTGTTTCTGCTGCGTACGCTGGAGGGTCTCGATGTCGCCCAGACGGCGCACGCGATGGGCTGCTCACAAGGCAGCGTCAAGACCCATTACTTCCGGGCGCTGCGCGCGCTGCGGGCTCAGCTCGGAGATCTCGAATGACCGCGCGGGATGACGATCTGGCCGGGTTTGAGCGACGGGTGCGGGCTGTCCTGGAGCACGATGCGGCGGGGGTGAGCGGGCGCATTCGCTCGCGGCTGACTCAAGCGCGTCACGTAGCCGTGGCCGGCGCTCGCGCACGGCGCGACATGCCGCCTGGGCGGCTGCTGCGGCCACGGACCTGGCTGCCGGCGACTGTCACCGCGGCGGCCGCGCTGGCGGCTGTTTGGCTGTTGAGGCCGTACCGGACCGCGCAACCGCCCGCACCCGGGATCGTGACCGCGCAGGACGTGCAGCTGCTGACGGATCGGGATGGCTTGGCATTGGTCGAGGGGGGCAACGGCGAGTTCTACGAGTGGGCCGTGGCGCAGGCACGGAGTACGCCGGCTGCGGCTGCCGGTGAGGCAGGACCGGGCAAGCATGGCGGTTGAGCGTTGTTATGGGGCGATTGCCGCGATGCTCCTGGCCGGAGCGCTCTTGCCGCTGGCGCGCGCTGCGCCACCGCCGGCGGTGCACCCGGCGCACCCGGCGCGCCGGCCGGTGCCGCTGGCTCTGTTGGAGTTTCTCGGCGCCCAGGCACCCACGAGCCATGCACGCAAGTCCGACAGTAGCCGCTGGCTGGAGTATCTGTCACGGCTCAATCTGGGCAAGACCGCGCACGGTGCCCAAATCCCGGCACCGGCAAGGCGCAAGCCTGCGCACGGTTCGTCTTCTGTGAAGAAGGAACGCGGCCGATGATTAGGGTGTGGCGCATCGCTCTGCTTGTTCTGCTGCTCGCGTCGGCGCCGGCGTGGGGCGTGGCGCCGCACACGGCGCACGGCGCGGCGGTGCCCTGGTCGGCGCTCTCGCCCGCTCAGCAGCATTTGCTGGCGCAATTACGGGGCCAGTGGGCGCGGCTGCCGACGGCGCGGCAGCGTGCGCTCGCGCGCGGCAGCCGGATCTGGCTGCATATGTCGCTGGCGCAACGGCGGCAGGCGCAGCAGCGTTTTCGCAAATGGCGGCAGTTGACGCCGCAGCGGCGGGCGCTGCTGCGGCGCCGCTGGCGGCAGTTTCGGGCGCTGCCGGCCTCACAGCGCGCCGCAATCCGCCGCAGCTTTCATCAATTCGAGCGCCTGCCCGCATGGCGCCGGCAGCGGCTGCGCCAGCGCTGGGAGCGTGCGACACCCGCGCAACGCCAGATGATGATCGCAACCATGCGCCGGGAAATGCTCCATCAGCGCATGCTGCAGCAGCGGATGCAGCAGCGGATGCTCGGACCCCACACGATTCCCCGGTTGCGGCCGCCGCCGCCCTTTGGTTTTGGCCGCAGGCGCTTCGGACCGGGGGGATTCGGACCCCCACAGCGCAATTTCGGCGGCGTTCCGGGCGGGATGCCCCACCGCATGCCTGGAATCGGCATGCCGCACCCATTCATGATGCCGCCGCGTCCCTAGACCGTTCCGGCCGAGCGCCGCCTAGCCCGCCTTGACCGCCTGAATCAGCTCCGCGGCCGCTTTCTGCGCATCCCCGTAGAGCATGCGGGTATTGTCGAGGTAGAAGAGAGCGTTCTCGATGCCCGAGAAACCCGCGCCTTGGCCGCGCTTGATCACGATGACGTTCTTGGCCCGATCGGCGTTCAGGATGGGCATGCCGTAGATGGGGCTCGACTTGTCGGTTCGGGCCACCGGATTGACCACGTCGTTGGCCCCGATGATGAGTGCCACATCGGTGGTGTCGAACTCGGCATTGATCTCATCCAAGTCCCCGATCAGGTCGTAGGGCACCCCGGCCTCGGCCAGCAGCACGTTCATGTGTCCGGGCATGCGTCCAGCCACCGGATGGATTGCGAAACGCACCGTCACGCCCCGGTCGATCAGCAGTTGGCACAGCTCCCAGATCTTGTGCTGCGCCTGCGCCACTGCCATGCCGTAGCCCGGCACGACGATCACCTTCTCGGCGTAGGCGATCATCACGCCGGCATCGGCGGCGTCAATGGGCTTGAGCGAGCCGGCGATCGTCCCGCCCTGGGCCGAGCCTTCGCCGAAATTGGAGAACAACACATTGGCCAGCGAGCGGTTCATCGCCTTGGCCATCAGCTGGGTGAGGAGCGTGCCGGCCGCCCCGACCACCATGCCGGCGATGATCATCGCGGCATTGCCCAGCACGAAACCCTCGAAGGCGACTGCGAGGCCCGTGCACGCGTTGTAGAGGGAAATGACCACCGGCATATCCGCCCCGCCGATCGGTATGGTGACCAGAACACCGAAGGCGAGCGCCAGCACGAAAAAAGTGATCACCAGCTGCATCGGGGCGTCGCCGTGCAGCACCATCATCCATGCGCCGACCACGGCGGTGGCGAGCAGCACCAGGAAGTTGACGATCTGTTGGCCGCGATAGCGCAGCGATTTCCTGATCAGGCCCTGGAGCTTGGCGAAGGCGATGAGGCTGCCGCTGAACGATACCGCGCCGATCAGGGCGCCGATCACCGCCAGCACCACGGGTGCCGGCGCGAACGGGTGGCCGCGCACCAGCTCCTGGCAGGCGATGGCGGCAGCCGCGCCGCCGCCCATGCCGTTGTAGAGCGCGACCATCTGCGGCATCGCGGTCATCGGTACACGCTTGCCGCTCCACCAGGCCGCCAGACCGCCCACGAAAATCGCGGCCAGGATCAGGATGTCATTGTGCATTCCCGGCCACAGGAACGTGATCAGGCCGGCAATCAACATGCCGACGCCCGCCCAGACGATTCCGCCGCGCGCCCCTTTGGGCGAACTCATGCGCTTCAGACCGATGATGAACAGCAGCGCGGCGGCGAAGTACACCGCCTGAATCAGATCGCCGGTCACCGCGGCCGGTAGTGCGCTCATGCTTTGCCGCCTTTGCGCTTGTCCTGACTCGATTTGAACATCTCGAGCATCCGCTCGGTGGAGACGTAGCCGCCGACCACGTTGCCGGAGGCGAGCAGCACGCCGATGAAGCCTATCGTCCTCTCGAGCGGGGTATGCGCGTTGCCGAGCTCCACCATCGCGCCGACCAGCACGATGCCGTGCACGAAATTCGAGCCCGACATCAGCGGCGTGTGCAGGATCACCGGCACGCGCGCGATGACCTCATAGCCGGTGAAGGCCGCCAGCATGAAGATGTAAAGTGCGATGATTCCAGTCATGATTTCCCCCCGATTCGAGGCTGCTCAGCCTGCGATCGTCTTGCGGGTCGGCTCGTGGCGGATTTCACCGGCATGCGTGAGACACGACTGGGCGAAGACCTCGTCATTCCAGTCCACCTCGAGGGCTCCCTGCCTGATTGCCGGTGTCAGGAAATTGAACAGATTGCGCGCATACATCTCGCTGGCGTTGTAAGCCAACTGCGCCGGCAGATTGACCGGTCCGATCACCTGCACGCCCTGATGGACGACAGTTTCCCCCGGACGCGTCAGCTCGCAGTTGCCGCCTTGTTCGGCGGCAAGGTCCACGATCACTGATCCGGGCCGCATCCGCTCCAGCGCACCGCGCAGGATGATCTTGGGTGCGGGCCGGCCCGGGACGGCAGCTGTGCTGATCAGCGCATCGGCGGCGGCGATCCGTGCATCGAGCGCCTCCTGCTGGCTGCGCCGCTCTGCCTCGGTGAGTTCTCGTGCATATCCGCCCGTGCCTTCGGCGCTGACGCCCGTGTCGAGGAATTTCGCGCCGAGGGATTTGACTTGTTCGCGTGTGGCGCTGCGGACGTCGTACGCCTCCACCACTGCCCCGAGGCGCCGTGCCGTCGCGATCGCCTGCAGTCCCGCCACGCCGGCGCCGATGACCAGCACCTGGGCGGGCCGGATCGTTCCGGCGGCCGTGGTCAGCATCGGCAGGAATTTCTGCAGGTGGTCGGCCGCGATCAGCACCGCCTTGTAACCGGCCACGGCTGCCTGAGAAGAGAGCGCATCCATCGATTGCGCACGCGAGATGCGCGGCACGAGTTCCATCGCGAAGCTGGTCGCGCCCGTGCGCTGCAGGGCGAGGATCTCCTCGCGCCGGGCGTGGGGTTGCAGGAAGCCGACGACCACCGCGCCGGCTTTGAGCGAGCCAATCTGAGCTGCCGCGAGCGGCTGCACGGTGAGCAGCACGTCCGCCTGGGCGAGCACCCCGGCGGCGTCGCTCCACTCGACGCCGCGATAGGCCGAATCGGGAAAGTTGGCCCGTTCCCCGGCGCCCCGCTCGAGCAGGATCCGGGCTCCTGCCCGGATGAATTTCTCGGCCACTTCAGGTACCAGGCTGACCCGTGTCTCGCGGGGCGCCGCCTCGCGCAGCGCGCCGATTATGATTGGCATCGATGGCCCTCGCAAAGCGGCAACCGGCACGGTTTACGGGGTGCCGGCCCCTGGAGCGTCTACCCTACACGTTGGCACGTTGAACTCAAGTACATTCTTGCCTTAATCTTACAGTCGTCATGATGGGCATCGACCTTGATCGGGCCGATCACGGAGTGATCGACGACCCGCGGATCATCCCGGCCGGAACGGTACGCGGGCTCTCCCAACTCGTCCTGCGCGCGGACGTATCCGGGATGCCGCTCGAGTGGATCGATTATCGGGAGGCGGCCCGGCTGTACACACAGGGGCAGGTGGCGTACACCTGCGGCAGCCGGCTCTATACGCTGTTCGGCGGGATCAACGCGCTGACCGGCCGGCGCACCGCGCTCGAGATCAACTCCATCGTCGCCACCGTGGGGCACACCGGCAATCCCGGCAGTACGCGCCACGATTACGTGCCGCCGCTGAACAACCAGACGCTGTTTCGCCGCGACGCCCACGTTTGCATGTACTGCGGGCTGCGCTTCCCGACCCGGGAGCTCTCGCGCGACCACGTCCGGCCATTCAGCCAGGGGGGACTCGACATCTGGACCAACGTGGTGACGGCCTGCCGGCGCTGCAACAACCAGAAGGCCTCGCGCACCCCGGAGCAGGCGCACATGCAGCTGATCGCGGTGCCGTTCACGCCCACCTATGCCGAGTACGTCTTTCTGAAGGGGCGGCGTGTGCTGGCCGACCAGATGGAGTACCTGCTGGCGCACTTCCCGCGGTCGAGCCCGTTGCACGACCGTATCCAGCGCTGGCTGAGCTGACGCGGGCTCGGCCGCAAGCTGCGCGCGGACGGTGGAATAGCCGACGTTGGTTTACCTCATCGACGCTTCGGTCTACGTTTTCCGCGCCTATCACTCGCAGTTGCCCGACATGCTCGACATCGAGCAGCGGCCGGTGCACGCCGTATTCGGCTTTGCACGCTTCCTCGGCGACCTGCTGGAGCGGACCCGGCCGGAGCTGATCGCGGTGGCCTTCGACCGGCGGCTCGCCTCCTCCTACCGCAACGGCATCTATCCGCCCTACAAGGCCAACCGCGAGCCGGCGCCGCCGGATATGGCCGCCCAGTTCGATTACTGCCGCGAGCTGTGTGCCCGGCTCGGCCTCGCCGTGTTCGTCGATTCGCGCTACGAGGCGGACGATCTGCTCGGGACGCTGTCGTGCCTGATGCGCCGGCAGGGGATTCGCTCGGCGTTCATCACGCGTGACAAGGACTTCGCCCAGCTGGTGCGCGTCGGTGATCTGTACTGGGATTTCGGCGCGCGCGGCCAGCTGGGCTATCACGAGGTCGAGCACCGGTTCGGGGTACGGCCGGAGCGCTTCGCCGATTACCTGGCGCTCACCGGAGATGTATCCGACAACATCCCGGGCGTGCCCGGCGTCGGACCGAAGACCGCCTCGGCGCTGATGCGCGCATTCGGCTCGATCGACGAGCTGTATGCCGGACTCGGGCGGGTAACGGCGCTCGGCCTGCGCGGCGGCCGCGAACTCCGGGAGCGGCTGCGCGAGCACCGCGAGATGGTGTATCTGGCGCGCCGCCTCACCCGCATCGTATGCGACATGCCGCTCGAGGTGACGCCTCAGGATCTGCGGCCGCGCGTGCCGGATCTGGCGGCGCTCGGTACGCTCTATGATCGGCTGCGATTCGGCCCGCTGCTGCGCCGTCAGGGCGAGCGTCTGGCTGCCTGGGTTGCCGAGCGCAGCGGCGGGTCTGCGCCGGGCGATGGTGCGTGAGCCCGGCATTCATGGGTTCTGCATGATTTCGTGAGCGGTTCAGTTATGCTCGACGCTCTTTGATCGGTCGATGGGGGCAAGTATGGCAAGTAAGAACATCGAGTCCGTCCTGCAGGAGAAGCGCACGTTCGAGCCACCCGCGCAATTCACCGCCCGGGCGCGGCTCAAGGCGGCCGATCTGGAGCGCCTGCGCCGACACGCCGAGAGCGATTACACCGGCTTCTGGGCGCAGCTGGCGCGCGAGGAGATCGTCTGGCGCAAGCCCTTCACGGTAACGCTCGACGAGAGCGAAGCGCCGAACTACCGCTGGTTCACAGACGGACGGCTCAATGTCTCGTTCAATTGCCTGGACGTGCACCTGGCCGAGCGCGGCCGCAAGCCGGCGATCCTGTTCGAGGGCGAGCCCGGCGATACCCGCCGCATCAGCTATCAGGACCTCCATACCGAGGTCTGTCAGTTCGCCAATGCGCTCAAGGCGCAAGGCGTGCACAGCGGTGATCGAGTCGCGATCTACATGCCGCTGGTGCCCGAGGTCATCGTGGCCATGCACGCCTGCAATCGCATCGGCGCGATTCATTCGGTCGTGTTCGGCGGTTTTTCCGCGCCGGCGCTGAAGGAACGGATCGAGGACACGGGCGCCAAAGTGCTCATCACCGCCGACGGCGGCTGGCGCGGTGGACAGGCCATCGAGCTGAAGGCCGCGGCGGACAAGGCGCTCGCGACGGGCTGCCCGAGCATCAAGCGCGTGATCGTGCTGAAACGCACCGGCCGGAAAGTCAACATGGAGCCGGGGCGCGATCTGTGGTGGGACGAAGCCATCGCGGGGCATTCATCGGTATGCGAGCCCGAGTGGGTCGGGGCCGAGCACCCGCTCTACCTGCTCTATACCTCGGGCTCGACCGGCAAGCCCAAAGGTATTCAACACGCCAGCGGCGGCTACCTGCTCGGCGCGAAGCTGACCACGAAGTGGGTTTTCGACCTGCGCGACGACGACGTGTTCTGGTGCACCGCGGATGCCGGCTGGGTGACCGGACACAGCTATCTGGCGTACGGCCCGCTTGCCGCCGGAGCCACCGTCGTGATGTACGAGGGCGCGCCGACCTATCCGGACGGCGGGCGGTTCTGGAAGATCTGTCAGGACTACGGAGTCACGGTGTTCTACACCGCGCCCACCGCCATCCGTGCCCTGATGAAACTCGGCGAGGAGGTTCCGGCACGTTACGACCTTTCGAATTTGCGGCTGCTCGGCAGCGTCGGAGAGCCGATCAATCCCGAGGCGTGGATGTGGTATCAGCGAGTGATCGGGCGAGGCCGCTGTCCCATCGTCGACACCTGGTGGCAGACCGAGACCGGAGCGATCATGATCTCGCCGGTTCCCGGCGTGACCGCGACCAAGCCCGGCTCCTGCACGCAGCCGCTGCCGGGGATCGAGGCGGACATCGTCGATGATCACGGCGAGCCGGTCACGAAGCCCGACGAGGGCGGCTATCTGGTGATCAAGAAGCCCTGGCCTTCGATGCTGCGCACGATCTGGCGCAACAACGACCGCTACATGGCGGCGTATTGGGAGAAATTTCAAAACCGCTACTACGTGGCGGGCGACAGCGCGCACCGCGATGCCGACGGATACTTCTGGATCATGGGCCGTATCGACGATGTGCTGAATGTCGCCGGTCACCGGCTCGGAACCATGGAGATCGAGTCGGCGCTGGTGTCGCATCCGCGAGTCGCCGAGGCGGCGGTCGTGGGCAAACCGCACGAAATCAAGGGTGAGTCGGTCTTCGCATATGTCGTGTGCCGGGGCGCGCATCCGAAGGGGGACACGGCGCAGCTCGCCCAGGTCCTGCGCGAGTGGGTCGGCCAACAGCTGGGCGCCATAGCCAAACCGGATGAAATCCGCTTCACCGATAATCTGCCCAAGACCCGCTCGGGCAAGATCATGCGCCGTTTGCTGCGCGCGATCGCCCGCGGCGAGGACATCACGCAGGACGTTTCCACGCTGGAGAACCCGGCGATACTCGAGCAACTGCGCGGGGGTGTGGCCACGGCGGGGAGCAAACCGCGGCCCGCGCGCGCCAAGCGCGCTGCGCCGTCACGGGCGCGCTCCGTGCGCCGCCTCCGAGCGACGGCGAAGCCCACGGGCGCGGCACGTGGGACGCGGCGCGCTGCGCTGAAGCAGGTCAAACCACCGGCCCTGCGAACCCGGCGTGCCAAGGTGACGCAAGTGAAAGCCAAGCGGAGCGCACCGGTCAAGGCCAAGAAGCGCACCGCGGTCAAGGCGAAAGTGGCGAGACCCCGGCAGACAGCCTCGCGCAGCCGCGCCGCTCGGCCGAAGCGATCCCCTCGGGCGGGTCGGGGGCGGGCTGCCCGACGCTGATCTGCGGGTATTTTGGAGACAGGCCAGACGCACGTCGCGTCACGATTCACCGGCGTGCCGAGGCGGCGTCAGCCTCCCGGAGAATCAATGCGGCGTCAGCGGCTCGTAACGGCGCTCGCCAGTTGCGGGGTCATAGAGGACCTCCATCGGCTGGCCCGTGGCGGGATCCTCGAACCGCTCTCCGGTGCGTTCCCAGCGTCCCGCAACCGGCAGTGGCTTGCGGTAGCGCCAGCGCTCAAAGGCGGTGGCGATCGTCGCCAGGGTACCGAACGCGAGCAGCTGCGCCCCGCCGTCCGTGCGCCCCAGGAGTAGCAGCGTGGCCCCGGCCAGGGCGGTGAGCACGCTTACAGCGAGCACCGCGGTGCGCAGCATCATGGGGATTTCTCGATGTCCACCGCGGTGCCGTAAGCGACGATCTCGGTCATGGTCTGCCCGATCTCGGAGGAGTCGAAGCGCATCATGACGACGGCGTTCGCCTGCATCAGCGTCGCATTCTTCACCATGCGGTCGACGGCATGCCGACGCGCGTCCTCGAGCAGCTGCGTGTACTCGGAGATCTCGCCGCCGGCGAGCGAGCGCAGGCCCGCCATGATGTTGCCGGCCAGGCCGCGGCTGCGAACCACGACGCCGAACACCTGGCCTTTGACGGCGGTGACGCGATAGCCCGGGACATTCTCGGTTGTGACGATCAGCATCGGCGGTGGCTCCTGTGCGGGTGTGCGCGGCGCCCGACGGGGCGCACCGTGCGGGCATCAGGAGAATCGTAACACTGGGCATCGCGGGGCGTGCGCCGCGCACGAAGATCGCGAATCTGCACGTTTTCGCCACATATACCCCTGGCAGGGCCGTACCGGAAGCGCCTACTCTGTTTCGGTCCCTCTGGGATCAATCCGCGGGAGCGGCGCGCATGGGCGAAAACATCCGGGTGACTTTCCAATCCGAGCACGACTGGGAGCGAGCCCGCGTGCAATGGGTCGAGGATCTGCTGGCGGTCGGCGCCTTGTTCGGCGATGACGAGTCGCTGATGCGCGCCAAGGCGAACTGCGTGCATCAGTTGCTGCGGCGCATCGTCGAGGATGTCCCGGCGGTGCGTATCACCGCCAAATTGCCCGATGGCGTGCCGCCGGAGCAGATTCCGCTGTTCAGCGCCGCTATCCGCGAGGCGGCGCTGAAGGCAATCGAGGCGAGCATGAATCATTCGGTACGCCTGGTCATGGCGGCCATCTTCGATCTGTGCACCTCCAAGTTGCGCCGTGAGCCGTCCTAGCGTGCGGCTCAGGCCGAGCTGTCGCGTGGCACCGCCGCCGGTAGCAAGCCCAGGTCGACCTCCGTCCAGCCTTGGCTGTGCCGGGCGAGGAGGTTGGCGAGCAGCGCCGCGTGCTCCGGACGGGCGTTGAGCGCCGGGACGTATTCGAATCGTTCGCCGCCGGCGCGCATGAACGCCGCGCGGTTCTCGACATCGATCTCCTCGAGAGTCTCGAGGCAGTCGACCGCGAAACCCGGACAGATGACCGTGACATCTTTGATGCCGCGGCGCGGCATGGCGGCGAGTGTCTCCAGGGTATAGGGGCGCAGCCACTCGGCCCGGCCGAAGCGCGACTGGAACGTGACGGTCCATTCACCTTCGGCGAGCAGCAGCTCTTCGGCGAGCAGGCGCGCGGTTTTCTGACACTTGCAGAAGTACGGATCGCCCTGATGGAAGTAACGCTCGGGAATGCCATGGAACGAAATCAGCAGGTGAGCAGTCCGGCCATGCGCGCGCCAGTGCTGCACCACACTCTCGCGCAGCGCATCGATGTATTCGGGCTGATCATGGTATTCGGCGATGAAGCGCAGCTCGGGCAGCCAGCGCCAGCGGGCGAGTTCCGCGTTGACCTGATCGTAAACCGCGGCCGTTGTGGCGCCGCAGTACTGCGGGAACAGCGGCAGCACCACGATCCGCTGTGCGCCCGCCGCGCGCAGCCGTTGCAGGGACTGGGACACGGTCGGAGTGCCGTACAGCATTCCGAACTCGACCGAGAACGGTGCCATCATCCGCTGCGCGAGGATGCTGCTCAGCGCAGCGCGCAGCTGCTGCGACTGCTCGCGCAACGGGGAGCCCTGCGCCGACCAGATCTTGCGGTACTTGGGCGCCACCCGCGCCGGGCGCAACGGCAGGATGAACCCGTAAAGGATCGGCAGCCACAACGTCCGGGGCAGCTCCACCACGCGCGGGTCGCGCAGCATCCGCGCCAGAAAGCGCCGCACGTCGCGCGGCGTGGGAGACTCGGGTGTGCCGAAGTTCACCGCGAGGATGCCGATGCGCTCGGCCATGTCGCGGTGGAAATCCAGGGACCCTTGATAGCGCATACGGCGCAAGATAGCGCAGCGAGCCGGTACCGAGCCAGGGGGTTGCGGGAATTCCCTATCCGAGGCGGGCGGTGGCCGCTCGTCGCAGCGGTCATCCGCCTCTGGCGGTTGCGCATGCGCCCCGAAAGCCCGCTCCGGTCATGCGCCGCTGCCGAACTCAGCCTTGGCTGTGGACTCCCTTCTTGCGTCACGCCCGGGAGGGGTCCGCGGCCCCGCCGGGCCCGTCGCGATCGTTGCGCTGGAGGTGCTGTTCCAGGAATTGCAGTGTCCGCTCCCGGGCCAACTCGGCGGCGGCAGGGTCGTAGGAGGCCCGCAGGTCGCAATTGAAGCCGTGACCGGCCCCGGTGTAGATGTAGAACGTTCCGCCGGGGTGCAGTGCCTTGATGCGATCAACCTCATGAGGCGGGATGCTCTGGTCGGCGCTGCCGAAGTGGTACAGCACCGGACAACGCGGTGGCGATCCCGCATCCTGGACGCGGCCGTAGTAGACGACCGCGCAGTCGATCGGCAGGAGGCAGGCGGCCCGGTAGGACTGGGCGCCGCCGAAACAGTAGCCCACCGTGGCGACGCGTCCGGCATGCTTGACGACCGCGACGGCCGCAGCCAAGTCCTTCAGCGTCTGCTCGGGATTCAGCTGCTGCGCATAACCGCGGCCTTCGTCGACTTCAGGCGGGCTGTAGCCGAGTTCGATGCCGCGGCGGACGCGGTCGAACAGCGCCGGGGCGATCGCCGTATAGCCCGCCTGCGCGAATCCGTCGGTCACGGCGCGGATATGCCGGTTGACCCCGAAGATTTCCTGGATCACGACTACCCCGCCGCGTGACTTGGCGGGCGGCGCGGCGAGATAGGCCTGGAGCTTGTGCCCGTCGCGGGCCATGAGGGGGGTGAATTCGCCCATCGATTCTGTCCTTTGGTCCACGCAATTCGCGCCCGAATTCAAAAGGATATCGTGCGAACCCTCGTGCGGCAAAAGCGTCGGCGGCCCGCGGCGCAATTGCCCCGGCAGGAGCGGCGCATGATAGCCTAGCAGCCGGATTGGGTCGCCAGGCGTCTCGCGGGAGGGGTCTATGCTGGTCGGCTCGGCCGTACGGCGAGTGGCCATCTTGGGGGGTGCGCGCATACCGTTCGCCCGCGCCCACAGCGTCTACTCGTCCGTGGGGAACCGGGAGATGCTCACCGCAGTGCTGGGCGCGCTCGTGGCGCGCTTCGAGCTGCAGGGGACGCGTCTCGGGGAGGTCGCCGCCGGCGCGGTCATCAAACATCCGCGGGACTACAACCTGACTCGCGAGTGCGTGCTCTCATGCGGCCTGGATCCTCGGACTCCCGGGTTCGACCTGCAGCGCGCCTGCGGCACCGGCCTGGAGGCGGCGCTCGCGATCGGCAACAAGATCGCCCTCGGCCAGATCGATGTGGGCATCGCCGGCGGCACCGACACCATCAGTGATCCGCCGATCACATACCCGCGCGCCTATCAACAGCTGTTGCTCGCGAGCTTCCGAGGCCGGACGCTCGCGCAGCGCTCGCGGCCCTGGCTGCGTCTGCGGCCCCGGTATTTCAAACCCGTGCTGCCGACGGTGGCCGAGCCGCGCACCGGATTGTCGATGGGGCAGAGTGCCGAGTTGATGGCGCAGCGCTGGGGAATCACTCGAGAGGCACAGGACCGGCTCGCCTACGAGAGCCACATGAAGGCGGCGGCCGCCTGGCGCGAGGGATTTTACCAGGATCTGGTCGAGCCCTTCCTCGGGTTGCGGATCGACAACAACATCCGGCCGGACTCCTCGATGGCGAAGCTCGCAACGCTGCGTGCGAGCTTCGATCCGGGTGCCGGTACGCTCACCGCCGGCAACAGCACGCCGCTGACCGACGGTGCGAGCGCCGTGTTGCTCGCCTCGGAGTCCTGGGCCGAGCAACACAAGTTTCCCGTGCTCGCCTACCTGCGCTACGGCAAGGCTTGGGCGGTCGACTTCGCCGGCGGCCGGGAGGGCCTGCTGATGGCGCCGGCGTATGCGGTCGCGGCAATGCTGCGGGATGCGGGGCTGAATCTGCAGGACTTCGATTATTACGAGATTCACGAAGCGTTCGCGGCGCAGGTGCTGTGCACGCTCGCGGCCTGGGAGTCGGAGCGGTTTTGTCGCGAGACCCTGGGCCTGGAAGGACCGCTCGGCTCGATCGAGCGCACGCGGATGAACGTCAAGGGCGGCAGCGTCGCCATCGGCCATCCGTTCGCGGCTACCGGTACGCGCATCCTCGCGACGCTGGCGAGGCTGCTCGCCACGGATCCGGCCGCCAAGCGTGGCCTGGTCTCGGTCTGCACGGCCGGCGGTATGGGCGTCGCGGCGATTCTGGAGAGGTAACCGGGCCGCCGCGCACAGTGGGGGTCCGGCGGAGCGGGACGCGCAGCGCGCCCCGCGCTTGAACAAACACAGACGTGCCTCAGCACGCGGGGAGGTTTGAATGAACGGCATTGCAGTCGATGCCGCGGCGATTGCGCCGGCCGCCTTCGGCCCGCCGGCGCTCGGGGCGCTGTGCGTATGAACCGCGGCCTTCACGCGGGCAGCACGGCCCTGCGGGCCGACCTCGGGGCGTTGCTGGCGCAGCTGCCGTTGTTCAACGCCCTGACGCCCACCGTGCTGCGTCAGATCGCCGATGCGGCGCAATGGCTGTCGCTGCCCGGCGGCGCGGCTTTGTTTGCCGTCGGTGAGCCCGCCGATGCGCTCTACGTCGTGCTCAGCGGGAGTCTGGCGGTTCTGTCCGCCGACAGCCGGGTGCAGGGCCGCTTCCTGGCGCGGTTGGCCGCCGGCGACACTGTCGGGGAGATGGGCCTGATCTCCGGGCGCCCGCGCACGGCTCACGTCGTGGCGCTGCGCAACACGGAGCTGGCGCGGATCCCGGCCTACGCATTCAACGACGTACTGCGGCGCGATCCGCAAGCCATGTGGCGTATCGCGCAGCTGATGGTCGAGCGGCTGGAGCGGATGGATGCCATTCCCCGGGCGCATCTGCGCGGTGCGTCCACGTTCACGGTGCTGCCGCAGAGTCTGGAGGTGGACTTTGCGGGATTTTCCACCGCACTGATCAAGGCGCTCGCCGAGTTCGGGCGCGCGGAACTGGTCTGGAGCGTACGCGCCGGCACGCACACCAGCCAGTGGTTCAACAACATCGAATCGGCCAATGACTTCGTCGTCTACGTGGCCGATCCCACGCCCAGCCGCTGGACGAAGCTGTGCGAGCGGCAGGCGGACGCACTGTTGCTGCTGGCGCGCGCGGACAGCCCGGCGGGCAGCTGGGGCGCGCTGCGTTGGCCGCACGATCACAGTCTCACTCCGCAGCGTTGGGAGTTGATCCTGGTGCACGACACCAGGATCGAGACGGGCGCCGCCGCCCGTTGGCTCGCCAATCTGCCCGACATCCCGCATCATCACGTGCAGTCCCCGGCCGATTATGCGCGGCTCGCACGGATATTGACCGGTCGCGCCGTGGGGCTGGTGCTCTCCGGCGGCGGCGCGCGCGGCTTTGCGCACATCGGCGCCGTCAAGGCGCTGCGCGAGGCGGGGATCCCGATCGATCTGGTCGGCGGGACCAGCATGGGCGGTATCCTCGGTGCCGGCGTCGCCGGCCACTGGAGCGTGACGGAGCTGACCGACCGGTTCCGTCACTACTTCGTCGAGTCCAGACCTCTGCGTGACTACACGCTGCCGTTCGTGTCGCTGGTATCCGGCCGCAAGGTGAGCCGAATGTTGTTCGAGGCATTCGGCGAGCTTGCGATCGAGGATTTGCCGCTCCCGTTCTTCTGCGTCTCGTCCAATTTGACTACCGGCCACCCGCACGTGCACCGTCGCGGCGAGCTCTGGCGGGCACTGCGCGCCTCGGTCTCGGTGCCGGGCGTCCTGCCGCCCGTGCTGCACGCCGGGCAGGTGTTGGTAGACGGCGGGGCCATGAACAACCTGCCCGTGGATGTCATGTTGGAGCTTGGCCGCGGACCGGTGATCGGCTGCGATGCGGGGGCGGATCGCGCGTTCACGACCAGGGGCGATGAACTCGATGTGCCCCGGCCGTGGCAGCTCTTGCGCTGGATCAGGGCGCGGCGGCAGCTGCCGAACATCTTTCAGATTCTGTGGCGCAGCGGCATGGTCAACAGCACGACGCTCACGGCCGCGCAGCGCAGCCGGACGGATCTGCTGCTGCGCCCGCCGCTGGCCGAGATCGACATGCTCAACTGGAAGGCATTCGAGCGGGCGATTCAAGCCGGCTACGACTACACCGTGCGTCAGCTCGATGAATTGCCCGAGGAATCTCCGCTCTGGCGCAGCGCGGGGTAAGCTGGCGCATGGACCGGCGGGACTTGCGGGTGTCGGCTCGAAGCCGCATCCTCGCGTGATCGGCAGCAACGGATCCGGCCATGATCACTCTGTTCCATCACCCCAAGACACGCTCCACACGTTTCATCTTCCTGCTCGAGGAACTGGGGGTCCCGTACCAGATCCGGCGGGTCGAGGTCCGCAAGCGCGACGGCACGGGGGCGGTGGATGCGGCCAACCCGCATCCGCACGGCAAGGTGCCCGCGATCGACGATGACGGGTCGGTCGTGTTCGAGTCCTCCGCCATCACGCTGTATCTGACCGACCGGTTCCCCGAGCGCGGCCTCGGGCCGCAGGTCGGCGGCCGGGATCGCGGGGCCTACCTGTCGTGGCTGGCCTATTACAGTGGAGTGCTGGAGCCGGCCTTCGTGTCCAAGTTCCTGCATGTCGAAGTCCCGCGCGGCACGGCCGGTTGGGTGGCAGTGGAGGAGGCGATGCCGGTGCTGATCCGCAGGCTGGAGCACGGGCCATACCTGCTCGGCGAGCACTTCAGCGGCGCGGATGTGCTCTATGGGACGACCTTCGCGATGTTCGGCCAGAGTCCGTTGATGGAGAAATCGCCGGTGATTGAAGCTTATGCGCAGCGTGTCATCGCCCGTGCGGCCTTTCAGCGCGCCCAGGCGCGGGATGAGCAGGCATGAGGCGCGCGGCATGTTGCAGACCGATCATCTTCAGCGAAATCAACGCCACCCATGCCGGCAATGAGACCGGTGTCACCGATTCGCCCTACATCGGGCCGTGGCTCGCCGATATCATCCGTGCCACCGCGGGCCTCGTCCACCTCATGTCGTCCTGGACGTTCGCCGGCAGGTTCGAGGAGCAGGGGTGATCAGGGCGCCGTTCCAGGGCGGTCTCGGCGTGATTGCCGTGGACGACAGTCCCAAGGCGTCCTGCAACGACTTGAAGCTGCTGCACGGGCTCGGTGAGGCGCGCCTCGCGAACCGGTCGCATTCGGTGATCATGACGGGCCGCCCCGACGGCATGCTGTCGATCGCGGCGTGGAATTACGCGCCGCCCGGACCCGGCGGGCACACCCGCACGGACGTGCTGCAGCTCCTCGGGGGTGCAGCGCCGTTACCGGCGCATGGTCTTCGCTGAGCGCCAGACAGGCGAGATGTCCGGGCTGCGATCACATGTCCAATGATGCCCCGCCGGCGCGCACCGCCGCGCTGGCTCTCTTGTGCCGCAAGCCCGTGCCCGGTGCGGGCAAGCGGCGCCTCGCCCAGTGTCTGGGCGAGGCCTGGACGCTGGCGGTGGCGGCTGCGCTGCTGGAGTGTGTGCTGGAAGACGCGGCCGCGTGGCCGGATGAATTGATCATTGCACCGGCCGAGGCGTGCGATGCGCAGTGGGCCGAAGGCCTCACGTCCCGGCCCGCATGGGTCGTGCCGCAGCCGGGCGGCAATCTCGGCCAGCGGATTGCCGCAGTCGATGCGGTTGCACGCGCGCGCGGCTGCGATCGGGTGCTGTTCATCGGCAGCGATGCGCCCTCGATGCGGCTCGAGGACCTGACCGCGGCGCGTACCGCGCTCGATCACAGCGATGTCGTTCTGATCCCTGCCGTCGACGGCGGGGTCACCCTGATGGGCGCGCGCGTCGCCTGGCCCGATCTGACCGATCTGCCCTGGAGTGAGCCGACGTTCGGTGAGGCGCTCGAGCGTCGCTGTCGGCAATCCGGGCGGGCCGTCACCAGGCTCGCCGGCTCGTACGATGTCGACACACCCGCGGATCTGGCCCGGGCCGTGGAACAGCTGGCGCAGGACACCCGGCCGGCGCGGCGCCGCCTGCACGCGTTGCTGCGCAAGCTGGCGCGGTCCGAGCCCGGCGCCGGCGTGCCGTGCTGATGCGTCCGGTTCAGAGGGCGAGGAAGTCGAGAATTTCCTTCTGCGCCGCGCTCAGGTGTTCGCGCGGCGTGACCACCGCGGCGCGCAATGCCCTGCGGCATGGCCGTGATTCGTCGTCGCGGTAATCGGCGACCGCGCGCGCGAGCAGTTGCTGGACCCGCGTCAGGCTATCGCGAAATTGGCTCATCACCTGGTCCACCGAGACGTGTTGCCCCGGATCATCCAGCCAGCAATCGTAATCGGTCGCCACGGTCACGGTGCAGTAGCCGAGTTGCGCCTCCAGCGCGAGGAACGCCTCCGGTATGTTGGTCATGCCGACCAGATCGGCGCCCGCGCCGCGCAGCCAGAAACTTTCGGCGCGTGTGCCGAGGCGTGGGCCCTCGACGCAGGCATAGGTCTTGTCCTTATGAAGCCTCAGACCGAGCGTGTCGGCCGTGCGGGCGAGCAGCGCGCTCGTGGCCGCGCAGGAGGGATTTGCCGTCGAGACGTGGGCCACCATGCCTTGGCCGAAGAAGCTCGCCGCGCGCACCCCTTTGGTGAAATCGAGGTACTGCGCGGGCAGGGCGAGATCGCCCGGCCGAATCTCCTCGCGCAGGCTTCCGACCGCGGACACGCCGATCACGGTGCGCACGCCGACGCTCTTCAGCGCCCAGATATTGGCCCGGTAGTTGATCTCACTCGGCAGCAGATCATGTTGCAGGCCATGGCGGGCCAGGAACGCCACCGGCCGGCCGTCGAGCCGGCCCAGCATCACGGGCGAGGAGGGGCGTCCAAACGGGGTTTGACGCTCCCGCGACTCGTGCACTTCCAGTCCGTTCATGCGATACAGACCCGTACCACCGATGATGCCGATCATAATGATTCTCGGTTGCGCAGCTTGCCGCGAGGCTGCAAGATGCCTGAATCGGCGCTGGGCAACAAGTGCCGCGTCCAACTCCGGGATCCGCCCATGAGCACCACTGCATTCCCCTCATTGAATCCCCCGCGGTGGCCCGGACGCGTGACGCACCTGGGCCTGTGGACTCTGGGCACAGGGCTGCTCGCCGCCGGCATCGCCGGCCCGCTGAACCGTTTCGCGCTGGCGAGCGTCGGTGCGGCGTTGATGACGCTGATGATCGGCTTCCTGCTGATCGTGGCGGGTACCGCCGTCACGATCATTGGCGTGCTGTTCGGGACGGTGAAACACGCGCGCATTCCCGGCACCGTTGCCGTGGTAGGCATCGTGATCGGACTGGCCCTGACCGCCTACGTGACATCGTGGCTCTATCGGGCCGAGCACACCCCTCCGATCAACGACATCACCACCGATACGGCCAATCCGCCGAAGTTTGTCGCGGTCATTCCGTTGCGCGCGCGTGCGCACGCTACCGTTTCGCCGCGATACATCCGCGAGGAGCGTCTTGGGGACAAGACGATCGACGTGCCGGCGCTGCAGGCGAAGTACTATCCGTACATCAAGCCGCTGTTCATGAGTCTGCCCCCGGCGCAGGCGCTGGCCAAGGCCCGTCGCGTGGCGCAGGCGCTGGGCTGGCGCATCGATGCGTACGTGCCGGCTGACGGGCGCCTGGAAGCCACCGCGCACACGTTCTTCTTCGATTTCAAGGACGACGTGGTGGTGCGTGTGCGGCCGCACGGTTCCGGTTCGCGCATCGACGTCAGAAGCGAGTCACGGGTCGGCGTGGGCGACGTCGGCACCAATGCGGCGCGAATCCTGGCGTTCCTCGATCGCATGAAAGCATCCTGACTCCAGGACCATGCAGCGCATGAACGGCCCGCGCCGCGATACCGTGTTCGAACGGCGCCTGGCTGCCCTGATCAACAGCGGTCAACCCGAGATCCTGCAGGGTGGTCTGCGCGGCGTTGAGAAGGAATCGCTGCGCGTGACGCCCGACGGGCGGATCGCGCAGACGCCACACCCGACCGCGCTCGGCTCGGCACTCACCAGCGAACATGTCACCACGGATTATTCCGAGGCACTGATCGAGCTGGTCACCCCGACCTTCACCACCACCTGGGAGCTGCTGCAGTACCTGCTCGATCTGCATCAGTTCGTCTACCGCCACATCGGCGATGAGCTGCTGTGGGCGACGAGCATGCCCTGCCGGATCGAGCGTGACGAGGAGATTCCGATCGCGCGCTATGGGAATTCGCACATCGGACGCATGAAGAGCATCTATCGCGAAGGTCTGGGACTGCGTTACGGACGCATGATGCAGGCCATCTCGGGGGTGCATTTCAACTACTCGTTCCCGCCCGGTTTCTGGCCCGTGTATGCGGCGGCGCTGCAATCGAGCACGCACGGACAGGAATTCGTCTCCGCGCGCTACTTCGATCTGCTGCGCAATTACCGCCGGCACGGCTGGCTGGTGCTGTACCTGTTCGGCGTCTCGCCGGTGTTATGCAAGTCGTTCCTGCGGGGGCGGCCGTACTCGATGGCCGAGCTGACACCGGGCACCGTTTTCGAGCCCTATGCCACCAGCCTCAGGATGAGCGATATCGGCTATCGTAATCGCACTCAGGCCGATCTGAACGTGTCGATGAACAGCCTCGAGGAGTACATCGATGATCTGAGCCGGGCGATCAGCACGCCGCACCCGCCCTATGCCGCTCTCGGGGTGCGGGCCGGCGAAGTCTACCGGCAGCTCAACGCGAACCTGCTGCAGATCGAGAACGAATACTACAGTTTCATCCGGCCCAAGCGAGTCGCCCGTTCGGGGGAGCGGCCCACCCAGGCGCTGAAGCGCGCGGGCGTGCAGTACGTCGAGGTGCGCGCGCTCGACGTGAGCGCCTTCGATCCGGTCGGTGTCAACCAGAACAAGCTGCGTTTTCTCGAAGCGTTCGTGGCCCTGTGCCTGCTGAAGGAGAGCCCGCCCATCGCCGCCGCCGAGCAGCATGTGCTCGATCACAATCACCTCGAGGTCGCGCATCGCGGCCGCCAGCCGGGGCTGACCCTGTGGCGCGGCGGGCACGAAGTCGCCATGCGGGAATGGGCCCGGGAGCTGCTCGATGAGATGGCCGGTCCGTGCGAGATCCTGGATCGCGGCAATCCGCTGCGGCCGTATTCCCTGGCGCTCGAGGTGCAAAGGGCCAAGCTCGAGGACGTCGCGCGTACTCCCTCGGCGCGCATGATGACCGAACTCGCATCCACCGGGGAGACCTTCTCGCAGCTGGCCCTGCGGATGTCGAGCCAGCACAAGGCATATTTCCTGGACATGTACCCGCCGAACGAGGCGCGGCTGGCGGAATTCTCCCGTGAGGCTCGCGAATCGCTCGAGGCGCACAGGGCCGCCGAGGCGGCCGATCAGGGCACGTTCGAGGACTATCTGGCGCGCTACTTCGCCCCCTGAACGGCCGCGCCCGCCCCGGGAGCAATCTCCCCGATGAACCATTGCGGATGAGAGCCGGGTAAGGGATTCTTAAGCGATGAATGCACTTTCCGTCCAGGGATTGACCAAGACCTACGGCAACGGCGTCCAGGCCCTCAAGGGTATCGACCTTGCCGTCGAGGAGGGGGACTTCTTCGCGCTGCTCGGGCCGAACGGCGCCGGCAAGACCACCCTCATCGGCATCGTCACCTCGCTGGTGCGCAAGAGCGGCGGCCAGGCCACCATCTTCGGCTACGACCTCGACCGCGAATTGGAGGCGGCCAAGAGCTGCATCGGCGTAGTGCCGCAAGAGATCAACTTCAATCAGTTCGAGTCGCCCGAGACCATCGTGGTCAATCAGGCGGGCTTCTACGGCATTGCGCGCCCGGTGGCGCGCGCGCGGGCGCAGTTGTATTTGAAACAGCTGCAGCTGTGGGACAAGCGCAAGCATGCCTCGCGCGCACTCTCCGGGGGCATGAAGCGCCGGCTGATGATTGCCCGGGCACTGATGCACGAGCCGCGGCTGCTGATACTGGACGAGCCCACCGCCGGCGTCGACATCGAGGTTCGCCGCTCGATGTGGGATTTCCTGCGCGAGATCAATCAGCGCGGCACGACCATCATCCTGACCACGCACTATCTCGAGGAAGCCGAGACGCTCTGCAGGAACATCGCCATCATCGACCACGGCCGGATCATCGAGCGGGACCGGATGAGCAATCTGCTCCGAAGGCTGCATACCGAGACGTTCGTGCTTACCCTGCGCCATCCGCTGCAGCAGGCGCCGCGGCTGCCGGCATATGCGGCCAAGCTCGTCGACGAGCACACCCTCGAGGTCGAGATCTCCACGGAGCAGAACGTCAATGATCTGTTCGCGCGCCTCTCTGCCCTCGGCATCGAGGTGATCTCGATGCGCAACAAGGTGAATCGCCTGGAGGAGATCTTCATACGCCTGGTCGAGAAGGGAGCGGCGGCATGAGCACCGTGGTCGAACGCGCGACGCGGCGTCCGTTGGCGCTCGGCCGGGCGCGCTGGATCGGCTTCGAGACCATCCTCATCCGGGAGTTTCAGCGGATCGTCCGCATCTGGCCCCAGACCATCCTGCCCTCGGCCGTGACCGCCACGTTGTACCTCGTGATCTTCGGCAGCGTCATCGGCCGGCGGATCGGTACCATGGACGGTTTCGCCTACATGGTGTACATCGCGCCGGGCCTGATCATGCAGGCGGTGATCATAAACTCGTACAACAATGTGGTGTCATCCTTCTACGGCGCCAAGTTCGGGCGGCACATCGAGGAGCTGCTGGTCTCCCCGTTGCCGAGCTGGATCATCGTGTCCGGCTACGTGGCCGGCGGCGTCATGCGTGGGGCCATGGTCGGCCTGGTGGTGAGCGGCGTGTGGATGTTCCTCACCCGCCTGCCGGTCCTGCACCCGACGATCATCGTCGCGGCGGCAGTGCTGACTTCGGTCACGTTTTCGCTCGGCGGTTTCCTCAATGCGATGTTCGCCAAGAGCTTCGACCAGATCAGCATCATTCCGACGTTCGTGCTCACGCCGCTGATCTACTTCGGCGGGGTGTTCTATTCGATCAACACGCTGCCGGGATGGGCACGCCACCTGTCGCTGGTCGACCCCATTCTATACATGGTCAACTCGTTTCGCTTCGGGTTTCTCGGCGTCTCCGACGTCGGCGTCTGGGACGCGTTTGCGATCATGATCGTGGCGGTTGCCGTCCTGTTCCTCGCCGCGATCCTGCTGTTGGATCGCAGCTCGGGCATCCGCGAATGAGGACGCCGCGCCCCTGAGCGGGATGCGGCGCGGCCGCTCGCCTGTCCGCCGTGGGGGGCTCGGGGCGCCCGAACGGGCCGCACGCCGTGAACCATGGCCGGTCGAGGCCGCTCCCACGCGCCCGCCGCGCGGACAGTACGCTACACTGGCCGGCAAGGGTCGAGCGGACCGGCAGAGGCGCAGGTGCAGAGTAAACGGGCGCGGGGCGCGGGCAGTTTGCAGGGGACATGCGAGGCGGCGGTGCTGCCGGCGCCGGAGGACGGCTTTCAGCCGCCGCTGTGGCTGCGCAGTGGTCATCTGCAGTCCATGCTGGCGAGCCTCTCACTGCGCCGCAGGGCGATCGTGCGCCGCGCCGCGCCTTTGCTCGCCGTGCAACAGGAGTTGTTGCTCGAGTGCGGCGAGGGCGTGCGCCTGCAGTGCTGGCGCTCCACGGGCGCCCCGGGAGGCGATCCGGTGGTCGTCTTGCACGGCTGGGAAGGCAGCGCCGATTCGCTCTACGTGCTGTCGCTTTCGCAGCAGCTCTACGAGCGCGGATTCGACGTGTTTCGGCTCAATTTGCGCGACCACGGCGAGACCCATCACCTGAATCCGGGATTGTTCCATTCCTGCCGTCTGGCCGAGACGTGCGGCGCCTTGCGCGCGCTGCGGCGGCTGACCGGGCGACCCATGCGGCTGGTCGGCTTTTCCCTCGGCGGTAACTTTCTGCTGCGTGCGGCCGCCGAGGCGCGCGCCGCCGATCTCGATCTGCTGTCGGTCATTGCCGTCTCCCCGGTGCTCGATCCGCATGCAACCCTGCGGGCGCTCGAGTCCGGCCTGCGAGCCTATGCGCTGTATTTCGCGCGCAAGTGGTGGCGTTCGCTGCGCAAGAAACAGGCCAGGTGGCCGGCCGAGTACGATCTGCGCGATCTGCGTGGCCTGTATGACCTGCGCCGCCTTACCGCCGAGCTGATCCGGCGGTATACCGATTTCCCCAGCCTCGATGCCTACCTCAGCGGATACGCGCTGGTCGGCTCGCGGCTCGCGAGCCTCGATGTTCCGGCGCTGATCATCACGGCGCTCGACGATCCAATCATTCCGGCACGCGACCTCGTGCACCTGGCCTGCCCGCCGAGGTTGCGAATCGTCGTGACCCGGCGCGGCGGGCATTGCGGATTTCTCGAGCGGTTGACCGGCCCCACTTGGGCGGAGCGGCGGATACTCGCGGAGCTGACCGCGGACGGTACGATTCCGACGGATCGTCAAGCTTCGGCTGAAGAATTAGCGTGAACGTGAGCGCGAGCGTGTTCCGGGTCCGGATCTCTCGTCCGGCGGAGCGGGTGCTCCCTATTCGGGCGTAGCGCACCGGCCCGGCGGCCGTGCGCGGGAGACCGGGCGTACACTGGGTTCATGAAACGGACCGCCCTGGCACGCGCTGAGATGTATTGCCCTGCCGAACCGGCGGGGCGCGCGCAGGTGCACGCCCGGCGACTCGCCAACGGCATGCAGGTCATCGTCTGGCCGGTGCATCACATTCCCAATGTGGCGCTCAATCTGTGGGTCCGGGCGGGCAGCCGCAACGAGCGGCCGGGAATCACGGGACTGGCGCATTTCTTCGAGCACATGATGTTCAACGGCACGCGCGCGCGCGCGCCGGGAGAGTTCGATCGGCTGATGGAGGCGCAGGGCGGCGCCAACAATGCCTTCACCAGCGACGACGTCACCGTCTACGAGGACTGGTTTCCCTCCAGCGCCCTGGAGCTGGTTCTCGCGCTCGAGGCGGATCGGGTGGCGAACCTGGCCTTCGCGCCGGAGCTGATCGAGAGTGAGCGCGGCGTCGTGGCCTCGGAGCGGCGTCTGCGGGTTGAAGACAATAATCACGGACTGCTTGCCGAGCAGGTGCAGGCGGCTGCGTTTACCACGCATCCCTACCGATTTCCGACCATCGGTTGGCCCGAGGACATCCGCGCGTGGCGGCTGGAGGATCTGCTGAGCTTCCATCGTACCTACTACGCACCGAACAACCTGACATTGACGCTGGCCGGAGACGTCAATCCGGAGGAGGCGCTGGAGTTGGTGCGCCGGCATTTCGAGCCGATCGCGGCCCAGGCGCCGCCGGCGCCGGTCGCGGCGCGCGAGCCGCCGCAGCTTGCGGAGCGGCGCGTGCGCATATGGCGCAAGGTCCAGACACCGCTGGTGCAGTGCGCCTACAAGGCGCCCGCGGCAGCCGATGCGCGGGCGAACGCGATTCACCTGTTGATGTCGGTGCTGATGGAGGGTGATGCCTCGCGTCTGCACCGCGCGCTGGTCGAGGAGCGGCGCCTCGCGATCGAAGTGGGAGGGCACTGGCAGGAGGGCTTCGATCCGGGACTGCTCTGGGTCTCGCTCACCCTGCCGCAGGATACCGACCCGGATCGTGCGCTGAGCGCTCTCGATGCGCAGCTGGCGCGGGTGATCGAGGACGGCGTGACGCGGGCTGAACTCGACCGGGCGCGCAATCTTGCGATGGTGGGATTCTGGAAGCGTCTGGCGACCATCGAGGGCAAGGCGCACCTGCTCGGGGAGTACGCCGTATTCCACGATCGGTGGACGGCACTGTTCGATACACCGGCGCGGCTTGCGGCCGTGTCTCGCGAGGAGCTGCGCGCGACGGCCGCGGATATCCTGCTTTCCAGCCGGCGTACCGTGGGCATCCTGGCCGCAAGCGCTGCGACGTCGCCGGCCGGTCGCTGAATGGTACGCGTGCCGGCGCACGAGCGCGTGGAGCTCGAGAACGGGACGACGCTGCTGCTGCTGCCGCGCCGCGAAGTGCCGCTGCTGGCCTGCCAGATGCTGTTGCGCGGCGGCGCCCGCGGCGATCCGCCAACGCGCCCCGGGGTCGCCTCACTGGTGGCGGCCCTGCTGGAGAAGGGCGCCGGCCGGCGCGATGCGTACGCGTTCGCCGAGGCCGTCGAGGGCGCCGGCGGCAGCTTTACCGCCGCCGCGGCTCCCGAGGCGATCACCGTGCGCAGCCAGTTCATGGCGCGCGACCAGGGTCTGATGCTCGAGTTGCTTGCCGATGCGTTGCGCGCGCCGCGGCTTGCCCCCGAGGAATTCGAGCATCTGCGCGACCGGCAGATCGAATTCATCAAGGCGGTCAAGGATTCCGAGCCCGCCGAGCTGCTCGACGCGTACGGCCGGGCGCTGCTGTTCGGCGGTCACCCGTACGGCCGTGCGGTTCACGGCAGCGAGTCATCCCTGGCCGCCATCACGCTCGCGGATGCACACGAGTACTACCGGAGGCACTTCGGCGCCGAGCGGCTGCTGCTCGTGCTCGCCGGCGATCTCGACCTGCGCCGTGCCGAGGCCGCGGTGCGCGCGGCCCTTGCCACTTGGCCGCGCACGCCCGCGCCCCTGCCGCCACTGGCGCCGCCGCCCGCCGCGTCCGCCCGGCGCGTCTTGTTGGTCGACGCGCCGGGCGCGACGCAGAGCCATTTCTGGATCGGTGCGCCGGGTGTGAACAAGCGCTATCCGCGCCGGGCCGCGCTCGATCTGGTGAACACTCTGTTCGGCGGGCGGTTCACCTCGCTGCTCAACGTCGAGCTGCGCATCAAGTCGGGATTGTCGTACGGTGCCCGCTCGGGATTCGTGCGCGGCAGCGCGGGCGGCGATTTCGCCATCCGCTCGTTTGTCGAGACTGCCAACACCGGCCAGGCAATCCGCCTGGCGCTGCAGGCGCTGGAGCGCCTGCGCGGCGAGGGGGTGAGCACCGAGATGCTGCAGTCCGCTCGTGCGTACACGCTCGGTCAGTACGCCCTCGGCCTGGAAACGGCGGCCGATTGGGCCGCGGCGCTCGCGGATGTCGAGTTTTTCGGGTTGGGCACCCGCTACATCGACGACTACCCCGCTGAACTCGCGGCGGTGGATCGGGACGCGGCGCGAGCGGTGATCGCCGAGGCGTTTCCCGATCCGCGCAACGCCGTGCTGGTGGTAATCGGAGACGCCGCGCGTATTGGCGCGCAGCTCGGGGGCTTCGGGCCGATGGCGCGGATGCGGCTGAACGATCCGCAGTTCGGTCCCGAAGCGGCGGGAGACGAAGCCGGCCCATGAGGGGGTATGGGCCGCCCCGTCTCCCGCTCCCGCCGGCATCCCGGCCGCCCAAGCTCCCTCCTGTCAGGTTGCGCCCGGAGTGGATTCCGGGAGACGGATCGGGCTCGCGAGGCATGAGCGCACGTTCCGTCTCCCGGACCCGTCCGATGTGGAAGGTGCCGCCCAGACTCCGGAAGGCGAGGCGTGCTCATGAGGGGGTATGAGGGGACGCCCCGCCTCCCGGATCCGTCAATTGCCGCGTGTGTGTACCTCCGTCGTGTGGAATCTCACAGCCGCCTCGTTGCGGGCGAGGAAGCCGGCTTCGGGCGCGACTGCCATCGCCTTGGCCAGATCGGCGCGGGCGCCTGCCCGGTCATTGGAAAACCAGCGCATTACGGCGCGGTTCGAGTAGGCGACCGCCAGGCGCCGATTCGGGCTGCCGCCGCTCGAGCGCGCCGGCTCCATGCTCGCGCAGTTGGCGCAGCGCGGTCGGATAGCGACCCGACAGCAGGTCGCGTCCGCCCGGCGCGCTGGCGTAGACTTTCAGCACGAATGGAACGACTCGACCGCCTGCGAATGCGACCGAAGCGAGCGTCAGGGTCACCCCGGTGCGCAGCGCCAGAGGCAACGAGCGGCGTATGCGGCTCTGTGGTGACATGTTTTCTCCCATGTTGATGGTTCGCGATGAACGCTCCAGCGGAGCGTCCGAAGCCACGATACGAGCAGGCTGTTCGGCTCACAAACGAGAAGATTTGGGGCGTGCATGAGCGGTTGTTCATCCGCATGCCGTGGGCCGAGGTGAGCCGGGGAACTGCTCGCGCATCCACGCGGTGAAGGCGTGCACGTCGGGCCGGTCGGCATCCCTGGGCCGATTGACCAGATAGTACGAATCGGCCGTGGACAGCTCGACGGCGAAGATGCGCGCCAGCGTGCCGGAGCGGAACCAGGCGTCGCAATGTGCAGTGGGTACCAGTGCCACACCGAGACCGCGTTCCGCGGCGCGCACCACCGCGTGCATGGTGTCGAACTCGAGGACACTTCTGGGCTCCGGCGCATCGAGCCCGACCTCCTGCGCCCAACTGGCCCAGGCATCGGGGGAAGGTTTGTGTACGATCAGCGCCAACTCGTGGAAGACGCCGCCGCCGAGGCGCGCCACGGCCGGCAGGTGCGCCGGCGAGCATGCGGCGGTCAGCGACAGCGCAAAGAGGTGCACGGACTGCAGGCCCTGCGGCGGGGCATCGCGCAGCAGGATCGACACGTCCGCGTTGGCCGGATGCAGCGCGGGACGCGGATCGTGCGTATCGATCCCTATGTCGATCTGCGGATACCGGTCGCAAAAGGCCCCGAGCCGCGGCAGGAACAGCTCGCTGGCGAAGAACGCGGGCAGCTGGATGCGCAACGTGCGCCGGCCGCCGCCACGGGCGATCCGCGCCACGCTGCGGTCGAGCGCCTCGAGCAGCGGCTCGGTTTGCTCGAGCAGCGTGCTGCCCGCATGTGTCAGCTCGAGCGAGCGGGGCTTGCGCTCGAAAAGGCGCACGCCGAGCGCGCCTTCCAGCTCCTTGATCTGATGGCTGACGGCCGAAGGCGTCAGGAACAGCTCGTCGGCCGCGAACTTGAAGCTGCGATGGCGCGCGGCTACGCAAAAGATCCTGAGGCTTCGGGTCGGCGGGGGGCGGGACAGGCGCATGGGTGCAACAGGCGACACTTGGTGTGTTCGGGAACCAGCAAGCGCCGTGCCAGCACGACTCGGGGCGAGAAAATGCGTGCCTCAACCGGTTGCGTGGCCGCTTGCGCCGTGGCGATGCACGGATTTGGATCGATTTGAGCCCGCCTCGCACCAACTCGATACATCGCCATGCCCCGGCTGGCCGCGGGGACCGTGCCGCCGCTCAGGATCCGGAATCAGCCGTGCCCGCGGACAGGAACGTGATCTCCTCGCGCGTGCTCGGGCGGCCGAGAATGCGGTTGCGCTCCGGGAAGCGCCCGAAGCGGGCGACGGTCGAATGATGGCGTTTGGCCAGCGCGTGCACGCCGGCGAGGAATGGCCGGAATTGCTCCGGAGCCTCTTGCACAAGCCGCCGGTAGGCCGAGAGTGACTCCTCTTGGACGTCGAGCCGCTCGGCGTGCTGCAGCGGCATGCACAGGAAGGCCCGCTCGATGGGCGAGAGCACGGCGTCCGCGGCCGCCTGAACGGCGCACAGGGTCAGAGCGAGCGCCCGCTCATCGGTGGCGAAGGCGCGCGGCGTGCCACGGAAGGCGCTGCGCGGAAACTGGTCGAGCAGCAGGATCAGCGCCAGGCAGCGGCGAGGACTGGCTGCCCACGCATCGAACTCGCCGCAGGCCGCCCGCTGCATCTGGGTGCCGAAGCGCTCGCGGACCATCGCGTCGATCGCCGCCTGCTGCTGCGGTGTGGTGCCGACTCCGAACCAGAGCCTCTGGCGATCGTTGACCGTCTGCGGCGTCGGCGGTGCCGGACCGAACCAGAAACGGTTGACCGCGAGTGCCTCCTCCGCCTGGCCAGTGCCCCGGCGTGCGCCCACGCTGCCTACTCGCAGAGGCTTTCGAGATAACCTTGCGCGACGGGCGAGAGGCGCTTCAGTGCCAGCGCGCGCGCCTTGGGTGCATCCACGATGTATTCCAGAGGCCCGGAGACGAGCATCTGGCGGATGCCGGGATGTCGCGCCGAGACCCGCGCCATTTTGTTGAGTACGGTGAAGCCGCGGTTGATTTTCTGGCGAGGCGCCCGGTTCTGCTCGATGGTGCGGGCGAGGTACTGGCCGAAGCGCACGTAGAGAAAATAGTCATCATCGCCCACTTGAAAGCGGGCTTCGGCGAAGAAATCGGGAAAATTCTTTTCCAAATACGAATTGACGCTGCACAGAGCGGGGCGAGGATCGCGATCGGGCGACGCAGTTTGCTGCTTCATTTCGCGGGTCACACCTCCAGAGGGTCCAGACCGCCATCGTTGGACGTCGCGAGCGGCACCACACCCCGCGGCGCGGCGCGAATGGTGCGCGA
>JAKBWB010000028.1 GCA_021843755.1 Pseudomonadota bacterium
CGCAGGCCATGCCGGTCTGGCGGGAAAAACTCGGCACCGCCCGGGCCGCCGGCGCCAGCACCACCGCGGCCACCACCGCCAGCGCCAGCTGCAATCGCGTCGCATATCGCATCTCAGTCCTCCTCCCATAACTGCGCACCAGTCGAACCGGATTATAATTACTCCTATCTGGGTCCGTGTTTGATCGTGGTCAACACCTATTCGGTCCCACGAGAGGCTTTCGAGAAGTTTGCCGAGTACAGTGCCTCGCGCAGACCGGCGTTGGTTAGCGACACCTCTCCCACATCTCTGCAGCGCGGCAAACCCGGTCAGCTATTGACGTCCTCGGGAAGATCCATGAACAGAGCGATATCGCGTAACAATTTTTGACTCATGGCGTACCACTTTTTGACTCACCGATATGGAAAGAAAGTCAGG
Source organism: Pseudomonadota bacterium (assembly GCA_021843755.1). Classification (GTDB taxonomy): domain Bacteria; phylum Pseudomonadota; class Gammaproteobacteria; order Steroidobacterales; family Steroidobacteraceae; genus 13-2-20CM-66-19. The sequence continues at coordinate 418 of JAKBWB010000028.1, forward strand.
AGCACCATCACAGCCGCATCCGTGCTCCGGCGGCTCGCGGCCGTCTCCGTGCGCGGAGCGAAGCTCATGGCAGGCGCAAGACGGCCGCGCGAGCACGGCGGGCGGCAGTGTCCCCGCCGGCGAACTCCAGTTTTGGCGACAGCAGCCCGGACGGCGTGAACACCAACGCGCCGCAGCCCTGGCGTTCATGCACATGGGTCTCCGGGAATTCCGGTACTCGCCGGATTGCTTACATAGGAAGGCACTATCATGTTCATACCCAAAGCGATTGCCTTAGTGACGCTATCCGCCGCGGCTCTTCTTGGCGGCTGTCGTTCCGAGCGAGTGAGCTTCAAGCAAGACGTCCGTCCTGTCCTCGAGCACAACTGTGCGGTGTGCCACAGCCCTGGTGGCATCGGCTATGAAATGACCGGATTCAGTGTGCAGAGCTATGCCACGCTCATGAAGGGCAGCCACTTCGGACCGCTCGTGATCCCGGGATCGAGTCAGCAGAGCGACCTCATTTGGTTGCTCAGACACCGGGCGTCCCCGTTGATGAGCATGCCAAAGAGGTGTGAGCGCCTGGCGACGGCCGATGGCAAGTGCGCAGCCGCATCCGAGCACGCGAGGATGCTGCCGGCGTCGCAGGTGAACATGATCGCCAGGTGGATCAATCAGGGAGCGCGCGACAATTGACCGGCGGGTGCGCGACAGGACGCCATGGGGCAGAGCACGAGGTTAATCCAGAGTGTACGGGGTCCAGCGCGGCTCCGCAGACATAGGAGCGTAAATAAGCATGCGCAGGAAGTTCGCAGTGTTCGCCGCGATCCTTGTGGTCCTCGGCATCATCGTTGTATTTGCAGCGGCGTCGGCCGGTGTGGCCCCGCCGGACCCTGCGGCGGGAAAGGTCGAATCCGTGATGTGCGCAACCTGCCATGGAGCCGACGGTATGTCCGCAGCGACGGACGTACCAAACCTTGCCGGTCAGCACTACGAATACCTCATAGAGCAGCTCATTGCTTTCAAGGAAGGCACGCGAAGAAGTGGGGTAATGAACGAAATGGTCCGTCCGATGTCGTTGGCGCAACTGCGAAACGTGGCGGCCTACTATTCCACGGTGCCGGTAACCGTCGGCACGAGCAACGCGCGGCAATAACCGAAGGCAACGATTTGCGTGAAGTCGCCGTATCGGTCATTGGAGCCAGGAGAGTCTATAGTGAAACCGCTGTCCGATCTTACTGTGGAGATGAAAGCACTGTTAACGGCCACGTTGATATTTCTCGGGATTGGTATATTGATAGCGTTGGCATACCTTGATTTCAGTCACATCGGCAGCAACGGCAGCCCGTTGCTCAGCGTCCACGATATTGCCGCAACGTATTACGGTCCAGGCGTCGGCTATGTGACGCTGTTGTCGCTTGCACACATCCACATGATGGGCCTCTCGGTCGTGTTTTTCGTCGTCGGGTACATATTCGTGCATTCCAGTTATCCGACGCGATGGAAAGCGACGCTGGCCGTGTTGCCGTTTGCGGCCTTCGTCGTGGACGTCTCCGGGTGGTTTCTGACGAAGCTGGATTACGGATGGGTCTACCTGGTGATCCTTGGCGGCGGCACATTCGTCTTGAGCGTGACGGTCATGATGCTGCTGAGTCTGTGGGATATCTGGGTGAGACCCCATGCGCGGGATGTGACTGTCGCGGCCGGTCAGCGGGATGGCGTTGCCTGATGTGCGGGCGCCGCGGTGAAGACCACATGCGCTTCATTCAAGCAACCGGAGTACCGGGACATCGTTTCGGTGCTCACGAGCGAGGACGAACAGTGCGACGCTGCCGAGTGCGAGGACGTGGCGGTCGGGGTCAGGGCGGTCCGGATCCGGTGGTGGAGAGTGTCCGGCCGGCACGCGTCGCATTGCGTGCCGGCGATGCGGCGCAGGGCGGCCGGGGCGACGCATCAGGTGGAGACTTGCGGGGCGCTGTGAGTTCTGTCGCGCGCGCGTCGTGCGTTCGTCGCCCCTACGTTCGTCGTGGACCCGGGGTTTCATCCGGGTCTGAGCGCCGCACGCCGGAGTCGAGCGAGGGAGGGATGGCAGTATGAGTACGAGGTGCAACGTTCTGATCGTCGAAGAGGCACCGGAGGTGGCCGGCGCGCTCAGGCGCCAGATAGAAGCACTTGGCTGCCACGTCGAAGTGGCCTTGTCCGGCGATGTCGGCGTGAGTCTGGCGCAAGAGAAGACGTTCGACCTGATAATTCTGGACATCATGCTTTCGGGCTCGGACGGTCTGGAGGTATGCCGACGTGTCAGAGCGCGACGGGCATATACACCGGTGCTGATGGTCTCGGCGCGGACCAACGATATCGACAGAGTGTGCGGTCTGGAGATGGACGCCGAGGACTACATGACCAGGCCATACAGCGCGGGTGAGCTGGTGGCTCGCGTGCGGTCGCTTTTCCGGTGCGTGGATGCACTGTGCGAGCAAGTGGGAAAAGGCTGCAGGGTGCTGCGCGTCGGCGACGCACTGACGATTGATCCGGAGTCGCGGGAAGTCAGGGTGCGGGGCACGCCTGTCGTGCTGACGCATAAGGAGTACGAGCTGCTGCTGCTGTTTGTCCGCAATCCGGGACGCGTTTACAGCCGCGCCGAGCTGCTCGAAGCGGTCTGGGGCGACAGTCACGACACCTACGAGCACGCGGTGGAGTGCCACATCAACCGGCTGCGCGCCAAGATCGATCGCGACCCATCGAAGCCGAAGCTCCTGCACACCGTGTGGGGTGTCGGCTACAAGTTTTCGGCCGCCGGCAACCGCTCATCCCCCGAACGCTCCCGCTCCCGGGCAGGTCTCCGGCAAAGTGAACCCTAGGTTCCTGCGGTGATGCCGCAAGGGCACGAGGACTTCGACGTTCCCTTGCGTGCCCGATGACTCCTTGCGACTGCGCGGGTCATGGTCGTAGCCTGCCTACGTACGAGGGCAGTCGCACAGGGAATTGACGGGATGCGTCCATCCGCCCCTTGAAACCCGATCGGTTCGCCGGCGGCCGATTCGCATGAGCAGTTCGGGCCGGCGGTGACGCGCCACGCGTGCGGCGTGCACCCCGGGCACGCAGGTCGGCCGCGGCGGCTCGAGGACCGGTCCGGTTGCGGCCCCGTGCACGGCGCGAGAAACCGCGCCGACCAGACCGCGGGCCTCACCCTGCCCGGAATTCCACAGAGCCCGTCTTCACGACACGCTCGCTCATGCGCGGATTGAACAGCTGATATTGCGCCCCACCGCGTCTCTTCGCGTTGAGCATGGCGAGGTCGGCGTGCCGCAATACAGTGTCACCATCGGCACCGTCAGTCGGGTAGACCCCGATTCCGATGCTCACCGTGACACACAGCACCAGGTTCTCGAGCTGGTACGGGCGGCGCAGTGAGGCAAGGAGGTTTTCCGCACACACGGTCGCGTCCTTTACGTGCGCCACCTCCGGCAGCAGGACGATGAACTCGTCGCCGCCGTGGCGGCTGACGGTGTCCGAGTCACGCACGCAGACGCTCATCCGGTGCGCCACCGCCCGCAACAGCTGATCGCCGATTGCGTGACCCAGCGAGTCGTTGATTTGCTTGAAGCGATCCACGTCCAGAAACAGCAGCGCCAGCAATGTGCGACGGCGGCGCGCGAATGAAACCGCCTGCGTGAGCCGCTCGACGAGCAGCAGGCGATTGGGCAGTTCGGTCAGTGTGTCGTGCTGGGCTCTATGGAGCATCTCCAGCGAACGCGCGCGTGTCGCGCTGACATCGTGGAAGACGATCACGGCGCCGCACAGGGTTCCCTTTTCATCGCGAATGGGCGCGGCCGTGTCCTCGATGGCCAGCTCCGCGCCATCGCGGCGGATCAGAACGCTGTTGGCACTCAACGTCGCGGTCCTGTTGTGCAGGATGGCCATCGTGAGTGGATTGAGCGCCGGCGCGCGGCTGTCGCCATCGATGATGCGCAGGACTTCCAGATGCGAGCGGCCGCATGCCTCCTGGCGCAGCCAGCCGGTCATGCGCTCGGCGGCCGGATTGAGGTAACAGACCTTGCCGTCAACGTCGATGCGGATCACCCCGTCGCCGATGGAATCGAGTGTAATCCGGGCCTCGTCGGTCGCGGGGTCACCACTCTGCAAATTCATCGGACTCCCTCCGCTGCACGAGGAGCAGGGGTCGGAGCCTGTACCGGATAGGGCCTGGCCGTCTGTGCGCTATCGTACGCACACCCGAGGCGGCAGACAAGATTGCGCGCCCAGACTGCCGCGATTCGGGGCTTCACCGCAGCTAACTGTTCGCCTGCGGCAACACTCTGCGTACTGCGGCGATCCCGACCGACCCCCCGGAGGGACCTACGGCGCGTGCTCGCGCGTCTTACGGAAGGTGATGTCGGGCCAGCGCTCGAGCGTCAGCTCGAGATTGACCCGCGAGGGCGCCAGATACACCGGCGCGCCGCTATGATCCAACGCCAGGTTCTCGTAGGCACGGGCGCGGAATTCCCCGAGCTTGCGCTCATCGCCGCCGGCCACCCAGCGCGCCGTGTACACGTTCACCGGCTCGAACACACAGCTCACCCCGTACTCGTCCTGGAGGCGGAACGCCACCACCTCGAACTGCAGCTGACCGACCGCGCCGAGGATCAGGTCGTTGTTGCGCAGCGGCTTGAACAGCTGTGTTGCCCCCTCCTCGCACAACTGCGCCAATCCCTTCTGCAGCGCCTTCATTCTCAGCGGATCCTTTAGCACCGCGCGCCGGAAGATTTCGGGAGCGAAATTCGGGATACCCGTGAACGCCAGCCGCTCGCCCTCCGTGAACGTGTCGCCGATGTTGATCGTGCCGTGATTGTGCAGGCCGATGATGTCACCGGCGAACGCCTCCTCGGCGTGCTCGCGTTCGGCGGCCATGAAGGTGAGCGCATCCTGGATGCGCACTTCCTTGCCGTCCCGTACGTGATAGAGCCGCATCCCCCGGACGTATCGTCCCGAGCACAGACGCAGGAATGCGATGCGGTCGCGATGGCCCGGATCCATGTTGGCCTGGATCTTGAAGACAAAGCCGGTGAGCGCGGGCTCCTCGGGCTGCACCGTGCGCTCGCGCGCCGCGCGCGGCAAGGGGCCCGGCGCATAGCGGGTGAAGGCGCCGAGCAGTTCCTCCACTCCGAAGCTGTTGATGGCGGACCCGAAGAACACCGGCGTCTGGGTGCCGCAGCGGTAGGCCCCGGGGTCGAACGGCGCGGTGGCGCCGCGCACCAGCTCGATCTCCTCGCGCACCGCCGCCGCATCGGCGCCAAGGAACGCCGTCGCGTCCGCGCTGGCGAGCCCGTCGATCACCCGGTTCTCACCCAGGCGGCCGCGCTCGCCGGCCGCGTACACGTAGATTCGGTCCTCGCTCAGGTGATAAATGCCGCGCAGCGCGCGGCCCATGCCGATCGGCCAGGTCACAGGCGCGGTATGGATGCGCAGCACCCGCTCGATCTCATCGAGCAGCTCGATCGGGGCGCGGCCCTCCCGATCGAGCTTGTTGATGAATGTCATGATCGGCGTGGCGCGCAGCCGGCAGACCTCCATCAGCTTGACCGTGCGCTCCTCGACGCCCTTGGCGCAATCGATGACCATCAGTGCGGAGTCGACGGCGGTGAGCGTCCGATAGGTATCCTCGGAGAAATCCTCGTGACCCGGCGTGTCGAGCAGGTTGACGATGCTCTGCCGGTAGGGAAACTGCATCACCGAGGAAGTCACCGAGATGCCGCGCTGCTGCTCGAGGCGCATCCAGTCCGAGGTCGCGTGGCGGGTGGCTTTGCGGCCCTTGACCGTCCCGGCCATCTGAATCGCCCCGCCGAACAGCAGCAGCTTCTCGGTGAGCGTGGTCTTGCCCGCATCGGGATGCGAGATGATGGCAAAGGTCCGCCGCCGGCGGACTTCGGCAGTGAAGTCGGTCATCGCGTGATGGGATCAGGTCAGGGTGGGACCGCTGGACAACAGGCTCAATTTCAGCACGCAGGCGTCTTCGCGGCCGTTGACCGCCTGATAATAGCCGCGCCGCATGCCGATCTGCTGAAACCCGAGCGAGCGATACAGCCGCAGCGCCGCCTCGTTCGACGGGCGCACCTCGAGAAACGCATCATACATGCCGGCGGCCGCGCCCTGCGCGAGCAGGTGCTCGAGCATGCGCCGGCCGAAGCCGCGGCCGCGCTGCGCCTCGGCAACACAGAGATTGAGCACGTGCATCTCGCCGGCGCCCATGCTCATCACCCCGTAGGCGGCGAGTGCCCCACCGACGGTCAGCACGCGGCACACATAGCCGACGCGCAGGCAATCGCGGAAGATGTTCGCGCTCCAGGGAAAAGTGTAGGAGCGACGCTCGATCGCGAACACCCGGGGTACGTCCGCCTCGCACATCGCGCGGATGGACGAGGGCATCGGTTCGAGCAGTTCTGGAGCGGTGGCCATCGTCTCATGAGCCCGTCAGCGAGCGCGCGAGCGCTTCGCGCGCGAATTTCAAATCTTCCCACGCCTTGCGCTTGTCCGCAGGCGAACGCAGCAGGTACGCGGGATGATACGTCACCACCAGCGGCACGTTGCGCTCGCCGAAGCGATGCACGCGACCGCGCAGCCTGCCGAGCGGCTCATCGGTGCCGAGCAGATTCTGGGCCGCAATCCGCCCAACCGCGAGCAGCAGCCGCGGCTGCACCAGCTCGATCTGGCGGTGCAGGTACGGCAGGCATGCCTGCACCTCCTCGGGCCGCGGATCGCGATTGCCCGGCGGACGGCTCTTGAGAATGTTCGCGATGTAGACATTCGCCTCGCGGCTGAGCCCGATCGCGCGCAGCATCGCATCCAGCAGCTTGCCGGCCCGTCCGACGAAGGGCTCCCCGCGCCGGTCCTCCTCCGCCCCCGGCGCCTCGCCGATCACCATCCAGTCGCAGCGCGCGGGCCCCACCCCCAGGACCGCCTGCGTGCGGCTCTGATGCAGCGCACAGCGGGTGCATCCGAGCACCTCGGCACGCAGCCTCTGCCACGCCTCGGCGTCCCCGGCCGGCCCCGGCGGCCGCGCGCCGGCCGGCTGCGGCGCCTGCGGCAATTCCCCGGCGCAGCGCGCGGCACCACCGGGCACTGGGCCCGGCCTCGGCACCCATAGGTCGATGCCGATCGTGCGCAGATACTCGGCGCGCCGGGCATCGATGCTCATTCGGTATGGCCCTCGCCCCGGCGTGATGAGCGGTGCCGCCGCCGCGCCCGGCGCCACAGCCACTGCACCGGCGCCGAGACCGCATAGCCGCCGAAGATGATCAGCAGAATCAGCGGCGGGTCGCTCGCGATCAGCACGAACGCAAGCGGAACCAGCAGCAGGTAAATGAAGCGAATCGGCCCGTCCCAATCGACGCTCTTGAAGCTCGCGTAGCTGAACCGGCTGACCATCAGCCCCCCCGCGATCGCGGTCACGGCAAAGGCGGCAATCAGCCCCGCGAGCCCCGGCTCGCGCCACTGGCTCGAGAGCCACACGAATCCCGCCACCGTGGCGGCCGCCGAGGGGCTGGGCAGCCCTTCGAAATAACGCTTGTCGAGCATGGCGGTGCGCACGTTGAAGCGCGCCAGCCGCAGCGCGGCGGCGACCGCGTAAAAGAAGCACGCCAGCCACCCGAAGCGGCCCCAGGCGCGGCCGTACTCGGCGATGCGCACCACGCCCCACTGGTAGGCGACGATGGCCGGCGCAAGCCCGAAGGAGACCATGTCCGAGAGGCTGTCGTATTCCTTGCCGAACGCGCTCTCGGTGCGCGTCAGGCGCGCAATGCGCCCGTCGAGCGAATCGAAGACCATCGCGATGAACACGGCCATCCCGGCCGGCGCGAAGTGCTTGTCGATGGCCGCAACGATGGCGTAGAACCCCGAGAACAGGCTCGCCGTGGTGAGCAGATTCGGCAGCAGGTAGAAACCCCGGCGAGGCCGGCGCGCCCCATGCGCCTCAGGCACGGGTGGATCGTTTACGGGTGTCGGGTTTGCGGACATGCGCGGGCGGCGGATCAAGGGGCCAGGTGGGCGCATCTTATCAGCTCGAGCCCACCTGTTATGATGCGCCCCCCGTCTTTGCCCAAGATCCGCGTCATGAGGCTCTCGCACTACCCCGTCCAGACCACCAAGGAAACCCCCGCCGAGGCCGAGATCGCCAGCCACCAGCTGATGCTGCGCGCAGGGCTGATCCGCCGCCTCGCCTCCGGGCTCTACAGCTGGCTGCCGATGGGGCTGCGCACGTTGCGCAAGGCCGAGACCATCATCCGCGAGGAGATGAATCGCGCCGGGGCGCTCGAGCTGCTGATGCCGGTGTTTCAACCGGCGGAGCTGTGGCAGGAGTCGCACCGCTGGACGGAGTATGGGCCGGAGCTGCTGCGCGTGCGGGATCGCCACCAGCGCGATTTCGTCGCCGGCCCGACCCACGAGGAGGTCATCACCGACATCGCCCGGCGCGAGCTCAAGAGCTACCGCCAGCTGCCGGTCAATTTCTATCAGATCCAGACCAAGTTCCGCGACGAGATCCGCCCGCGCTTCGGCGTGATGCGCGCGCGCGAGTTCATCATGAAGGACGCCTATTCCTTCCATGCGGACGAGCGCTCGCTCGAGCAGGGCTATCGGCTGATGCACGCGACCTATGCGCGGATCTTCACACGCATGGGATTGGAATTCCGGGCCGTGCGCGCCGATTCCGGTCCGATCGGCGGCGACGTGTCGCAGGAGTTTCACGTGCTCGCGGCCTCCGGCGAGGACGCCATCGTCTTCTCCGACGGCGACGATTACGCGGCCAACATGGAGGCGGCCGTGGCGCTGCCGCCGCCTACGCTCAAGCCTGAGCCACGCGAGCAGCTCACCAAGGTCCCGACGCCGGGGACGCGGACCATCGCAGCGCTGACGGCACTGCTGCAGATCGACCCCGCGCGCTGCCTGAAGACGCTGCTCGTCGAGGGCGCCGGTGACGAAGCGGTCGTGGCACTGGTGATCCGCGGCGACCACGAGCTCAATGCCGCCAAGGCGCAGCGCCTCCCGGGCGTGGCGAATCCTCTGCGCATGGCCGGCGCCGAGCGCATTCAGCACGCCGCGGGAACCGAGGCCGGATTCATCGGCCCGGTGGGCCTGAAGTGCCGCCTCTACGTCGATCACAGCGCCCTCGCGACCACCGATTTCGTGTGCGGCGCGAACGAGAAGGACATGCATCTCAGGGGCGTGAACTGGGACCGTGACGTGCAGGGCTATGTCGCGGCGGACATTCGCAATGTGTGCGAGGGCGATCCGAGCCCGAGCGGCACGGGGCGCCTGAGGATCGCCCGCGGGATCGAGGTCGGACACATCTTCCAGCTGGGCCGCAAATACAGCAGCACCATGAAGGCGCTGGTGCTCGATGAGGCCGGCAAGGAAGTCACCGTCTTCATGGGCTGCTATGGCATCGGCGTGACGCGCGTCGTAGCGGCGGCCATCGAACAGAATCACGATGAGCGCGGCATCATCTGGCCGGAGCCGCTCGCGCCGTTCCAGGTCGTGCTGTTGAGCCTGGGCGCGCAGAAGTCGGCGTCCGTGCGCGAGGCCGCCGATCGACTGTACGCCACGCTCACGGGCGCGGGCATCGAGGTACTCTACGATGACCGCGATGCGCGTCCCGGGGTGAAATTCGCCGATGCGGAGCTGCTCGGCATTCCGCACCGGCTGGTGGTGGCCGAGCGCGGTCTTGCCAGCGGCCGCCTGGAATACCGGCACCGACGCGACAGTGAGAGTATGGAGTTTCCCGCCGATGAGGCGCTCGAGTTTCTCCGCCAGCGCATGGGCCACTAGGACCGCCTGCGCGCTCCTTGCCAGCCTCGCTCTCGCCCCGCGCGCCGAGGCCGGCGCGCAACGCGATCCGGCCCTGCGCCCCATCGTCCAGCGGGCGATCTCCCGGGCGCAGTGCTTCCTCAACCGGTTCGATGCGGCCGTGTGGTACACGCTCATGGAGCCGCGCCTCGCGCACTACGTGCGCAACGCCGCCGAGCGGCTGAGCATTCTCAAGCAGGTGTACTGCGCGACGCATCAGCCCGGCAAAGCCAAAGTCCCGCCCGGCCTGGTGCTCGCGGTGATGCAGGTGGAGAGCGATTTCAACCGCTGGGCCGTCTCCCGCAGCGGCGCGGTCGGCCTGATGCAGGTCATGCCCTACTGGCCGGAGCGTCTCGGCATGAAGGGCTACGAGCTGGTGCGGGTGGCGCCGAACATCCGCATGGGCTGCGCGATCCTGCGCTACTACCTGCAGGCGGCCCACGACGACGTGCGCCTCGCCCTCGAGGAATACAACGGCAGCGTCGGCCATGCCTTCTATCCCAACCGCGTGCTGAGCGCGTGGGAGCACTGGAACGGGGCGGACAACCTCGGCTTTCCGGTGCGCGCTGCGGCGCGCGATCCGCCGCGCCGCTAATCAACCCGTGTGGAAGCCCTCCGGCGCCCCTACCAGGCGCTCGGGCGCCTCGCTGACTTGCACGGCCTCCACCCGGCTCGCCGCCGATCCCTCCCACAGCCACTGCACGAACACCTCGACCGCGCCTTGCTCGCCACAGGCCAGCACCTCGACGCGTCCATCGGGCAGATTCTTCGCATAGCCGTGCACACCGAGCTGCCCGGCACGCCGCCGGCAGGTGGCGCGATAGAAGACACCCTGCACGCGCCCCGACACGAGACATATCTTGCAGATCACGGTCCGCAACTATATAGCGGGCATCGCCCCCCGCCCAAGGGCATCATAGGCGCAAAGGAAAAGCGAGAGATCCCATGGCCGAGATCCTGGTCCTGTACTACTCCCGCGGTGGCGCCACCGCCGAGTTGGCTCGTCAAGCATGCCGCGGCATCGAGAGCGTGCCGGGTGCGACGGCGAAGCTGCGCACCGTACCGCCCGTGAGCGCCGAGAGCGAGCGGCCGGCCAAGCCGCTGCCGCCAAGCGGCCCCCCCTACGCGACGCTCGAGGATCTGCGCACAGCGGACGGACTGCTGCTCGGCAGCCCGACCCGCTTCGGCAACATGGCCGCGCCGCTGAAGTACTTCCTCGACGGCACGGGCAGCCTGTGGCTCTCCGGCGCGCTTGCCGGCAAGCCCGCCGGCGTGTTCACCTCGACACAGACTCAGCACGGGGGTCAGGAGACCACTCTTCTCACGATGATGCTGCCGCTGCTGCATCACGGCATGTACCTCGTGGGACTGCCCTACACCGAAGCGGCGCTGCAGCAGACCACCTCGGGCGGCTCGCCCTACGGCGCCTCGCACGTTGCCGGCATGCAGGATGTGCCGCAGCTCGGCACCGAGGAGCGACAGCTCGCTCAGGCTCTCGGGAGACGGGTCGCGGCGCTCGCGATGCGCCTCGGCGCGCCGCCCGGGTGATCAGCCCGGCTCGGCGCGGCGCGGCGCGGCCAGCACCTCGCGGATGAACGGCACGGTCAGGCGCCTCTGGGCCGCGAGCGCAGCCTCATCCAGCGTATCGAGCAGCTGATACAACGTATGCATGTCGCGCGGGAAGCGCCGCTGCAGCCACCGCGCGGTACCCGGCGGGAGTTCGAGCCCGCGCAGCCGAGCGCGCAGCCGCAGCGCCTCCTGCTGCTCGGACTCATCGAGCACGCGCAACTGGAAGACGGCCGCGGCGCCGCAGCGCGATCCGAGGTCCGGCAGCGCCCAGGCGGCCAGCGCGGGCGGTGCGCCCGAGGCGAGCACCAGCGCCCCGTCGCGCTCGGCGAACTCGCGCACGAGCGTAAAGAGCGCCCGCTCCCACTCGACCCGCCCGATCACCGTATCCACGTCATCGATCGCCAGGCATTCGAGTTGCGGCAGACCGCCGAGCACCTCCACCCCGAGGTCCGACAGCTCCCGCAGCGGCAGGTAACCCGAACGGCGCGCAAGCGCGGCGGCCGCGCACACCGCCTGCAGCAGATGCGTCTTGCCCGCACCCGATGGACCGGCCAGCCACGTCAGGCCGCCCTGTCCCGCGGCCGAGCGCCGCGCATGGGCGAGCGCCTGGACATTGCGCGCCGGCAGAAAGCTCTCGAACACGGCCCGATCCCGCAGCCGCACACCGAGCGGAAGTTGCTGCACGCGCGTGGTCTCAGGCGGGACGGGGCGGGGCCGTCCACGCCCGGCGCGTGAACGTGACGAGGTAGTCGAGCCCGGACAGCACGGTCGTCACGAATACGATCAGTGCTGCGGCGCGCAACACGCCGGCGGACGGCAACAGGAAGGCGGCCGCGAACATCACGCCAACCAGGTAGAGCAACTGCGCGGCGGTGTTGATCTTGCTGATCACCGTGGGGCGGCCGCGCAGCGGGCCGACCCACAGCTTGAAGGCCAGGGCGCCGAGCGCGATCATCACATCGCGCGCCACGGCCGCGGCGGTGATCCACCAGGGCACCAGGCCGAGCCATGCGGACTCGACGAACACCACCACCAGCAACAGCTTGTCCGCCGCAGGATCCAACACCTTGCCGAACTCGGAGACCCAGTTGAACCGCTTGGCGAGAAAGCCGTCGAGCCCGTCCGAGATCGCGGCCGCGATGAACAGACCCAGCGCCAGCTCGTAGCGCCCGTCATGCAGCGCGGTGGCAACCGGCCACACCAACACCAGCCGGATCAGGCAGATGAGGTTCGGAATGTGGCGCACAAAATCAGCGTGACACGTCCAGTTCGTCCGGCGCGGGCGCTGCGTCCAATTCCTGCTCCGCCGGTACGTACCGGAAGGCCAGTCCCCCGGAAGCGGCGATCCGCTTGAACCGTGGCGATCCCGCGAGCATCGGTCCGAGCGTCCCGGCGCCGCCGCGAGCCCACAGGTGAAACAGCGCCGTCGCGCCGGCAACCCGTGCGACCATGGAGCGCTCCACGCCCGGCACGGCCGCCAACATCGTCTCGACGCGCGCGTAATCCGGCAGGGTTGTGATGCCGGCGATATGCACGCGCACCTCGCTGATCTGATCCGCCGCTGTGGCCTCTACCGGGGGCGCCAGCAGCTCGACCGTACGGTCGATCCCGGCGCTGATCGAGCCGGTGAACTGGCGTGTCATGAACGGGGTGACGAGGGTCCAGCGCCACACGGCGGACTGCCCGGCGCCCCCCGATGCTCCGGTGCCGTACGGCGGCGCGGCGGGCATCGACGGTGCGAGCTGCCCCGACCCGCTCGCCTGCGCGCCCGGGCGGCCCGAGGGGTTCTGCACGGGATGCCCGATCAGCAGCTGCTCGGCGCTGAAGCGGTGTACCGTCGCGAGCAACGACTCCGCGGGCAACAAGCGGCCGTTCGCATCGCGCACCGGGAGCGGCACGATGCTGATCGGCAGCCCGCGCGCCTCGGCCGCCTGATTGATGACGGTCGCATCACTGTCCTGCTCGCTCCGCGGTGGCGCCGGATTGAGCACCACGAGGGTGAACGGCCGCTCGGGACGCCACACGCTCAAGCCGGCTGCACGGATCGCCTGATCGATCTGCGCTCCGTCGAACATCACCTGGATCGAGCCGTGCCGGCCCGGCAGATAGCCCAGCACGTAACGTTGTGCAGCGGCGACCAGCGGCGCGAGCGCCGGATCGGTGGCGACCTGCCTGTGTCCCGTCGCCCGCACCAGCGCCGCGCGCAGCGCCTGCCCGAGCGCCGCCGGGGTCCGCGCGGCGGCATTGACCGTGTACACCGGCACTTCGTGGCTGGCGTGCGACACCGCCGGCAGCGCCGCGCAGGCGAGCACCGGCAGCACACGCCGCAGTCGGCGAAATACAGTGATCGTGCGAGCTGGCATTGACTGTCCGTTCGTGCCGCGCCTCCGCAGCGGACGGCAGGTACAATACCATACGCGCACCGGCCGCACGGCGGCCGATACATCCTCGAAAGAGACCCATGAAAGAAGGGCAAGCACCCGGCCGCATGACATACCGCGACGCTGGTGTCGACATCGACGCCGGCGATGAGCTCGTCGAGCGCATCAAACCCCATGTGGCACGCACCCGCCGGCCGGAAGTGCTGGCCGGCATCGGCGGTTTCGGCGCGCTGGTGGAGATTCCCTCCGGCTACCGCCATCCGGTACTGGTGTCGGGGACCGACGGAGTCGGCACGAAACTGCGCCTGGCGATCGACAGCGGCCGGCACGACACCATCGGCATCGACCTGGTGGCGATGTGCGTCAACGATGTGCTGGTGCAAGGCGCAGAGCCGCTGTTTTTCCTCGACTACTATGCCACCGGCACGTTGCGCGTCGCGGTGGCCGAAGCGGTGATTCGCGGCATCGTCGAGGGCTGCGCCCAAGCCGGTGCCGCGCTGGTCGGGGGCGAGACGGCCGAGATGCCCGGCCTGTATGCGGCTGAGGACTATGACCTGGCCGGCTTCTGCGTGGGGGTGGTCGAAAAAGAGGCGATCATCGACGGACGCGCCGTACGCCCCGGCGATGCCATCATCGGGCTCGCCTCCTCCGGGCCGCACTCCAACGGTTACTCGCTGATCCGCAAGGTGCTCGCCGCGAGCGGCGCCGACGCGAACGCCGCTCTCGAGGGCAGGCCGCTCATCGAGCGGCTGCTCGCCCCGACGCGCATCTACGTCAAACCACTGTTGGCGTTGGCGCGCGCGCTGCCCGTGCATGCCCTGGCGCACATCACCGGCGGCGGTCTCACGAACAACATCCCGCGGATATTGCCGGCCGGACTCGAGGCCCACCTCGAGCGCGGCCGCTGGCCCCGGGATCCGCTGTTCGAGTGGCTGCGCCGCGCCGGCAACATCGATGCGCACGAGATGTACCGCACATTCAACTGCGGCATCGGCATGGTGGTGGTCGTGCCGGACGGGCAGGCCGCCGCCGCGGTCGAGTTTCTCGCCGCGCGCGGCGAGGACGCGCGCGTGATCGGGCAGATCCGCGCCGGCACGCGCGGCGTGGTCATCGATTGAGCACCCCGGCGCCCCTGCGGCTCGGAATCCTCATCTCCGGCCGCGGCTCGAACATGGCGGCGATCGCCCACGCCTGTCGTGAGCGGCGAATCGCCGCCGAGGTTGCCGTGGTCCTCTCGGAGCGGCCCGGGGCCCAGGGGCTCGCGATTGCGCGCGACTTGGACCTCGATGCGCGCGCGATTGCCTGGCCGGGAGCGGCGCGCCGCGTCGAGTTCGAGCGCGCCGCCGCGGCGGTGCTCGGGGAGAAGGGGGCGCAGCTCATCGTGCTCGCCGGCTTCATGCGCATTCTCTCCGGGTCGTTCGTCGCCGCGCACCAAGGCGCGATACTCAACATCCACCCCTCGTTGCTGCCGAAGTATCCGGGGCTGCATACCCACCGGCGCGCGCTCGATGCGCGGGACCGCGAGCACGGCGCCACGGTGCACTTCGTCACCGCGGAACTCGACGGTGGTCCGCGCATTCTGCAGGCCAAGGTTCCGGTGCTCCAGGACGATACCGAGCAGAGCCTCTGCGCACGGGTTCAATCGGCCGAGCACATCATTTACCCTCGAGTCATCGGCTGGCGGGCCGACGGCCGGCTCCTGTGGCGCGCCGGCTCCCCGTGGCTCGACGGCCGGCCGCTCCTGCAACCGCTCGTGGAGACGTTTGATGCTTGACTGGAAAGCCTCGCCCTTCAAGGCGAGCGGCGCGGCCGTTGCGCTGCTCGCCACTGCGCTGTGCCGCGCCGGTTCACCGCCCGCGCCGCAGACTGCGAAGCCCCCGACGTTCGTTGCGACGTACTCGGTCGCCTGGCACGGCATCACAGCCGGCCACACCACCCTGACGCTCGTGCAGACCGGACCGGATGCGTACCGCTACAGCTCGGTGGATCGCGCCGACGGCCTGTTTCGGCTGTTCGTGGGCAGGGGAATCACCCAGGCAAGCCGCTTCCGGCTGGTAGACGGCCAAGTCCAGCCGCTCAGCTTCCGCTCAAAGGGCGGCGGACCGCCGGAGAACGTACGCTTCGACTGGGCGAGGGGACGCGTGATCGGCACGGCCAAGCACAAGCACATCGATTTGAAGCTCGAGCCCGGCACCCAGGATCCGGGCTCGGTACAGATCGCGCTGATGCTGGCGTTTCTGCGGGGACATCCGCCGGCGAGCTTCTGGATGCTCAACACCGACGTGATCAACCGGTTCGAGTTCGTGCGCCGGGGCGAGGCGACGCTCAAGACCCCTCTCGGCCCGCTGCCCACCGTGCTTTACACGAGCCACCACGCCAAGGCGCGGCGCACCACCTACATGTGGCTCGCCCCTTCGCTCGATTACATGCCGGCGCGCCTCGAGCAGCGCCGTGGCGACAGCACGCTGTTCTCGCTCAATATCCTCAGCTACAAGCGCACCTGAGCGGGCCCGCTCAGGTCTTCGGCAGCGTCACGCCCCGCTGGCCCTGGTACTTGCCGCCGCGGTCCTTGTACGACGTCGAGCAGACCTCGTCCGACTCGAAGAACAGCATCTGCGCCACGCCCTCGTTGGCGTAAATCTTCGCCGGCAGCGGCGTGGTGTTGGAGAACTCCAGCGTCACGTGACCCTCCCATTCCGGCTCCAAGGGAGTTACGTTCACGATGACGCCGCAACGCGCGAACGTGCTCTTGCCGACGCAGATCGTCAGCACGGTGCGTGGAATGCGGAAATACTCGACGGTGCGCGCCAGCGCAAACGAGTTCGGCGGAATGATGCAGACGTCCTCGGTCAAATCGACGAAGCTCTTCTCGTCGAAGTTCTTCGGATCGACGATGGTCGTATTGATGTTCGTGAAGATCTTGAATTCGTTCGCGCACCGGACGTCGTAGCCATAGCTCGACGTTCCGTAGGAAACGATTTTCTGACCATTCACGTGGCGCACCTGTTCGGGCTCGAACGGCTCGATCATGCCGTGCTCACGCGCCATGCGGCGGATCCAGTTGTCTGACTTGACGCTCATTGTTGGACCGTTCAGCTCTTCTCGACGACGATCTTCGGAAACGCCCCGCTGCGATCGAGCGGGCGGGCCGCGAGCGCGGCGGCGGTGCGCCGGGCCATGTGCACATAGGCCTCGGCGCGCGGGGAGCCGGGCTCGGATACCACCGTCGGGCGGCCACTGTCGGCTTCCTCGCGGATGCGCGCATCGAGCGGCAATTCCCCGAGCAGCCGGACACCGTACTGCTCGGCCATGCGCGCCCCGCCGCCGGCGCCGAAGATATGCTCGACGTGGCCGCACTGGGTGCACACGTACACGCTCATGTTCTCGACGATCCCGAGGACCGGCACCGAGACTTTCTCGAACATCTTCAATCCCTTGCGCGCGTCGGCCAAGGCAATATCCTGGGGCGTGGTGACGATCACCGCGCCGGCCACCGGCACGCGCTGCGCCAGCGTCAGCTGGATGTCGCCGGTGCCCGGCGGCATGTCGACCACCAGGTAGTCGAGCTCGCCCCAGCGCGTCTGCGAGAGCAGCTGGCTGAGCGCCTGGGTCACCATGGGGCCGCGCCAGATCATCGGCTGCTCGGCATTGACCATGAACCCGATCGACATCACGACGACACCGTGGTTGTTGAGCGGCACGATGTGCTGGCCGTCGGGTGAGGTGGGTTGCTGGCCGGCCAGGCCGAGCATCAGCGGCTGGCTCGGGCCATAGATGTCGGCATCGAGCACCCCGACACGTGCGCCCTGTGCCGCCCAGGCCAGCGCCAGATTGGCCGCGACCGTGGATTTGCCCACTCCCCCCTTGCCCGAGGCGACCGCCACGACGTTCTTGATCCCCTCGAGCGGCTGCAGCGGCCGCTGCACGGTGTGCGGGCGGATCTGCGTCTCGAGCGCGAGGCGCAGCGGCGCACTCACCCCCGCCGCGGCCACATGGGCGGCGATCGCTGCGGCCAGCGTCTGTTCGTAGTCTCCCAGCGGAAAGCCGACCACGATACGGGCCGCATACCCCTCCGGCGTGCGTGACAGCTCGCGCAGTGCGCCGGCCTCGCGCAGCGTCTGGTGAAGATACGGCTCGACGTAGCTCTCGATCGCCGCTCTGAGCGTCTCTAGCGTGGAATCCTCAGCCATGATTTCGGTCACAGTAAGCCCGTGTGGATACGCAACCGGCGATTCTAGAGGTAAGTCCCGGTTCGCGCCTCGCCGTCTCAGAGGGTATGGCATACTTTGGGCGCTGCGGGGCTGGGCCGGTAGAATGCGGAGTTTAAAGCGTCGGGGAGCGGCCCACGTCTTGCCTATGGTGCCAGGAGCGCGAAGAAGCAATCAGGCTGCGCGGGAGTCCCGCGGATCGGCTGAATGACGTTTTTAGCTAATTTGCGAGCTGACCGGTTGATCACCGGCATCCGCTCGTCGGCGGACCCCTCGAGCCCGGAGACCCAGAAGGCCATCGCGCGCCTGAAGGATCTGGGCCCGGCAGCCATTGCCCCGCTCCTGGCCTCGCTCCCGGAAGCGGACAAGAATGCCACCCTGGCGTTCGTCGAAGTCCTCTCCAGCCTGGTGAGCCCCAAGACCTTTCCGCAGTTCATGGAAGGACTCGTCCAGGGCAGCCCTCGGGTCATCGCCGGCATCGCCTGGGCCCTGACCAGCAGCCGCAGCTATCCGGCGCACCTGCTGCTCGATGCCCTCTCGACCCCCGGGATCGCCAAGTCGGCGCTCATGGAGGTGATCACGGCGCACAAATCCCGCTTCACGCAGCGCGAGCTGCTCACGGCCGCTTACAACCAGGAGCCGAACGAGAAGGCGGCCCTGTTTCGCGTCATCGCCGACACGGTTACCCCCGCGACGCTGCCGGAGCTGCTGCAGCGGCTCGACGGCAAGGACCCGATCGCCCGGGTGCACATCATCAACATCCTGGCGCGCTTCAACACCCCGGAAGTGCACACCGCTCTGCAGGGACTGCTGAAGGACCCGAACAAGCTGATTCGAGGCGCGACGCTCTCGGCGCTGCAGCGCATGGACGAAATCATCGATGTCGAGCGGGTCTGCGAGCTGTTGCGGGACCCCGAAATCGACGTACAGAACCGCGCGATCGACGTCGTGATCAAGGCGAACCATCCCGACACCGTTCGCTACCTGATCGCAGTGCTCAAGGACGAGAACGAGAACGCCCGCCGGGCCGCCGTCGAAGTGCTCAACGAGGTCGGGGACGCGAAGTCGGTCAAGCACCTGCTCGAGGCGCTGAAGGACAGCGACTGGTGGGTACGCTCGCGCGCCGCCGATGCGCTCGGCAAGATCGGCGGCCCGCGCGTCATCGACGCTGTGCTGCAGCTGGTGAAGGACAAGGACGAGGATATCCGCCGCGCCGCCATCGAGATCCTCAATCAGGCCAAGGACCCGCGCGCCATCGAGTCGCTGCTGCAGGCGACGCGCGACAGCGATTGGTGGGTCAGCGAGCGAGCGGTCGACGCGCTGGCCGAGATCGGCAGCAAGACCGCGGTGCCGCGGCTGCTGGAGATGCTGCGTGCCGGCAACGTGAAGACCTTGCCGGTGGTGGTGCGCGCCCTCGGCAAGCTCGGCGATGCGCAGCTCGCCGGCGCGCTCTCGCCGCTGCTCGCCCGCCCCGAACGCGAAGTGCGCATCGAGGCGATCCAGGCGCTGGTGAACATCGCCGACCTGTCGAACCCCGATGCGGTGCGCACGCAGTTGAAGCAGCAGGCCAGCGCGTCCGACCAGACGATTGCGCGCGCCGCCGAAGCGGCCCTGGCCGATCTGGAGCGGCGGCTCTCGGGAGCCGCCGCGGGGATCGGCTCCACCGGTGCGAGCCCGCCGCAGCCACCCGAGGCGGCCGCGCCCGAGCCGCCCGAGCTCCCCCGCCCGGCGCGCGCTGCCGACAGCTCGCGGCTGGACATCCAGACGCTGCGCCCCGGGGACATCATCGAGGGCCGCTACAAGTATCTCGAGCGCATCGGCCGCGGAGCGTTCGGTACCGTCCTGCTGATGGAGGACACGGTGGTCGACGAGCGGCTCATCCTGAAGTTCCTCAACCCCAACGTGGCGACGGACGAAGAAGTCATGAAGCGCTTCGTCCACGAGCTGCGCTATTCGCGCAAGATCACTCACCGCAACGTCATCCGCATCTACGATTTTCTGTTCATCCAGGGCAACTACGCGATCTCGATGGAGTACTTTCCCTCGCACACCCTCGCCGCCGAATTCAACGGCGAGAAACCGCTGCAGCTGAACCGAGCGCTGCAATTCGGCATCGACATCTGTACCGGCATGACGGTGGCGCACCAGGCCGGCATCGTGCACCGCGACCTGAAGCCGGCCAACGTGCTGATCAACCACGAGGGGCTGCTCAAGATCGTCGACTTCGGCGTGGCCGCCGCGCAGCGCGAGAGCGAGACGCAGTTGACACGCACCGGCTACGTGATCGGCTCGCCGAAGTACATGGCACCGGAACAGATCCTCGGCAAGCGGGTCGATGAGCGCGCCGACATCTATGCCCTCGGCGTGATCCTGTACGAGATGCTCACCGGTGCCCCGCCGTACTCGCGCGGCGATCACATGTCGGTGATGTACCAGCACGTACAGGGCAAGGCCCGGCCGCCCCACGATCTCAACCCGGATCTGCCCCCCGGGCTGTCCGAGGTCGTCACACGCGCCATGGCGGTCGATAAGGCCAAACGCTTCCAGCAGATGGACGAGGTGCGCGGGGCGCTCGAGAAATTTCTCTAGCGCACGCGCAGCGCCTGCGGGGCAAACGGGCCCGTAACGTGCCGCAGCTCAAGATTTCCCGTGTATTCGGTTGATTTCCCGCGAGAACCGGCGCGAAAGTAGCCTATCAGTCCCAGGAACCGGGGTGCCCTTTGGCCCGTATCGATGCATTCTTGAAGCTCGGCGTACAGCAAGGCTGCTCGGACGTGCACCTGGCGGTGGGCGTGCCCCCGATGCTGCGCATGCAAGGCGACCTGCTGCCGATCAAGTTCCGCGATCTGCGCGCACCGGAGCTCGAAGGCTACGTGACGGAGATCCTGACCCCCTCCCAGTCCGAGCGTTTTGCCGCCGGGAACGACCTGGATTTCTCCTACGTGTCAGCCGAGGGCGGCCGCTTCCGCGTCAACGTGTTCCGCAAGGACACCGGTATCGGGGCGACCTTCCGCGCCATCCCGGCTCAGGTGCCGTCGATAACCGAGCTGGGACTGCCGCCGGTGATCACCCAGCTGTGCGATTACCACCAGGGCATGGTTCTGGTCACCGGCGCAACCGGCACGGGCAAGTCGACCACGCTCGCGGCAATGATCGATCACATCAATCAGACCCGCAAATTGAACATCATCACTCTGGAGGATCCGATCGAGGTCGTGCACCGCAGCAAGACCAGCCAAGTGATCCAGCGTGAACTCGGCACGCACATTCCGAGCTTCGCCGAAGGCGTACGCGCGGCGATGCGCGAGGATCCGGACGTGATCCTGGTCGGCGAGATGCGTGATGCGGAGACGATTTCCATGGCCATGACGGCCGCGGAGACCGGCCACTTGGTGCTCGGCACCCTGCACACCACCAGCGCCGTCAAGACGGTGGACCGCATCGTCGATGCGCTGCCGGTCGAGCAGCGCGAGCAGACCAAGAGCTTCCTCGCCCAAAGTCTGCTCGCAGTGATCAGCCAGGTACTGCTGAAGACGCCCGACGCCCGCGCCCGCAGGGCGGTCTGCGAGATCCTGATCATGACCAAGGCAATCGCCAAGCTCATCCAGACCGAGCAGACCTTCCAGATCCCGAGCCTGCTGCAGACCGGACGGGACTTCGGCATGCAGCTGCTCGATCAGGCGCTGCTGGCGGCGATCAATGCCCGCGAGGTCGACCCGGACGAGGCATACGTCTATGCCTCGGACAAGCGTCCCTTCCAGAAACTCGTGAGCGACCCCGGCCTGCTGCCCAAGGCCGATCTGGCCGGCGCGTAGGCTCGAGCGAACCCATGGCCTCCGTCGACACGCTGCTGCTGGAAATCCTGCACAAGGGCGGTTCGGACCTGCATTTCATCGCGGGCGAGCCGCCGCGCATCCGCCTGTACGGCGAGCTGATGCCGCTGAAGCGCGAGCCGCTCAGCCAGGAATTCGTCAAGCAGGCGATCTACGAAATCATGCCGAAGATCGCCGCCGATCGCTTCGAGGCGCAGGACGGCGCGGACTTCGCCTACACCATTCCCGAGCGCGGACGCTTCCGTGTCAATGTGATGCGCCAGCTGAACGGCATGGGCGCGGTATTCCGCGCCATCCCCTCCAGGGCCCTCACCCTCGAGGAGCTCGGCATGCCGCCGGCGGTCTGTCAGCTCTGCCGGACCAACAACGGCCTGGTGCTGGTGACCGGCAAGACCGGCTCGGGCAAGTCCACCACGCTCGCGGCGATGATCGACGACATCAATGCACGCGACAAGGGCCACATCCTCACCATCGAGGACCCGATCGAGTTCGTGCATCAGCGCAAGAACTGCCTGGTGAGCCAGCGTGAGATCGGGGTCCACTGCGCGAGCTTCGCGTCGGCCCTGCACTCGGCGCTGCGCGAGGATCCGGACGTCATTCTGGTCGGCGAGTTGCGCGACCACGAGACGATGAGCATCGCGGTGACCGCCGCCGAGACCGGCATCCTGGTGATGGGCACCCTGCACACCAACGGCGCGGCGCAGACCGTGGATCGCATGGTGAACGTGTTCCCGAACGACAA
>JAKBWB010000064.1 GCA_021843755.1 Pseudomonadota bacterium
CATCTGCGCCCCGGTGGACCGCGCCGGTCCGAGGGGGCTCATTATCCACAAGCGGCGCAGGGGTGTCCAGCTCGGGAGGAATCTCTAAATCACCTCAATGGCTTGAGGCTAGGATGGACTCACCGTGTACCTGGGGCGGTTCTGCTCGCCCCTGACGGTTCCGGACACACTTGGCCTCCTCCTGCCGCGCCATCGGCAAATCGGTTTGCACTCGCCAGCCGGGAATCCTCGTGACCCGGCACTGCATCGCGGCGCATGCCCGGCTCAATCGGCTTTTTCCCTGTTCCCGACGATGACTTCGTCCCGCCGCTTCATCGTGCTCATCCTTATCTCCTCGACCGCCTTGCCGCCCTTCCGTGGGACGACGCCGAACGGAGCGACATGGGATCGGACGGATCGCGTTTGGCAGTCCCGCGCCAAACTGGAGATAGCGTCATCCCGCTATCGCCGGATTGACTCTCAATGCAATCGCGGGACCGAGAATATAGGCAACACCTTGGCTCACCGCCTGGCGCCAAGCCGCAACGAACCTCCCCAGGTCCGCTCCTGGCGTTGGCATCAGAAATTCCGGATCTCGGGCGCAGCCGTTCCTTCCACAGCCTTGCCGCACACGTCGCGACGCCGGCACTCCCTTGCGCGTTGTCCACGTTCGATGTGACATCCAGCAGTCAGACATGCCGTCGGATTCGTGCGCCTCCAGGAGCCCGATCTGGATTACACGCGCCCCGTAGGTCGTCCGAACGTACCCGGTTGAGACATTGTACGCGCAACAGCATCTCCATCCGCCTGAAGCATCCGCGGCGCGGCGCGGAACCGACGCGAACATGCCGCTCTTCGCATTGCGTCCTCAGGCATCCGCATCCGCGATGCGACCAGACGCCCGAATCACGCGCTCGTCGGATTGGACGGGACCCTCCTCCCTGGAAGGCCCGTGGTAGCATCAGCGCAGCAGTCCTGCTGCTGATGCGGAGGGTCGTCTCGTGCGCAATACGTGCATTCGCTCGCTCCTTCTTGCCGTCAGCCTGCTGCCGGGCCTCGCGATCGCTGAAGCGCAAACTCCCCCGATCCTGTTTCAGCATCCCACCGTCAACGCCACACACATCGTTTTTGCATATGCCGGCAGCCTCTGGTCGGTGCAGCGGCGGGGAGGCGCCGCGCAGCGGCTGACGAGCGGTGCGCGAACGGACAGCGCGCCAATTCTCTCGCCCAACGGCGCACTCCTCGCGTTCACCCGCAACAATCACGGCAATCTCGACGTCTATGTCATGCCGGCCGACGGAGGTAGGCCGCGACGACTCACGTGGTATCCGGGTCCCGACATCAGCGTCGGCTGGACGAACAACAGCAAGAACGTGCTGCTGCGCTCGACGCGCTACAGTGTCGATCCGCTTTACTACCGCCTCTTCACGGTTCCGGTCACCGGCGGTCTTCCGATTGCGGTGCCACTGCCGTATGCGACCCAAGGTTCGTTCTCCCCGGGTGGGTCGCGGCTTGCTTATGTGCCGTTCCGCAATCACACGATGTTTGAGGCTTGGAAGCACTACCGCGGCGGACTGCAACCGCGCATCCGGATCGCGCTGCTGAGTAATTCCAGCGTGACCACCGTGCCGCGCGGCGGCGGAAATAATATGGATCCCATGTGGGTCGGAAATTCCATCTACTTTCTTTCCGACCGCACGGGCGGACACTACCGTCTGTATCGCTACCAGCTCGCGACGCACTCGGTACAGGCGGTTTCGCCGGACGACGGGCACGATATTCTTTCCGCCAGCGCCGGCGCTCTCGATACCTCGAGCCCGGCGATCGTTTATACCGAGATGGGCAAACTTTTTCTGTTCGACGTGAAGTCCCGGAAAATCCGGCGCGTCCATGTCGTCATGCACGCCGATTTTCCTGACGCTCAACCGCATTGGGATACCGTCGGTGACGAACTGTCGAATCCGGACATATCGCCGCACGGCGTGCGGGCCGTATTCCAAGCGCACTGCGATATCCTGACGGTTCCCTCCAGATATGGCGATGCGCAGGACATCACCCGCACGACCGGCGCATGTGAGCGCTATCCGGCGTGGTCGCCCAACGGCAAATGGATCGCCTACTTCTCCGGCGCCACCGGCCAATACGAGCTGTACATCAGTCCGCAGAACGGCATCGGCAAGGTCCGGAAGATCCCATTGGGCGCACATGCCACGTTCTCTTACGGCCCGGTCTGGTCACCGAACAGCCGGGAGATCGCCTATAGCGACATCGCCCAGCGTCTCTGGATCGTGAACCTGAGGACCGGCAGGCGGACATTGGTGGCCAAGCACTACTATTACAGTGGCGGCGACTGGATCGGCGGCGGGGGCTTCTATCCCTCGTGGTCGGCGGACAGCGCGTGGCTGACTTATACCAACGTGCTGCCCAATCATCTGCACGCGATCTTCGTCTACTCGCTGGCCTCGGGCAAATCGACGCAGATTACCGATGGCATGAGCGATGCCAGGATTTCGCGGTTCGATCCCAGCGGGAAATATCTCTACTTTCTAGCCAGTACGAACCCCAACACGGGCGGCAGCGTAGGCGAGCTCTCCGGGATCGATCATCCCACCGTCTACAGCGCGTACGTAGCGGTGCTACAAAACAACGTGCCCTCGCCGCTGGCGCCGCGAGCCGGCGAGGAGAAGACCGCGCCGGCAAAGACAATTTCAGCCCGGGCGCCACGGGCGAGAGGATCCGGCGCCACCAGGCGGCCCCGGCAAGTCATCGATTTCACCGGCTTGAGCCAGCGCATTTTGGCGTTGCCGGTTCCGCCGCGCGCTTACAAGGATGTGGCGATCTCGGTGCCGGGCGTGCTGTGGCTGACGGCCGGCGCGGTGGTCCGGCAAAGTCGACCTGATCACCCGGCGCTCGCGCTTTATCGCTTCTCGCTGAAGAGCCGAAGAGAGCAGCTGGTGATGCCCGTAGTCAATCGCTTCGTCTTGGCGGCCGACGGCAAGAAGATGCTGGTCCAGCAAGGAAAGCAGTGGCGCATTGTTCCGGCGGTGGCATCGCTCCAGACGGGTACCGGCACGCTGGACACGGCGGATCTGAAGGTCAAAGTGAACCCGTTGCGACAGTGGCGGCAGATGTACTACGAGGTCTGGCGGTTCGAGCAGGACTTCTTTTACTCCCCGCAGATGAACGGGCTGAACCTTCCGGCTGCGCGCAAGTATTACGCGCGGTTTCTGCCGGGGGTGGAAAGCCGTTCCGATTTGAACTATCTATTCCACGACATGCTGGGCAATCTCAGCGTCTCGCACCTGTTCCTGCAACCGGCGCCGCCGAGTACGACCAAGCCCACCTCGGTCGGAATGCTGGGGGCCGACTACCGCATCGAGCACGACCGCTACCGCTTTTCCCGCATCTTCAGCGGTGAAAACTGGAACCCCAAGCTCCACGCGCCGCTTACGCAGCCTGGAATTAACGTCAAGGTCGGGGACTATCTGCTCGACGTCAACGGCCGTCCGCTGTACGGCAACGATAATGTGTACTCCTTCTTCCAAAATACCGCCGACAAGCAGGTCGTCCTGACCGTGGCCGCCAGCCCGGACGGAAAAAACGCCCGCCTGGTGACCGTTGTCCCCGTACGGTCGGAATTGGCATTGCGTAAACACGCATGGATCCATCATAACCTCATGATGGTCAATCGTCTCAGTCATGGCCGGCTGGCGTACGTCTATCTGCCCGACACCGCCTGGCATGGCTATCAGGACTTCAACCGCTACTACTTCTCTCAGGTCAACAAGCAGGGCGTCATTATTGACGAGCGATTCAATCATGGCGGCGACCTCGCCAACTACGTGATCAATCAGTTGCAACAGCCGTTATTGAACTTTTGGATCGCTCGCGAAGGTCATACGGTGGTCGCGCCCGCCGCCATTTTCGGACCCAAGGTAATGATCGCCAACCATTTTGCCGGCTCAGGCGGAGACTATCTGCCGTATGTATTCAAGCAACAGCATGTCGGCACGCTGGTCGGTACCCGCACTTGGGGTGGCTTGGTGGGCATCGGCAATTATCCTTCGTTGATGGACGGCACTCACGTGACGGCTCCAGAGGAAGCGATCTATTTCCCGAACGGCCGGTGGGACGTCGAAAACCACGGCGTAACGCCCAATGTCCAAGTGCGGATGAATCCGATGCTGTGGCGCGAAGGGAAGGATCCGCAGTTGCAAGCCGCCGTGGCCATCGCGCTACGCGAGCTGAAGGCCCATCCCTTCCGCATGGTTGCGCATCCGCCCTACCCGAACCGAAGCGCGGGCTCGCCGTTGGGGCTGCCGGTCTCGGAAAATTAGCGTTCAGGCGCCGCCGGAGCACGGGACAGACGGCAGATCGGCCCTCTGTGGCAGGGAAGGAGTGAAACATGCGGAAGGATCTCTCCGCTCATCACCCCGGATGTGGCGGCGAAAGCGGGGCGCGCAGCTTCGTCAGGGCACCGGCGACCGCCTGCATGTGCTGTTTCAACCAACTCATGTCTGGCGCCAACACCTTTCGCATTTTCGTGTCGCCCGACCAGTGACCGGGATGCGCGCGTATATAGCTGGCATCCACAATCCATTTTCCGCCGCTCGGCGCGCGCACCCGCGCCATGATGAGTTCCGTTTCCCGCTGGGCGGGCAGTAACAACAGGGCGCTGACGAAATAGACGAAATGTCCCGGCGAGTGACGGTTCGGGACGGCAAAATGAAACTCCCACGGTGCATGCATCGCTCGAAAGGTCAAATACATGGTATCCGCGACCTGATGCGCAGTGACCACCGAATGCCCCGCGCTGTGGCTCAACGTCCAGTTGATCACGAGGGATTCGCGCGCCGTGCCAGGATGTGTACGTGACGGCGAATACATCGTGCTCACGCCGATCCCCTTCTTTTCGGTGTGGTAAAGGAAGTAGCGTCTACCCATGAATGAGAGCGACATCGGTTGTCGGTCCGAATGGGCTGCCGGCGTCGCCGCAGAATGCGCAGCGGCCGTAGCGCCCGCAATGCACAATACCACCACTGTGAACCAAGCCCGCACGAGATACTTCATCTTGTTCTCTCCTATGGCGCTACTCACAGGCACTGAGCGATCTCGTGCCATAAACCTTGGTTCGCCTGACGCGCGAACCTTCATCAGATCGTCAGGAAGCGCATCGGCCGACTTGGAGCGGTACCGGGCTCAAAAAGTTGATTCCCGCCGGAAGTCTGCGTCGCCCCAATGTGTGAGCCTACGCCTGAATGCCATGAAGCGCACCAACCTGTCGGGTCGGTGCCAAGCCTCCGTGAACGTCATCGACGCGTTTCAGCGCTTCAAGGGGTAATGGATTGAATTGCCGAGGCTATCCTTCCGCAACATCGAGTACGCGCTGTTCTCGCGCCACGGCTTGCGCTTGAGCAGTGGTGGGACGGTCCGTTCCTGATCTCACCCGCAGACGCTTCTCAGCCGTGGGACCTTTGATCTACCGCGCGATGCCACAGCGCTCCTCATAGACCGCGAAGGCCTCATGGGTACGGCGAGCCTCGAGTATGCCTTCATCATCGCCCTCCCCGGCCCCCCGGACCTGCGGCCGGGCCCTGGAGGAGATCAGCCGTTGACGGCGCTACCGCGGTTCTGCGTCACGTCTGTCGCGGCGAAATCCGCCTTCGCCGCGGATGCGCCTGTTTCTCACCAGAACGACGGGAGACGTATCAGCCCGATCCCGTCCACGAACCAGATCGCTGGGGTCGGCCGGTCATCACACGAGCGGACTCCCCTCAGCCGTGTCCACACCCTCCCAGGCGTCTGCGGCGCCGAACCGTGCGAAACGGAGTGCCAATATGGGCAGGACCAGCAGCGTCAGCGCGGTCGAGCTGAACAGCCCCCCGAGGATCACGATGGCCATCGGGCCTTCGATCTCCTGGCCGGCAAGATGCGGGCGCAGCGCTACCGGCAAAAGTCCGAGCGCTGTCACCGACGCGGTCATCAGGATCGGCGCAAGGCGGTGCATCGCACCGAGCTCGGCCGTCTCCCGGTTCCAGGGGCGGCCCTCTTCGGCAACCAGAGTGCGATAGTGCGACAGCAGCATGATCGCGTTGCGCAGGGTGATGCCGAATAAGGTGACGAACCCCACTGCCGCACCCAATGAAACCGGCAGCCGCGCAATCCAGATTGCGCCGATACCCCCTACCAGCGCGAATGGAAGGTTGACGGCAAGCAAGCCTACGGTGCGCGCATCGCGCAGCGCGATGGTGAGGAGCCCTAGAATCACGACAAGCGCCACCGAAAAGTCGATCAAGAGCTCATGCTGCGCTCGCGCGGTCGCCGAGGCTGTTCCTCCGAGGTGCAGATAATCACCGCGCGCCAAGGACACGCGTGCGAGGCGGCGGCGCGCTAACGCGACATAGTGCGCTGCGCCTCCCGTGACATTCGCCGTAACAACCTGTACCCGCTCCGCGTCGCGGTGCAGGATCACCGATTGCCCCGACCGCTCGCTGATGCGCGCCAGCTTTGCCAGGGGAACGACGAGGCCCGTGGCGCTCTCGAGCGGGATATTCCCGATCGAAGTGGGGTCCGCGCGTAGCGACGGCGGCAAGACCACCACGATAGGATAGGATCTGCCGGCGGTGTAAACCCGCCCCACTGTGCGTCCACGATAGCTCGTCTGAATGGCGCGCAGGACCTCTCCCGCCGTGAAGCCATCGCGTGTGAGTGCCGCGCGTTTCAATCGGATGGACAGCTCTGGTGTCCCGGGTGGCGCTTGGATGCGCACGCCCGCGGCGCCCGGCACTTGCCTCAGCGCTGCGGCAACGCGGCGCGCATCCGCATCCAACGCCGCCAGATGATGCCCAAAAATTGTTGCCACCACGGGGGCAGTCACCCCGGAGAGCGTCTCGTGGATCCGCTCGATGAGGAAAGTGTTCGCCCACCAGCGCACGCCAGGCGCGCCTCTCACTGCCGCCAGGATCTTGCGCTCCGCGGCCGCGCTGTCGGCATTCCCGTCGGCGCTGAGGTCCACATCGATCTCCGCCTTGTTCGTGAGGGCGTTGCCGTTCGAAAGATGCGCCCGGCCGACATGCATCACCACATGAGCCACCTGAGGTAATCGTTCCATGATCCGCACTGCCCGCTCGCCCACCCGGGTCGTCGCGGCAAGCGAGGTTCCCGGCGCCGTCTCGAAATGGACGATCACGTCGTTTTCGTTGAACTGAGGCAAGAAGTCGGTTCGCATGGCCGGCACGGTCGCAAATGCCCCGATGACAAGGAGCGCCACCGCCGCGAACACGGTTCGGGGGCGCCGATCGACGCGGGCCAGGATCCGACTATAAATCCTCTTCGCCCGAGCGAGCACGGGCGGATCGGCAGGGTCGAGCCCTCCATGCCCGAGCAGAACCGACGCCAAGGCGGGCGTGACGGTCAGTGCCACTACGAGGGATGCGAGAATGGCGAGAACATAGGCCAACGCCAGAGGACGGAACAACCGTCCTGCGACGCCGCTCAAGTACAGCACGGGCAGGAACATCAGAACGACCGAGAGGGTCGCGAAGATCACCGCCTTGCGCACTTCCAGTGTCGCGCGCAACATCACGGTCAGCGGATTTCGCGGCCGCGGTAGCCCGCGATTCTCGCGCAACCGCCGATGAATGTTCTCGGCCCCGACGACCGCATCGTCGACGACCTCCCCGAGAGCGATCGCGAGTCCGCCCAGAGAGAGCGCATTCAGGCTGAAGCCGAGCCTCGTCAGGACCAGCGCGGACACCAGCAGGGAGAGCGGAATGGCGGTAAAGGAAATCACCGCGGTGCGCCAGTTCCGCAGCGCGAAATACAGTACGATAAAGATGAGCAGGCCGCCGATCGCCAGGGAATTGCGCACGTTCCGCAGCGCGGTTTCGATAAACGAGGCAGGCCGCAAGCCGTTCGGTTGAACCGTGATTCCGTCGCGTTTCAAAAGCGGCGCGAGTGTCGCCAGGGCGTGGTCCAATCCCCGCGTCACGGCGAGAGTATTGGCGCCATATTGTGAGCCGATGACGAGCACCAGTCCCCGCCTGGTGCCCACGCGCGCCGTGCCGATGGCAGGCGGTGAGCCCTCAATTACCCGGGCAACCTCCCCGAGATCGACGTTGCGGTGATCGCGGCGCACAAGCAGACTCTCGGCCAGCGCGCGGGGACTCGAGGTCTGGCCATGGCTCATCACGATGAGCTGCTGGTTGGGAGTATTCACCACGCCGGCACCGCGAACGGCGCTCGCAGCGGCCGAAGCCGATATGAGCCGATTGAGCCCGATGTGCAGTTCAATCAGCTTGGTGGGGTTGAACTGGACCTGCAGTTGCTCGGGACGGGCACCAAAGATCACGACCTTGGACACCCCTGGGACGGCGAGCAACGCCGGACGAATTGTCCAGCGTGCGATTTCGGTCAACCGCATCAACGACAGTTTCGGCGCAGTCAAACCGATCGACAGAGCCACGCCGGTCGACGATTGCAGCGGCGCGATGACCGGTTTCGCGCCGCGCGGCAGCACTGCAGTCAGCGTCGCGAGCCGCTGTTCGACGAGCTGCTGGTCGAGGTAGACGTTCGTGCGGCCATGGAATTGCGCCGTTATGACCGATAGCCCCTCCATCGACTGCGAGCGCAAGACCGCCAGCCCCGGAATCCCATTGACCGAATCCTCGATCGGCGTGGTAACCAGCGCTTCGACTTGGCGAGGCGCGAGTCCCGCAGCATTGGTCACGATGGTGATCGTCGGGGGGGAGAACTCGGGAAACACGTCATACGGGGCATGGACGACCGCAAGTAACCCCAGAAAGGCGAGGCCCAGTGAGGCCAGCACGACGACCCAGCGGAAACGAAGACAGAATTGAACGATGGCGCGCATCAGCCGGAAGACTCAATGACCAGCGTCGGCCACTGTGCGCGCCGGTTCCGCCGTGGAGGGCGGTGACGATTGCGCCGCGGCCGAGTACAGCAGCGCGGCCCCACGGACGACGATCCGCTCGCCCGACCGTAACGGGTTTTCGCGATTTTCCGGTACAAAGTATCCGCCATCCGAGGGAAAGAATCCCCTGATGGGGACCGGCGCAAACAGGCCTGGAGCGTTTTCCCGAAAAACGAACAGGTCACCGTGATACCAAACAACTGCGGAGCGAGGCACCCGGACGCCTGTCGCCGGGGCAGAGGTGTTCAGAGTTACCGCAAGCGGCGTACCGATCGGCGCCGAAACCCGGGTGGGCATCACATAAAACAGACTCTCGCCTGCGACACCTGCGGCAATGCGCGGCGCGCGGCTGATGAAATGCAGTTGCACGTTGTCTCCGGACGGCGTCGTTGCCGAGGCAACCTCCGGTGGGTTTCGCACAATCCGGCCAAACGGCACACTGACCTCCACGAGCACGTCCTTGCCGGACTCGAGCGCGGACAATGGCGCCATTGCGGCGCCGGCCGACCTGGAGAGTTCCGGTCCCCACCGGGCGAGCAGCCGTGACCTGAGCTGCCCGAGCGTCGCTGCCGCCGATACCTGTGCCGACTGCGCGACCGCCAGCGCTGATTGAGCCCGCTGCAGTGCCGCTTCAGAAATATTGCGGCGGGCGCGATAGAGGCGTACCGCGCGGCTCGCCTCTTCTCGAGCAAGCACCGCTCTGGCCCGTGCTGCCGCCAGGACACTGCGCGCCGCGACAACCTCGGATACGAGCGTCACGAGCCTTTCAGGACCGAGAACGATCCCGTAAGCGGTTACATCGCGCGCCGATTCGAGTCGTTGCAGCGCCGTCGTGCGAATCTGACCTGCAGACAATGCATGCGCACCGAGCCGGACGGGCCGGAGTCCGGCCGCAAGCGCCGTTGGGAGCATAACGATAGCGACCAACGCGGTACCGAGGCGTGGAATCACTCTGTTGTGCATCAACGCTGTTCCGTTGCGATCAGGAAGGGATGATGAAGCGCTGCCTCGAGCTCCCCGAGCGCGACACGCTTGTGCACCGAGGCGGCAAGCGCACCCTGCTCTGTCGCGATGTATGTCGCCTCGGTGCCCAGCAACCGCAGCCGGCTTATCTGGCCTGCCGCAAATTGCGCTCGACGCCGAGCCAGTACGGCACCGGCGGACTCGCAGACCTGCCGCGCGCTGCGTGCCTCGGCTGCACTTGCCCTCCAATCCGTTTGCGCCCGCTCGATCTCGGCCAGCACCCGAGCCTGTGTCGAGCGGAATTCCATCGCGGCAACGCGGCGGGCCGCACGGGCTTGTGCAATCGGGCCCTGATTCTGATTGAGGATCGGCAGGGGAAGCGAGACGGCGAGCATGAATTTGTTGTCACCCTGAACGTAGCGATAGCCCGGCCCGATGTCGATGGAGGGATACTGCCGGGCGACCGCCAGACGGAGCGTCGCCTCCGCTGCGCGGTAGTGCGCCAGCGCAGCGAGCACCCCGGGTCGCTTGAGGAGCGCCGCGCGAATGAGCGGCCCGAGCCTGCCAGGATCCCGGGGATGAGCGATCCCGCGCAGATCCAGCGAGACGCCACGCAGTGCCGCACCCGGCAGGCCGACGGCCGTTGCCAACCCGATACGTGCCAGGCGCAGCCGTCGCTCGCTCGCAGCAGCCTCGAGCAGGGCCTTCTCTCGCGCAAGAACCGCGGCCGTCAGATCTGTCGCCGAGACCATGCCCGCACGGTAGCGCTGCGCGACCGCGGCCTGATATCGACGTGCCACCGCAAGCGCGCTATTGGCAAGCCTGGTCGAGCGCTGCGCCGACCACAGCGTAATGAGTGCCGAGCCGACTTTACCGCGCAAGCGCCAAGCCGTGCTCGCAATCGACTCCCGAGCCGCCTCGGTCTGTGCCCTTGCCCGGGCAATCAGTGCCGGACGTACGCCGAACGCGCGAATCAGAAAGCTGACGATCGGACCGACTTTCCAGGGCGACGGAACCATTCTTGTCGTGTTATAGGCCGGCCGAAACGAGAGCGTCGGGTTCGGCAGCTCCGCGGCAGTGATCTGCCCCGCCTTCGCCTCGGCCAATTGCGCGACTGCAAGCGGCATATCGGGGCGTTCGTAAATCGCCACCAGAGTCAGTGCCTCGAGATTCCACCGCGGCGGGCCGCTGCGATGCTCCTCGATGGCGAGGAATCTGCGGAGTCGGGAATTGGTCAGGCTCCGCGCCGCGAGGGCGCGCGCACTCTGCTCGGGGTGGATCGGCTGTGCCCGATAGGTCGCGCAGCCGGCCACGGACAGCACGAGCAGCGCGACCAGACACCTCACCGTCCTGCCTGAGAACTCCTTCATGTGGCCAAGAGCCTACGCCCCGGCACATGACGCGCCGCTGACGTCCAGATTACGATTTCGTAAGCTGGCTCGACACGGCGTCGCTCGAGTGCGGCAGGATAAGCCTGACTTCAGTGCCCTCTCCGAGCCGGCTTTCAATCTCCACCCATCCGCCATGACGGGTCACGATGCTCTGCACAACCGCCAGGCCAAGGCCCGCGTTCTGCTCTGAGCCGGTACGGGACTGCTCTATGCGGTAGAACCGGTCGAAGACGTGGGGCAGATGCGCCGGCGCTATGCCACAGCCGGTATCCTTTACCGTCACCACAATGTCGTGACCCCTGGCGATCGCCCCGATGCCGACGGAGCCGCCCGCCGGGGTATGCGCGACGGCATTCGATATCAGATTACCAATGGCCTGCTGCAAGAGGGTTCTGTCGAGCTCGGCACGCGTGCCCGCGCCGCTCGTGACCCGAAGCTCGACGCCGCTTTCGCCGGCCGCGGCCCCATAGAATGCCACGACCTTCTCCAGTTCCTCACCGAGATCGAGCGGTTCGCGGCGCAGCGCATCCGCGGCGGTATCCGCTCGCGCCAGAAAAAGGAGCGTGCGGATCAGCCGCGCGATGCGTGTACATTCCTCGAAGCACGATCCGAGGACATCGCGGTACTCCTCCGCCGAGCGCGCCTTTCCCAGGGCAACCTCGATTTCCCCGCGCAGATTGTTGATCGGCGTACGCAGCTCGTGCGCAACGTCGTCGGAGAACTGCGAGATGTGAGTGAACGATTGCTCGAGGCGATCGAGCATGCTGTTGAAGGTTTCCGCCAATCCGCGCAGCTCCTCCGGCAAGCCGCTCGTCGAGATCCGCTCGTGCAGCGTCGTGGCGCGGATGCGCTCGGCGGTCCGACTGATTCTCTCGATGGGACGCATTCCACCTCGGGCGATGAGATAACCCACCAGCGAGCACAGCACCAGTGACACGCCGAGCACCCACCAGAGCCGTTCGCGATAACGAGCCAACAGGAACTCGTCATGGGCACGGTCCATCGCGACTTCCATGAATCTCGGCCGAGCTCCGCCGATGGGCGCAATGAGGGTCAAGAACGGTTCGCCCTGTCGCGAGAGGACCTGACGGCTCTTGCCGCCGTGCGAGCCGATCGCCGCGAGCTGCGCCTTCGTTGGCGCTGGCAGTTGCGAGGACAGCCCCGGGGTCGCGATCAACGTCCGCCCGTCCGAATCCAAGACACGCACGTAGATATCCGACCGCTGTCGCGGCGAGGGGCTCGTGCCGATTGTCGGAGGCGGAGCGTACTGTCCCGTCGACGAGCGCAGCAACAGCGTCGCGTTACCGAGGATGTCCTTGAGATCGTTCACGTCCTCGCGGTACATGCCGTTGACCAGCACCAGATAAAGCAGCCCCGTCGCCACGAGAATGAGCGCAAAGGCGGACAGCACATACCATGCGGTCATGCGCAAAGCGATCGACGGGGACTTGCGCCACGGGCGCGGCATGCTCACCCGGTCCTCAGGTGCGCGCTTCAAGAACATACCCGACGCCACGGACCGTATGAATGAGCTTCGTATCGAACGGATCGTCGACCTTCACCCGGAGTCGCCGCACGTGAACTTCGACAACGTTCGAATCGCTTTCGAAGTTGATGTCCCAGACCTGTTCAGCGATCAGCGTGCGGGAGAGAACCTCGCCGCTGCGCTGCAACAGAAGGGACAACAGCTGGAATTCCTTCGGCGTCAGATCCAGTGCCAGACCGGCCCGCCACGCCCGGTGGCGCCCGAGATCGACTTCGAGGTCCACCAGCCGCAACACTGCCGACTGCCGGGTTGGTCCGCGGCGAAGCAGCGAGCGCATTCGCGCCAGAAGCTCCGAGAAGGCAAACGGCTTGACGAGATAATCGTCCGCCCCGAGCTCCAGTCCCTTGACCCGATCCCGTACGGCATCGCGTGCAGTGAGAAACAAGACGGGCGCCTCGATGCCTCCGCGGCGCAGGTCCCCTATCACTGTCCACCCGTCTCGCCCCGGCAGCAGAACATCGAGGATGATGAGGTCGTAGCGTCGTGTTTCGGCCAGGTGACAGCCGTCTTCGCCACTTTCCGCAATATCGACAACGAATCCGTTCTCCTCCAAGCCGCGCTTGAGATAGGCGGCGGTTTTCCGTTCATCTTCGACGACCAGTATTTTCATAATGGAAAGATTCGCCGACTTCCGGATCGTTTGCGAACCCGGACATTGTACCCTCCTTCGTTTCCCCGGCGCGCGAGCCGCGGCAAACGCGCCTATCGCATTAAGCCCAGCGCGGACTCCCCGTTGTCCTGCGGCGCTGGCCGACGCCTATGCCTAGGCGTCGGTGGGCAAACCCGCCTCCGGCGCGTGATGCCGGCTGTGCCAACGCGGCACGCCCGGTGCCGATGCGGGACTGTGCCGATGACGATGCGCCGAGTTTTCGCCTCAAGAGGTCGGTAAGAGATTTGAGCTCGGTGGACCGCACACCTGGCAATGCGGCCCGACTCACGCCAGACTCGCGCGGCGGAGGCGCAAAACTACACCACACCCATTCCGGTGATCCGTGATCGCTCACCCGCCAGTCCGCGGTGGGGCACCGGGCCGCGGCAATCCGCATCATGGTTCTGGTGGACCCAACCGGGTCAGCAGCGAGTTCAGCAGCGGAGCAACGCGCCGCAGCTCCTGTCTGTGCGCGACCGAAAGACCCGCCAGTGCCTGCTCGCCCGCGGCCGTCAGAGATAGAAGGATCCGGCGCCTGTCGCTCTCGTCCTCGCGGCGAGCCAGATAGCCCGCATTCGCCAATCGATCGACCAACCCCACCGCGCTGTGATGGCGGATGCCCAAGCGCCCGGCGAGATCCCCGATCGTCACCTCTGCCCCGCCCGGGTAGCCCTTGATCGCGAGCAGCGCCTGATGCTGACGGGGCGCGAGCCCGGCCTGTTGCGCCGCGTGTTCGCTGAATGCCAGGAATTTCATCAGCACGTAGCGGAATTCCGCGAGCACCTCGTAGTCGTGAGGCGTGAGCGGAGACCTCTGCGCGGTCCTCGGGCGCTTGTTTTTGGCAACGGTGGACATGGATGTCTCCTCGGGTAATAATATCGTACTACGATATTAAAGGCTCGTTTTCCTCGCCCCCCGTCCACTTTCAATCGAAACCGCATGAATACTTCCGTCCCCACCGGCGAGGTGCGCGACACGCTGCGCGACTTTACCGCGGACCGGCGCATGCTGATGCTCTGTGCAATGGCGCTCGTCACGGGAACGTTCGGGGCGATGGCCGCCTGGGCGCTCGTGAAGCTGATCGCCCTGTGCACGAATTTGGCCTATTTTCACGTCATTTCGACGACCACGACGTACTTGACCCATGCGCGCCTCGGGCCCGGCTCGGTCTTCATTCCGGTTGCCGGCGGCATCATCGTCGGTCTCATCGCGCGCTACGGCTCGAGGAAAATCCGTGGGCACGGCATTCCCGAGGCGCTCGACTCCATTCTCACCGGCACCAGCCGCATCGAGCCCAAGGTGGCATTCTGGAAGCCGCTGTCCTCTGCGATCGCGATCGGCACCGGCGGTCCATTCGGCGCCGAGGGCCCGATCATCATGACGGGCGGCGCCCTGGGATCCTTGTTCGCACAGTGCTTCCGCCTCAGCGCCGCGGAACGTAAGACGCTGCTCGCAGCAGGCGCCGCGGCGGGCATGACGGGAATCTTCGGGACACCACTGGCAGCGGTACTGCTTGCGATCGAGGTGATGCTCTTCGAGTGGAAGCCGCGCAGCTTCGTGCCCGTGACCGTCTCCGTCATCGTGGCCATCGCGTGGCGTCCGTGGCT
Organism: Pseudomonadota bacterium; assembly: GCA_021843755.1. Taxonomy (GTDB): domain Bacteria; phylum Pseudomonadota; class Gammaproteobacteria; order Steroidobacterales; family Steroidobacteraceae; genus 13-2-20CM-66-19. Next base: position 15,068 of record JAKBWB010000064.1, read on the forward strand.
GGTCGGTCCTTGGCCGCTGTTTCCGCACGCCGGCTTGCCTTCCATGCCCTGGTGGAGCCTGGCGCTCTGCGCGGGCGTCGGGGTGATCGCTGGATTTCAATCTGCGCTCACCACCGCCGCGCTCTATGGGTTCGAGGAACTCTACGAAAAGCTCCCCATCCATTGGATGTGGTGGCCCGCGCTCGGCGGCATCGTCGTGGGACTCGGCGGCCTGATCGATCCGGCGGCGCTCGGCATCGGCTACGACACGATACATGCGTTGATCAATGGTTCGGTGCTCATGCACGCCGCGATTGCGCTCCTGTTCGTCAAATCGATCATCTGGCTTGCATCGCTGTCCTCCGGCACCGCGGGCGGCACATTGGCGCCGCTTCTGCTGATGGGTGGGGCCGCCGGCGCCATCGAGGCGCACGTCCTGCCTTGCGGAAACGGCGGCTTCTGGGCACTGATAGCGATGGCCGCGGTTCTCGGCGGCACGCTGCGCTGTCCACTGACCGCGACCCTGTTCGCTGTCGAGTTGACCGGCGACCTGCGCGTGATGCCGGCAGTGGCCATCGCATGCGCCGCATCGTTCGCGGTCACGGTAATGCTCATGCGCCGATCCATCCTGACCGAACGCCTCGCTCGCCGCGGACGCCATCTGACGTACGAATACACTGTCGATCCGTTCGAGGTGATGCGCGTGTGCGAGGTCATGGCGCACCCGGTGCATAGCTTGCCCGCAAGCCTGTCGCCGCAGGATACGCTCGCGTTTTTCGCCACCACCCCCGGGGTCGTCCGACACCGGAGCTACCCGGTGGTCGACGATGCCGGACATTTGCGTGGCATGGTGGCGCGTATCGACGCCCTGGGCTGGTCACGGGAGACTTCCTGTGGCGCGCAGACCTTGGGTGAGCGTATTGCGGTCCGCGAACTGCTCGTTGGCTACCCGGACGAGCGAGTCTGCCGGCTCGCCGATCGCATGAGCGCACCCGATGTCGGTTGCGCGCCGATCGTTGACCGCGCCACGGGCACGCTGCTCGGTGTGGTCACCAGGCGCGACCTCCTGCAGGTCCGCGCACATGCGGCCAAGATCGAGCATGACCGCACCGCACCCCTCAGAAAGCAAGCTGACTGTCGATAGCAACGGGCGGGTCCCCGACACTGCCCCGCGTGCGGCAGTCCTCGTGGTCCGCCGGATGATCAGCGCAGGAGCACGTCTCTGAGCACCACTGCCTGGTTGTGCTGCTCGTCACGCGCCGAGTAGATGAGCGTGAGCGGACGCCCACCGGCGATCTTGCGCAACTCAGCGAGGATCGCAGCCTTCTCCTCGAGTTCCGCACGGTAGCGGTTCTGGAACATCTCCCAACGGGCGGGGTCGTGGCCGTACCAGCGACGCAGCGCGGTACTCGGCGCGACATCCCTGATCCACCGCTCGATTGCCGCGTCGCTCTTGCGCAATCCCCGCGGCCAGATGCGGTCCACCAGGATCCGGGCGCCATCGCGACGCGAGGGCGGCAGATAGGCGCGCTTGATTCTGACGTCGAGCTGTTGTGCGCAGCGTGCCATGGCAGACTCCATCCAGTGATCGGCCCGCAGCGAACCGGACCGCGATCGCGCGACGACCCGACCGCGTCCAGCACATGCGCACTGCCCGCACGCACTTGCGGACACCCTCGAAGCGGCGCGCCGGGATTCGCGTCGTTGCGCAATTCCAGTCGCCGCTGCGCCACCTTCGGATTCGAGTATCGCCGAGTATCGCAATGCGATTGTACGCCGCCGCACCGCCTGACACCACGACAGTGGCAACCCTCGGATGGCGCGGCGACGAAATCGTGCCGTGGCGGGCGGAAGCGATGCGATCCCGCAAACAGCCCGAGTGTTGGCCGGTTGAGCCGGAAGTCTCGTGCAGTCGTTCAACTCCACACGCTCGCACCAGACACCCAACGCTCGTAGGGGCGCGCCGGGTCCCCCCCGGGCCGAAGTGATGGAGATCCGGATCGCAACCGGGCTGCAGGGCACTCACTGCAGATGCAAACGCATTCGCGGCTCGACCGAGACATGTGATGCCGATGTCCGACGCGCCGGCGAACACCCTTGACACAGCGGCTCAACGTGGCTCATATTGTTCAATCCTACGTTCGAGCGACTAATCCAAAACAGCGTCCAGCTCCGGGGAAATCAGCCCAACAACTGCCAGCGAGTTCAGCTTATGCAACAGACTAAGACTGAGACCGAGGCGGGTCACACCAGACGCGCTCCGCGCTCGGTGATTGAGCAGCTCGTGCTCTGGACACTCTACGTCGTACTGGCTGCGGCTGTTCTGGCGTTTCTCGCCGTGCTGCTGCCGGGCCCCCTGTTCCACATCCGGGTACTGAGCCTCGGCGGGGCGTTCCGCTCAATTACCTATGGCGCGTACGCTGGACTCGTGACCGCACTGCTCGGTCTGGTACTGCTGCCCGTGGTCTGGGTCGTCCATCGCGGCGCCCGGCGATTCATCGCGCCCGCTCTGGTGATCGTGTTGGGCGGAATCGCCTGGGGCGTGCCATACATGTGGCTGAAGAAGGGCGAATCGGTTCCGCCGATCAACGACATTACGACCGATACCCGGAACCCGCCGCAATTCCTGCCGGATGTCGTGGCGCTGCGAGCCGCCGCCCACGCGACCAATTCCACGGTTTATGGCGGACCGAAGCTTGCGGCTCTTCAGAAGAAGGCATATCCGTACATCCGGCCGATGTTCTTCAAGCTGCCCGCGAGCGAGGTGTTCACGGCCGCGCTGCGCACCGTCAAGGGCATGGGCTGGAAGCTCGATTCGGAGCACCCCCATCTCGGGATCATCGAGGCGAGCAGCACGACGTTCTGGTTCGGATTCACCGATGATGTCGTGATCCGGATCGAATCGGAGGCTGACGGCAGCCGGCTGGACGTCAGGTCCGAGTCCCGCATCGGGGAAAGTGACTTCGGCCGAAATGCCGCACGCATCATGCGCTTTAGAGCCATGCTGTACCGGAAATTGGGATTGCGCGCGCCGGCACGGTAAGCGGGCCGGACAGAGTGCTTCGCAACTTGGCATCCTGGGAACCCGGAGCTCGACGAGTTGTCTGTGCCTTGCCGGGGTCTGCCCGCAGGTGTTTGGGGCGCCGGCCCGCCGGGCTGGCAACGATATGCCGGTGACCGTGGAGCGTCCACCCGACATCCGAAGGGCATTGCCATGCGCGTCTTGGTCAGAGTTGCGAGGTCTTGCGATTCCCGTGAACGGCGAGGCTCCTCTTCCATACTCATCACCTGCCACATCGCGGGCACGTCCGTGATCCCGCTGCCGGCCGCGCGCCGCTCCCGCCGCACCGTCCGACGACTGGTCAAGCGTTCCCGAAGTATCGGTATACTGGCACGACGTCCGGGCCTCCCGGTTTGCTCCGATGGCCAGACACCCCCACTCTCAAACCCATGGAGCTGAGCATGCAATTGGCGCCCAAATTTGACTCCGCACAGGACCCGGCACTGCGCACGCTGGTGCGGATTTTCGGGGTGGTCTGGCTGATCAACGCGGCTTTCCAGGCAATGGCGTGGCTGTTCGCGCCGGCCGCCAAGGCCAATTTCATCCACGCGCTCGCCAAGCCCGCCGCGACGGTCCCGGAGGGGATCCGGCCGCTGCTGGTGGCTGCGGTGCGCACCGCGCAGGCCGTTGGTCCGCAAGTCATCGCGGGCATCATGGTCGTGATTGCCATCCTGCTCGGCATTTCACTGTTGAGCGGCAGGAAGGTCGCTCTGGCGGCACGCGTCGGCATCGTCTACTGCCTGCTGTGCTGGGTGTTCTTCAATGGCTTCGGATTTCCATACAGCGGCGGACAAACCGACCCGGGCGTTCTTGTCGACTATGCGATCACCTTCCTTTTCGTGCTGTCCGTTGCACCGGATCTGAAGAGCGCCACGCGCGGCGTGCCCGAGGCCCGAGGGCGCCTGTGGGAAGCGGCGCGACTCTGGTTCGGCTTGCTGTGGCTGTTCGACGCCGCCCTCAAATGGTTGCCGGCGTTCATGTTTCACTTCACCAGCCAGATTACCGGGGTGATCGCCGGTCAACCCGCCTGGGTCGCCGCCTGGCTCGGTTTCGTCGCCGAAATCATCCACGCGGTCGGACCCGTACTGATCGCGATCGTCGTGGGCCTGTCCGAAACCGTGATCGCCATCGGCTTGCTCGGTGCCAACCAGATCGGCAGCAAATGGCTACGCTGGGTCATTCTGTTCGGCATGGCGTATTCCTTGGGAGTGTGGTGCACCGCCGAGGCATTCGGAGGACCTTATTCGACGGCCGGTACGGGCGTCCGCGGCAATGTCCTCGGCAATGTGCTGATGTATCTGCTTCCGTTCCTGTTCCTGTGGGTCGGCACCCTGCGCAACCGTACGACGGAAGCGTAATCTGCGCGATCGCGCTCCAACGGGCGGCCCGGACGCGCTCTGGCTGAACCCAAGCCCGAATCCCCGTCCCGCCGCCGCTCTGAGCCGCGTCGCGGCACGGCGCGTGACGGCTTTGCAGTTCAAGGACAGCTGCTTTCCCGCGCGCACACGCGCCGCCTGCTTTACTTTGCGAGAGAAAGTCTATGATAGAATGAAAGTGTCTGCGGGTGGCGCAAGGCGAAGGCCACTCGCACGCCGGCCAGCGGTAGTGGCGACTTGGCTGTCCCGGACTGACGGTATGATGTATTCGGCTGCCTGCGTGTACGATGTCCGATCCGCGGGCGTTGTCACCTCGGTGCATCGTGATGATCTAGCGAAGGCAGTCGACCAGAGGGAACATGTGTCAGCCGCTGCGATCGCGCAATCCTTGTGCCCGCCGTCGTGGCCGCCAGCTCCACGACGCGCAGGCGCATGTCCGCGCGCGCGACGAGCCGGGATTCGTTTCTGTGTGACCTGGGCGGATCGCATCGCCGCCAGGGCCTTCGCGTGAGGAATCGCTGGCAGGACAGGTTTCGCCCCCTGGAGCGACGACTGAAGCTCCTGGTGATTGCGGCACTGAAGCGGCTCATCCGCACCCCGCCCACACAGGCGGTTCCGCAATGGCACGTACGTCCGCACCGCATCCTCTATCTGCGCTACGATCACATCGGAGACATGGTGCTCGTAACCGGCATACTCCATGCCATCAAGCGAGCGCAACCGACGGTTACCATAGATGTGCTGGCATCGGCGCGCAATGCGTCCGTTCTGGATGGCAACCCCGACGTAGGAAGGGTCTACCGCGTCCAGAAGGCGCGCCCGTGGACGTTCTTGGCTGCCCTTGTGCACGCGAGGCGGCAGCAGTACGACGCCGTGCTGGATGCGATGGTCACCGGCCCTTCCCTCACCTCGGTACTCATCATGTGGGCGAGCGGCGCAAGGCATAGGATCGGGGTGGGAGGCCGAGGCAATGATTTTGCGCTCACGCTGTCCGTGCCGCGGGTAGCCGGTGCGATGCACTACGTGGACCACAGCGCAGCTCTGCTGCGTCCCTTCGGCATCGATCCTCTGGGCAGCCCGCCATCGGAGGGAAACACTGCGCAGCGCGGTAGCCCACCCGGACAAAACGACGCAGCGTGCGATCCGTCGGGAACCGGCTGGGGACGATGGCCGCCGAGAATCTATCTGTTGCCCGCTGAACTTTCCGCAGCGGAGACCTTCTGGAGAATCGGGGAAGGCCGCAACCCGGCGCTCGGTAGCCTCGGGCGCCGACGCAGGCTGGCGGTAAACGTTTCGGCTGAGGCGCCTTGGCGCCGCTGGCCGCAAGAGCACTACATAGCGACGGTCCGACGGGTACGCCAGAGATTTCCGGATTTGCAGGTGCTGATCCTCGGCGCCCCTGTCGACGAGGAGTCCAAGCGGCGCATTGGGCAGGCCTGCGCGGTACGGGTGGACGAAACCACCAGCGCGCGGCAGATGATGGCGCTCATCGCCACCTGCGACGTCGTTCTCACGCCGGACACGGCTGTGACCCACGTTGCATCGGCTTTCCGCAAGCCGGTGGTCGCGATGTTCGCGGGGGCCGGTGGCCTGCACTGGGGACCTTACGGCACCATCGGTCGAGTCGTCTCGACGCCGGCCCGAACACTGGCCTCGCTCAACGTCGAACCGGTGCTGCAAGCGCTGGAGGAATTGCTGGCCATCGACGTCGGCTGCGGTGATGAGCGCGCATCCGGCGCGCAGCTCTGAGGAACCGGTTCATCAGGAACTGGCGGCCACCGGCGCGGTCCTCACGGCCGAGGCTTACGGGGTGTCGAGCTGACCTGCGGGCGAGGTTCCCGACTGAGAGGCTCGCAAGCGCATCGTTACGATCGTCAGCGTCTCCAGTCCACGCTGGATCGAAGTGAGGCTGATGTCGACTCGGATTTCCACATCATCCTTGCGCAGCGCGAACAGCTCAAGCCCCGCGCCCATCGGCCGTGTCCGTTGGTCATCGGTAAAGCGCAGGCGATGACCGATATGTGCCAGACGAAGCCGCTTCGGCACCAGCGACTCGACACTTCGGCCCTCGAGCTCCCCCGGCAGGTACCCGAGCATGTGACAGGCTTGCGCGGTGGCGAACCGGATGGTTCCCGACTCATCGACGAGGAATGCGGCGCCGGCGCCTCCCAGGCTCATACCTACCAGTTTCACGTCTTCTGGAGAATGCATCGGCGCGCTGTTCACGCAAAAAAGGTCACAATACGTTCATTGGCGACATCCCCGATATCGGTAGTTTTGCGTAGTGGCAACCCAGGCCGCTCGCCCCCCGCAGCCGAGCGATGCCTCATCGCGGTCCGGGGTACGAAGGCGGGCGGGACCTGCGGGGACGACCGGGGCGGGGCTGGACCGATTAGGTAGATCTCCCGATCCCCTCGGCTGACCCGCCGCTCGAGAATGCGCGAGGTGTTCGCAGAGCCCGGACCTGCATCCCCGAGGCAAGCGCGACCCCGGGGGTGACGCCACCCGCGAGGCATGATGCTTGGAGAGCTCTCCGTACGATTCCGACTGCTGTGAACCGCCCGCGATTTTTCATTCGTTCAGCCGGACCTGTTCAGCGCCCGCACGCCAAGACCAGTGTCCGTCGCGCGCCACCTCCGCTCGGCGCCCTGCATTTTCGGCAGCAGCCCTGACCGGTGTCTTTGATCAGTTCCGCGCGGCCCGCCCGGATGCGCGATCGGTCGCAGTCTCATCCGTCCCATCCTCTGCGGCACCGAGCATGGATTTCCACAAGTCATCAGGAGCATACAGTGATGGTCAGACCGCGCGGGCATCGTGCCCATTGGCCGGCCGCGAGCCTGGCGCTCGCCTTGGCGCACGCGGCATTGGCGCAGCCAGTGCCGAATACGTGCGAGATCCATTATCCAAGTGATGCCCGCATCCTCTGGACCTGCCATCGGATCGCTCGCCGGGACACTGTCCGCGGGCTTTTCCGGTCGCATTGGCGGGATGTCCTGCGCTTCAACCGCATTGATCGGCGTCACATCTACCCCGGGGTGCGGATCAAGGTTCCGCTGCATCTGCAGCAGGTGGCCGAGTTCACACCCATGCCGGCGCGCTATGCCCCCGCGGCCACCGCTGCGAAATTCATCCTCGTCGATCTCACGGAGCAGTTCCTGGGTGCGTACGCATACGGCAAGCGGGTCATGTCCTTTCCCATCACCTCGGGCGGTGGCGCCCATCCCACACCGGTCGGTCTGTTCAAGGTGAGCGCCTACGACCGGCTGCACAGCTCCTCGCTCTACGACCTGGAGGGGACCCACACACCGTACCCGATGCATTATGCGCTGAGATTTTTCACCGCTCGGACTGGGATCAGCGACTGGATCCACGGCCGCGACCTGCCCGGGTATGCCGCCTCGCACGGTTGCATCGGTCTGTACGACGAGCAGATGCAGAATGAGTATTACGGCCGGCCCCGCGACCCCGCTCTGGAGGATGCCCGTACGCTCTACGATTGGGCGATCGCGCCGCATCCGGACGACGGAGGCTTCCATTTGATCTCCGATGGCCCGCCGGTCATGGTCATCGGGCACGCGCCGCGCTTCCCCGCGCATGCGGCCCAGCCACCCGCGCCGATCACTCGGCACTCAGGTGCCGGCGATTCGCGGCCCTTGGCGGCGGGCTGCGGCACCTGAGCGAGGAGCGCAGGCGCCGGCTCGCGCGGTGCCGGCGTGAGGTCCCTGCCCGACTTTTTCCCGACATCCGCTCCAGCGCCGACTCGGGACACGGCGTGACTTTTGGCATCGTAGAACGCATAATCCCGCCGTCGGCACCATGGACATCCGCCTCCATTCAATCGAGCTCATTAGATGCCCGGCTTTCGCCGAAAGCCGGGGTTGTCACGTGTTTGGTTCAGCTCGGATTGAGATGAGGGCGAGTTTCCATGGTCACAGAAGAAGCGATTGAAGAGGTCACCCAGCTGCTGTGCCTGCGCGTCCGGGCGGATTGTGATCCGGGCGCGCTCACCCGCGTCGTGAGCTTTTTCCAGACGCTGAACGTCGTGCCTCGCCGCGTTCTGGCGGAATTCGGATCGGACGAGACGCTGCACATTCGCGTGGATGTCGCCGGCCTTGCGGAATGCCGTTTGTCCCTGATTGCCGCCAAGATCGGCGAGATTCCCGCCATCGAGAACGCCTACTGGCACCGCCTGTGACGCTCCAGGCCCGCTTCCCGAGGTCATGACGAGCAGCCCCGCGACGGCCGCATGAGCGCACGCACGCACGTGTTGCCACCAGGCTCATCGGTATCGGTCTCAAGCCCGCTGAAAAACACCGCATCGAGCGAGCTGCGCCGTCGCCCGATCCATGGACGATCCCGCCGCGCCCATGGCCCGTTCGACCGTCAGTAAATCCGCCGGCGAAAGAGCCAACCGGCCGCCATCAGGCTGCTGCCGGCGAGGGCAGCCATCACGGCGTATTCAGGCAGGAACGCGCCGGTTGTCGCACCCTGCAGGAACACACCGCGCACGATGACGAGAATGTGCCTCATCGGATTGAGCCAGGTGAGAGCCTGAATGATCGGCGGCATGTTCGCGATCGGGGTCGCAAATCCCGAGAGCACGATGGACGGCACCATGAACAGGAACGCTCCGAGCAGCGCCTGCTGCTGCGTGACGGCGATCGAGGAAATCATCAACCCGATGCCGATCACCGCGGCGACGAACAGCAGAATACCGAGATACAGCGCAACCAGGCTGCCGCGCACGGGCACGTGGAACCACAGAACCGCGACCAGAATCGTCGCCGAGGCCTCGATCGTGCCAATCAGCAGGCCCGGAATGCCCTTCCCGAGCAGGATCTCGACCTGCCGGAACGGCGTCACGAGCAATTGATCGAATGTTCCGAGTTCGCGCTCGCGCGCGACCGAAAGGCCCACCACCAGCAGCGTCACCACCTGAGTGAGCAGAGCGACGATACCGGGCACGATGAACCAACGGGAACTCAGCTGCGGATTGTAGCGGGTGCGCACATCCAGCACCGCCGGGACCGCTCCTCCCCCATGGGCTCGCTGCCAGTCCAGGCTGAAACCCGTGATGATCGAGTTCGCGTAACCCAATATGATGAGCGCGGTGTTCGAGTCCCGGCCATCGACGATGAGCTGCACCGGCGCGGGCCGATGCGTCAGGAGATCGCCGGTGAAGTGGCGGTCGATCGCAAGCACGAGCCCCACTTCGCGCGCATCGATCAGCGGTGTGATCCGGCGCGCGCTCTTGAGCGAGGCGAGCCCCCGGAACACGTGCGCCCCGAGGAATCGCGCCACCAGCTCGCGCGAGGCAGCGCTTCCATCCTGGTTGTAGACGGCGATGGGGACCCGATTGAGATCGAAGGTCGCGGCGTAGCCGAACACGATCAGTTGAACGAGCGGCGGAACGACCAGAACCAACCGGCTCCTGGGGTCTTTCAGGACCGCCAGCAGCTCTTTCACGATGAGCGCAATGATGGCCCGCCACATACGTGTCAATCCAGGCGCTTGCGCGCGCGCAGCCTGGCCGCGCCCAGGAATACCACCGCCATGACGCACAGCGCCACCGCGTTCGGGGCGATCACCGACCAGAGGTTGCCGGCGAGAAACTCGCTCTGCAGGATCGCCACGAAGTAGCGCGCGGCGACGATGTGCGTGAGCAAGCGGATTCCCCACGGCATGCTGCCGATGTCGAATACGAACCCCGAGAGGATGAACGCGGGCAGGAACGTCGCGATCACGGCGATCTGACCGGCGACGAACTGATTTCGGGCGACGCTCGAGATGAGCAGGCCCATGCCCAGGGCAGCCAGCAGGAACAGTGCGGATGCCCCGGTCAGCACCAGGAGCGAGCCGCGAAACGGGACTCCGAACAAGGTCACGGCCAGTACCAGTGTCGCCAGCATGCCGCCCATGCCCAACACGAAATTCGGCACGAGCTTGGCGAGCAGAATCTCCTGGATTGTCGCCCGCGTGGCCATCAGCGCCTCGAGCGTGCCGCGTTCCCACTCTCGAGCAATGACCAGCGAGGTCAGCAGCGCCCCGGTGAGCGTCATGACGAGCGCGATCAGCCCCGGAACCAGGTAATCCCGACTGCTGACCGCCGGGTTGAAGCGCACCCGCGGCTCAACCTCGATCGGCAGCCCTCGAGCCGATCCCAGCGACCGACCGCGCGCCACCAGCCACTTCGCCCAGACCTGCTGGAGATAACCCTCGATGAGTCGAGCGGTATTCGCGTCGACACCGTTGACGAACACGCCAATCGGAGCACCACCGGATGAGAGCACCCGCCGCGTGAAGTTCTCGCGCAGCCAAACGATGCCGCTCACCTGACGGGAGTGCAAAGCGCGATCGGCGGCCTGGATGCTCAGGAAAGACTCCGGAGTGAAATAGGACGTGCCGCGCAATTGCGCGACGAAGCTCTCCGTGAGCGCATCCGGCCGCTCGACCACGACCGCCAGAGGAACGTTGTGCGGATCGAGCGTGACGCCGTATCCGAACAGTACCAGCAGCATCGCTGGCAGGAGGAACGCGATCGCGAGTGCGGACGGGTCACGCATGATCTGTAGCGCCTCCTTGCGCAACAGTCCGGCAAGCCTCTCGAGCGAGGCGCTCATGCGGCGCTCGGCTGGGGCACCGCCTGGAGCAAGGCGATGAAGGCATCTTCCAGGGTCGGCTCGGGCCGCGCCGCGCTCCGGGCGCGGTCTTTGATGCTCTCCGGATCACCCCTAGCAAGCACCCTGCCCTGCGCCAGGATCGCGAGCCGATCGCAGTATTCGGCTTCCTCCATGAAATGCGTGGTCACCAGCACCGTGACGCCCGACTCGGCGAGCGCGTTGATCCGCCACCAGAATTCACGCCGCGCGAGCGGATCGATGCCCGAGGTCGGCTCATCGAGAAACAGGATATCGGGCTCGTGCATCAAGGCACAGGCGAGCCCCAGACGTTGCTTGAACCCGAGCGGCAGCTCACGGCTGACGTCCTGCGCGCGCGGCGCGAGCTCGAACTCCTCGATCGCCCAGGAGATTCGGGCGCGGCGGCGCGGACCCTCGAGACGATAAGCGCTGGCGAAGAAGCGCAGGTTTTCCAGGACCGACAGATCACCGTAAAGGGAGAATTTCTGCGCCATGTAGCCGATGCGCCCGCGGGCGGAGGCTGCCGCGCGCCGCAAATCGAAGCCCGCCACGCGCAGTGTGCCCGCGGAAGCCGGCAACAACCCACAGAGCATCCGGAACGTGGTCGACTTGCCGGCGCCGTTTGCACCGAGCAGTCCGAAGATCTCGCCACGGCGTACCGTGAATGAAACGCCATCCACCGCCACGAAGTTTCCGAACCGGCGCGTGAGCTCCTCGGCGATGATGACCGCATCCTGGCCCGAGGCACGAGTTGCGCGGGCCGTCGTCGCGCCCGCGCTGCGCATCGCCCGTTCCGCTCCGCCGCGGGGTTGGACCGGCGGCCGCGAGCCCGACGATGCACGGATCGATTTCAGCAGTGTCACGAAACTGTCCTCGAACCGCGGCGGAACCGAAAGGATGTGCAGCGGTCCAGACTTCGGCGGCAGCGCCACACTCGTCAGCTGCACGCCGGACTCGGTCACCACCCGCACAAACGCACCCTGAATGGTGGCATCGATCACACCGGGGACACGGGCGATCCGCTCCTGCAGCTGGCGCTTGCCGAGCCCGGAGACCGACACATGGAAGCTTCGCCCGTATGCCGCGGCGGTGAAACTGGCCGGATCGGCGGCACCCACGAGCCGTCCCTGGTGCAACAGGAGCACGCGCTGACACCGCTCGGCTTCATCGAGGTAGGCCGTGCTCAGGATCACGGTCAAGCGCTCGGCGTGAACCAGGTGCGCGAGGATTTCCCAAAGCTCCCGCCGGGACACCGGATCGACCCCGACCGTGGGCTCATCGAGCAGCAGCAGCATCGGCACGCGCACGAGGGTGCAGGCCAGGCCAAGTTTCTGCTTCATGCCGCCCGAGAGCCGTCCCGCCAGCCGATTCATGAACGGCCCGAGGCCGGTCATGTGCAACAGCTCGCGGTCGCGCGCGTCGCGCTCGGCCGGCGCGACATTCTGCAACTTCCCATAGAGATCCAGGTTCTCGCGAACGGTGAGATCCTCGTAGAGACCGAAGCGCTGCGGCATGTAGCCGATGCGCCTGCGCACTCCGTCCGGATCCCGTGCGACGTCGACGCCGAACACTTCGAGACGACCGCGCTGCAGGCGCAGAAGTCCGGCCACCAAGCGCAGCAACGTGGTCTTTCCCGCACCGTCGGGGCCGATCACGCCGGTCACTGCGCCGCGCGCGCTGCGGGTCGAGATATCCTCGAGGGCCCGCAGCGCCCGCCCGCCCGCGGTGAAGGTATGTGAGACGTTCTCGAGTCGAAGCGCCGGCGGCGGCTCACTCTCGGATGACATGCCGTCCTCCGCACGATCGCGCCGAGCCGCGACCGCCGCCGCCGACTGCGGCGGCGTGACGCGACAGATCGATGAGCACCGTCGCGGGCATTCCCAGGCGGAGCCCCCCGGGGGAGCCGCACGCGTAGATACGCACCTGATACACAAGCTGCGTGCGCATCTGCGGCGTCTCGACCGTCCTCGGCGTGAATTCCGCCGTCGGGGAGATGTAGCCGACCCAACCGGTATAACGCCGTCCCGGAAAGCTGTCCGTCATGATCTGTGCCGGCATGCCCGGCGCAATCCTGCCGAGATCCCTCTCGGGTACGTAGGCGCGCACCCACAGCGGCGAAGTGAGCGCAATGGTGTAGACGGGCGTGCCCGGCGAGGCCATGTCGCCCGGCTCGAGAATGCGCTCCTCCACCACGCCCTTCGCCGGTGCGCGCAGCCGAGTGTCCGCCAGCTCCCGCGCGGCGAGCTGCGCGGTGGCGACCGCAGCGGCATAGGCGTTGCGCGCCGCGATAATATCCTCGCGCCTTGGTCCCTCAACAGCCAGCGAGTAGGTTTGCAGCGCCGCCCGATAGTTGGCGCGGGCGGCGCGCACCTGCGCGCGCGCATCGTCGCGATCCTGGATGGAGGCGATGCCTTGAGGAATGAGCATAAGGGTCCGCGCGTAGTTGCTCTGAGCATTGCGATAGATCGCGCGCAATCCCTCCATCGTCGCTCTTGCCTGTGCGATCTGCTGTGGCCGTGAGCCATGGGTCAACCGCAGAAGGACGGCCCGAAGATTCGCGGCCGCATGGGTCGCGGCCGCGAGGCGCGCCGCATACCGCGAATCGTCCATCTGCGCGATGAGCTCGCCCTTTCGCACCCGGTCGCCCTCCACGACCAGCATCCGCGCGATCGGCCCATTGTCGTTGAATGCCGGCCGCACCTCCCAGATGTCCACATTGCCGTAAAGCGTCAGGACATTCCCCGCCGGCCTGGGGCGCAGCCACCCGTACAGCAGGACTGCGGCCAGACCCAGGCAAGCCACGGTGGTCAGTACGAGGTAGCGACGATTGGGCTTCATCGGGGCGGCTCACCCTGGCGGCGTTTGCCCGTGCCGGAGTGCGCGGCGGAGGCTCGAGAGTCCATTGCCGCGCTGTTCCACCAGCCGCCGCCCAGCGCGACCAGCAGCCGCGCGCTGTCGATATAGCGGCGCGCCCTGGCCGCGGCGAAGCCGAGCCGGGCTTGCTGGTAACTGCGTTCGGCGTCGAGGAGCTGCAGTACGTTGCCGCGCCCCGCGGCATAGCTTGCCCGCTGCAGCCGAACCGATGTTCGGGCGACCGCGAGCGTGCGCCGCTCGGCAGCCGCGAGCGCGGCATCGTTGCCGAGCGCGTGCAGCGTATCGGTGACCTGACCGAACGCGGTGAGCACCGTCTGTCGATACAGGGCGAGGGATGCTTTGAGCGCCTCGAGCGAGGCGCGCCGCTCGGCTCGCAGCGCGCCGCCATGAAAGACAGGTGCGGTGAGGCCGGCCATCAGCGCCCACACGCCGCTCGAACCGCCAAAGAGCGCCTCTGGGGTCAGTGCGGCCGTGGCGATCGACGCCGACAGTTCCAGGCGCGGATACATGCGCGCCGTCGCGATACCCACCTCGGCGCTGCGCAGGTGTACCTGCTCTTCGGCGGCCAGGATGTCCGGACGCTGCCGGACCAGCCGCGAGGGGAGGCTGAGCGGGAGCCTCCCGGGCAGATGGAAGTCTGCCAGAGTGAATTCAGGCGGCGCCCACTGCCCCGGAATCTCACCGGCCAGTATCGCCAACGCATCGGCGGCGATCACCTGCGCCTGGCGCAACGGAGGCAGGCGTGCCTCATCGGTGTCGAGCCGTGTCAGTGCGGTGAGCACATCGGTGCGCGGCGCCCGCCCGACGCTGAATTTCCACCGTACGAGCCTCAGGTTGCGCTCGTCATCCCCGATGATTCCCCTGATCGCGTCGATTTCCACGCGCAGCTCGGCCAGAGTCAACGCCTGCTCGACCGCGTTGCCCGTGATCGCGAGGTATGCCGCCGCGAGTTGGTCGCGCTCGAACTCGGCGCCGGCCCGCCGCGCTTGCACCTCGCGCCGGGTCAGGCCGAAGACCTCGGGCGCGTAGCTGACGGTCGGGCCCAAGGCGTACAAGTCGAAAGTCGGCAGTCGATGTTTACCCGGCAGGATCCCGAGCAGCCCCAGCGCAAACGCCGGGCCTTGCTGGCGCTCGAGCGTCGCGCCGAAGTCCAACTGCGGGTAGTACGCGCCGCGGGCAGCCAGCAAGACCTGCTGCGCCTGAGCAAGCGTCGCGTGCGCGGCGGCGAGAGTCGGATTGTCCGCGATCGCTCGGCACAGCACGCGCTCGAGCGGCGCGGAATGAAACAGCTCCCACCATTGCGCCGGGATCGCCCCGTCGATGATCAGCCGCTGCGTGCGCTCGCCGTGGCCGGTAAGCACGCCGGATTGTCGTTCCAGGGCCGTATAGGCGCTCGCCATCGGGGCAATCGGCCGGGTGAAATGCGGTCCGACGGCGCACGCCGTCAGGGCCAGCGCCGAGGCCCCCAACAAAGCGCCGCGGCGAACGGCGGCGATCCGGCGGATCCAGGATGATGACACGTGGTCCGGCCGCCTGCGGCCGCTGCGGGAGAACTCCGACATGACTCCAACTCATCCCATGTACGGCGGGACGGCTCCCAACAGCCGACTTCGTAACATGCTCTCGCCAAACCCACGACCGGGGAATAGGTACAGTTCACAGGCCGCGCCGTGCGCAAGCTGCCGGGATCCTCGCTCCCTGGGCGCACAGCCGAATGAGCATCCGGCGCCGCGGCAGGTGAGACCGTATGGCGCGCTTGCCGGGGAGCGCTCCGAGGTCGGTGCAGTGGGGATTTCTACGGATGGTGCCGGCCCGATCCGCAGGGGAAATTCCTTACTTTGCGCAGTGCAGCTTCCCACAAGATCATGTCTGATCACCTGGGCGAACAGACGGGAAATTGTGCGCGGCGCGGGCGTTCGGCCGCGACGCTCGCGGCGCTCGCCGCGTGCCTGTGCTCCCTTGCCCTGATGGCCGGGTGTGCGGCGCTCAGCCGCAGGCCCGCACCGCCCGCCCAATACTCGAGCGTGCGCATTCCCGGCTTCCCGGCGCAGATCCGCTGGCCCGGAGAGATGAGCGTACGGCAATTCCACCGCTGGGCGGTCACCCACCTCTCCGGTGTCGAGCGATCGGCTGACGGCGGCCCGGTGAATATTCTGGTCTTGTCCGGCGGGGGTGGCGCCGGGGCATTCGGCGCCGGCGTGCTCTGCGGGTGGTCACAGCTCGCAACGCGGCCCCAATTTCAGATCGTCACCGGCGTCAGCGTCGGGGCGCTCATCGCTCCATTCGCGTTTCTTGGGCCTCAATGGGACAACAAGCTTTCGGGCGCCTTCCGGAGTCCGGACGCACCGCCCTTGCTCGAGCGCAGAATGTTCGGCTGGTTCGGCGCGCTGTTTGGCTGGAGCCTGTTTCGCGGCGCTCCGCTGCGGCAATTGGTGGACCGGTATGCGACGCCCGGATTGTTGCGTGCCGTCGCGGCGCAGTCGGCGCGTGGACGGCTGCTGCTGGTCGCCACGACCGACCTCGATACCGGCGAGGTCGTCGTCTGGAACATGGGGGCGATTGCGGCCCGGGGTGGCGCGCGCGCTTTGTGGCTCTTTCGCAAGGTGCTGATCGCCTCGGCCAGCATACCGGGCGATTTCCCGCCGGTGCTGCTGCCCGTGCAAGCCGGCGGCAAGCTCTTCGATGAGATGCAGGTCGACGGCTCGGCGAGCTCCTCGTTCCTGTTCGCTCCGGGGGTGGTCACGATCCTTCCCGGGCGCATCAAACTCCTGGACGGTGCCAACGTCTATCTCGTCATCAACGGCCACCTGCGGGAGCGCCGTGTGACCACACGGAACAGCACGGCCGCTATTCTCATGCGCAGCGCCGACACCGTCCTGGTGAGCGACTCCCGATCCCGGGTGAAGCTGGTCGATGCGTTTGCACAGCGGCAAGGCGCGAACTTGCAGGTCGCCGAAATCCCGGCGAGCTACCCGCTCGACGGGCTCACGACAGATTTGAAGCCGGCGGCCATGAGAGCCGTGTTCGCCTACGGGGAGCGCTGCGCCCGCGAGCACAGAGTCTGGAGCACTGCGCTTGCGGTCCTCAATCGGATCGGCCGCTCCCACCGTGCCGCGCCCGGACGCCCGCCGCAGTGCCCCGTGTCCGCCGGTGCCCGCTGACGCGCCGGCGCACGGAGCCGGCACGAGTCAGCGTCGCGCCTCGAGCTGCGGATAATGGCGGAAGATCCCCGCTTCGCTGAAGGATAGACGCCGGTCCGACTGAAGATAGGCTTGGATCCGCGGGCGCTGTTCGACCGCCCGGCGCAGCGCGTCCAAGCGCCGATATCTCGGCGCGGCGCGGCGCATCGTGGCCGGGAACGCGTAACCAAGGCCGAGCAGAACCTGGAACAGTGACAGATCGGCGTAGGTCACTCGGGCACCCGCGAGCCATCCCCGGTCCCCCGGGTTGCGCGCCAGCACCCGCTCGAAGTAGTCCAGGTACTTCGGCAGACGATTGTCCAGGAAGTCCCGGGCGCGTCGCCGCGCTTGCGGCTTCTGCTCCTCGTAGAACAAACCGGAGCCAATCGGATGATGGGTATCATGCACCTCATCGACGAGATCCCCGATCGTCAGCTGCAGCTGGTGAATCCACAGCCGCCGCCGCTCTGCCCTCGGCGCGAGGCCATGCCGAGTTCCGAGAAAGTACAGGATGTTCGCGGTCTGCGCCAAGACCCGCCGGCCGGCCTTGAGGATCGGTGGGGCAAACGGCAACTCGCCACCGTCCCGTCCCGCAAGCATCCGCAGCAGTCGAGCAACACCCCGGCCTCTGCCCGTGCAGCGTGCCACGTCCTCGTACTCACACCCAGCCTCCTCGAGTGCGAGCCGTATGAATTCACCTCGTCCCTGGATCGTCGGCCAGTAATAGAGCTCATAGCGCATCGAATCGCCTCCCGGAGCACCCGTGCCGGCGCGGGGTATGCATCATGCTCTCCTGCGGGCGCGCTCGAGCGTCCACATCACCCGCGTGTGCCGGCCCGCAGCGCCCGATCCAGATCGGCCCACAGATCCTCGAGCGCCTCGATTCCCACGCTCAGGCGCAGCAGCGAGGGCGGCAGGTGCTGCTGTCCGGCCACCCCCGCCCGCCGCTCGATGGTGGACTCGACCGCCCCGAGGCTGGTGGCATGTTGGATGAGCCGCAGGCCGGCGCACACCGCATCGGCGGCGCAGGCATCACCGCGCACGTCGAAGGAGATGATCGTGCCGAAACCCTCGAGCAGACGGCGCGCGGCCTCGTGCGTCGGGTGACTCTTCAGGCCCGGATAGCGAGTCAGCGCAACACTCGGATGGCACGCAAGGCGCTCGGCCAGTGTCATCGCGTTACGCTGCGCCCGCTCCAGCCGCAATGCCAGCGTGCGGGCCCCGCGAACCGCCAGAAACGTCTCCAGTGTGCCCGGAGTGGCGCCCGCGAGCTCGCGGGCCCGCCGTAGTGCCGCCACCAGACCCGGCTCGCGCGCCGTGGCCACTCCACCGAGCAGGTCCGAGTGCCCACCGATGAACTTGGTGACCGATTGCACCGCCACGTCGGCGCCGAGTGCAAGCGGCCGCTGATTCAGCGGGGTCGCGAACGTGTTGTCCACGCCCAGGATCGCTCCACGCTTGCGCGCTGCCGCACAAATGACATCGAGGTCGGGAACCGCCAGCAGCGGGTTCGACATCGACTCGAGCCAGATCAGGTCCGCCGTGCCGCATGCCTCGACCCAACCGGCCGTGTCGGTCACCGCAAGGTGACGCACGGTCCAGCGGCCATGGCGCACGCCGGCCTGGACGAGTCCTCCGACACCCTGGTACCCATCGTCCGGCAAGACGACGCTCGAGCCGGCGGGAAGTTGCTCGAATATCGCAGCGATCGCCGCCATTCCCGAAGCAAACGCGACGGAAGTGCCGCCTTCCAGGCCGCCGACGATCTCCTCGAGCGCCTCCCAGCCGGGCGTGGCGTCGCCACGCGAGTACGTCCGGCGCTCCCCCAGGATGAAATTCGATGCCGGCCAGGGAGGGACGTTGAGCGGCGCACCCGGACGCCGGTCCCGTCCCGCCGTGACCAGCCATGATTCCACTGAAGCTGCGCCGCCCATGTCACGTCCTGCATCATCCCGCGATGTCATCGATCAATGGTAGCGCATCCTGTCCACCGCCCTGCCCCCCGCAACGATGAGGCATCTCGGTCCGGACATCCCGGACATCGTCTCTGCCTGGCGTCAGATATTCCGGTTTGTTTGTCCAATTTGACATAATCACGTTTTATCTTTCATTTTCATGACGTTGCGCACTTTTCCACGCTTTCGGCTCATTACTCTTGCGTGGACCGGACCGACCGGGCTGCCATCGGCCGCACCGCCGTTTCCGGCTTGCTGCTCGAGAGCCGCCCTATTTCATTTCCGCCAAGCCCGACAACGTGCTCAATTCCACCCACGCCGCCGTCGAGTTCGATGCATCGCCACGACCTGTGGCGCGATACGGCACCGACGAACTGATCGAGGCACTGCCCGATCTCGTCCTGCTCCTCGGGCGGGACGGCATCCTCCTTGCCCACGGAGGCGGGCGGGCGACGCCCGCCCTCAAACCGCGTCCGAACGCACTCGGCAAAGCGCTCGATGTGACCTGGCCTGCGCGCATTGTCACCCTGATCAAGCAACTCACGCGCAAGGCGATCGCTCAGCGCGAGACGATGGTCACACGCTTCAGCAGTTGCGGCGTCGAATACACCGCGCAGGTGTCGCCGCAGGGACCGGAGCGGGTCCTGTGCGTCCTGCGGCTAGTGGGCGCTGTGGCCGCGAATGATCTTCCCGAGCCCGATGCTTGCTCGCCACCCCAGCTCGATCGGCGTGGCTTTCTGCAAAGATTCAAGGAATCGCTGTCGTGGGCGACCCTGCGCGAGACACCGCTCGCGCTCGCCATCATCCATGTCGATGGCCTCGCGGACATTGCCCAGGTGCTCGCCTCCGAGGTCTGCGAGCAGCTGATGAGCGCAGCAATCCGCAGACTCCCACCGCCGCGGGAGGATCCGGCGTCCACGGCCAACGGGCCGCGGTGGTATCTCGGCCAGCTGAACGAGGGTCTGCTCGCCGTCGTGATCGAAAGCGCCGATCGGGATCCGATCGAGAGCTGCGTCGGCTCGATCTGTACGAGCCTGCGCGAGCCTGTGCGCATCGGTGATGCGCAATTTCACCTGACACCCTGCGCCGGTGTTGCGATTCTCGGCCAGGACGCCTCCACACCGCAGCTGTTGTTGGAGCAGGCGCGCACCGCGGCGCTCGAGGCGCGCCGCGCGGGTGCCGCCCAGGGCATCCGCTACTTCACCGACACGATGAAACTGCGCGCTCTGGCCCGCATCGATCTGACGCGCGAGCTGCGCAACGCAATCGTCAATGGGGACATCCGCCTGCGCTATGTCGGCCGCCACGAGCTCCAGAGCGGCCGTCTGGTTGCCTGTGTGGGTTATCTGCGCTGGACCCATCCGCTGCGCGGTGAGATCCGCCCCGCGGAATTCCTGCGGATCGCCGCGGCGACCGGCCTCGCCACCACGCTCTCGCGCGCCGTGTTTGCGCAACTGCGCAGCGACTTCGCCGTATTGGCCGAGCGCTGCGGGCCGGAGGTCTGTATCTCCTTCGGCGCGCTGCGCCACCACGTGCTCGATGAGGTGTTTCTCAGCGACGTCTCCCGACTCCTCAGCGATGGCGGGGTTCCGGCGCATCGGCTCGAGCTTCGAATCGCCGAGAAGGTCTTCGTGACGCGCGACCCCGCCCACGCCGAGGCGCTCAAGCGCCTCGGCGTCCGGCTGGTCATCGACGAAGTGGGTCGCGGCATTGGCTCGCTCGATGCGCTGGCACGCGCCCCGATCTCGGGTCTGCAGCTCGACCGCGCCTGGGTCACGGCACTGCGCACCGATTCGGTTGCCGGCAGAGTGTGCCGGGCCGGCATCGGGATGGCGAGCGCGCTCGGAGTGGTCCCTATTGCCACCGGGGTCGACGATGCCGAGACTCGTGACGCGCTGGTCAATTGGGGCTGCGTGTACGGCAGCGGCGAGCTGTATCACGACGACCAATTGAACATGACGCCGACATTTGACGCGGCCGTCATGTGAACCACAGTGCATCTTCCGGCCGACTCCTCGCGACTCCTCTGCCTGTGAGGCGCCTACCAGCCGGCGGCGCCTGCGCGCCGGTGCAGGCTGGAGGAGTCCGCACCGCCGTACCGGTCCGGTGACGGGCGATCCCGTGGGCACCGGGACGAACATCCCTGCCGGCGGGCGGCGCGCAGAATAACGAGGGGCCGATCCCATCGCGACCGCCGTACCGGCCAACGCGCCGGCATGATCAGCGCGGATGCGCTTCGACGGCCGAGCCGTCCCGGTCAGGCAAGCCGGCAAGCGTCCGGTATTCCGGCACCCGGTCAATAATGGTAAATAGAGCATCCACCCCACGGGAACATCGGGTCGAGCCGTGCTTCAGATCCAACCGAGCCGGGAGGCATGGCCGTGCCGGATTGCGCTGCGCGGCCAGCTCGCGGCCCTGACGATCCTGGTGCTTGCCTCGAGCGCGTGCGCCGCCGCGCCACGCCCGCAGGCGCAGCGCCAGCAGCACGATGAGACGCTGCACACCATCATCGTCACCGCGCAGGGCCGAAGGCAACCGCTCGCCGAGGTCCCGGAGAGCATCACCGTATTCTCGGCCCGCACGCTCGCCGCCCTCGATATCCAGTCGTTCAACGGCTATGCCACCAAGACACCGAATCTCTCCTTCGCATACGGCGCAGGCTCGACGGGAATTTCGAACGCACGGACGATCGCGATCCGGGGCATCACCGGGCAGAACCTGTTCGGTACCTCCGGCGCGACCGGATTTTATATCGACAACACCCCGCTGCCGGAGTCGATCAATCCACGCATCGTCGACGTCAAGCGGATCGAGATCCTCGAAGGCCCCCAAGGGACCCTGTTCGGGGAGAGTTCCCTCGGCGGCACGGTGCGCATCATCACCCGCAAGCCCGATTTGACCCGCAACGCGCTGGCATACAAGGCTCAGGCCGGATTGACCGCCGGCGGCGGCAGCGCCGATGGCGGCATCAATCTCATCGACAACCTCGTGCTCGCCCCGGGCCGGCTCGCGATGCGTATCGTGCTCTACGGCAACCATCAGGCCGGCTACTTGACCCGAACCTTCCCGGCACCCACCAGCCCCGCGACCGATGATCCGTTCCTGCATGTTCCGCGCACGCGCGTGGGAGATCAGGGGGCGCAGAGCACATATGGCGGCTCGATCACGACCCGCCTGCGCGTCAACCGGGCGCTGGAGGCGGATCTGATGGTGATGGCGCAGGACACCCACGACAAGGGATTCCCGGCCACTTTCGCGCCGCTGCCGGCCTTCAAGCCCCTGTACACCCTCAATCGGGCCTTCAACGTCCAGCCGGGCGCCACCTCCGCCTGGGTGCTGCCGTCGCTGACGATCCACTACCGGCACGGCAACCTGCGGATCGTGTCCGCCACGAGCTACTTCTATCGCCACAACCGCGATATCGAGGACTCCACGTACGGCACCGAGCAGATCCTGCGCAGCTACTACGGCGTCACCTCGCTGCCCGCCCAACCCTTTCTGTGGGACCAGAAGAACTACGAGAATCAATTTACGCAGGAAATACGCCTGTCGTTCACTCGATTCCTCGGCATCAGCGGGACCGTCGGCGCGTTCTTTGCCCGCACCCGCTCGGTGCTTTCCATCCCACCCACCTATGCGCGCGGGCTGGTGGCCGCGACGGCCGACAATACGGTGGTCGGACCCTGGCCCAATGACCTGCTCTGGACCGATTACAACCCGGCCATGCAGCGCGACATGGCGCTGTTTGGGCAGATCTACGTGCCGCTCGGCCGCAAGCTCAGGTTGACCTTGGGCGCACGCCAATACTGGCTCCATGAGACCTCGGATTACACGGCCAACGGCTTCAACAATTTTGGCCTGACGCCGAGTGACCCGCAATCGAGCCGCCAGTCCGGAATCGACCCGAAGGTTGCACTATCGTATCAGGTCAGCAAGCGAACGATGGTCTACGCATCCGCAGCGGAGGGATTCCGCGCCGGCGCCGCCCAGACATTCATGCCCTTCTGCGCGCTTCCGACGCTGCCGGTCGCTGATATCACGCACCTGAAATCCGACACCCTCTGGAGTTACGAGGTCGGCGCAAAGACGCAGGTTCCGGACACCGCCCTGCTGCTCTCCGGTGCGGCGTTCCATATCGATTGGCGCAATCTTCAGCAGCAGGTCGCGCTGCCCTGCGAGTCCATCTTCGACATCAACGGCCGGCGGGCGGTCATCAACGGCGTGGACCTCGACCTGCAGGGCCACGTCGTTCCATCGCTGCGGGTGATGGCCGGCGTGGGCTTCGAGAAAACCGCCATCACCGAGCCGGGGGCTCTGGCGATCGTCGGGATCAGGCCGGGCTCGCGCATACTCGGCACGCCGGCCTGGACTGCCTCGCTCGCAGGCCTGTACACACGGCGCATATCGACTGGGCTCGACGGCTTCCTCGAGGCGGATGCCAGCTATACCGGGGACAGCCGAGCGTTGCTCAACGGCGGCAACGGCACGTTCGCAACGCGCGCCGCGTATGTGCTCGTCGATCTGCGCATCGGGGTGCGCCATCACGGCAGCTCAATTTCCATCGACGTACGCAACGTGACCAACGCGAGACCGAATCTCGGCGACATCGGTTACGTTGGCTATGCACAATACACAGCCCAGGGAACCGTGATTCCACAGGTCGCAACCCTGCCGCCGTTGACGGTCTTGCTGCAGTACAGCCACGACTTCTGAGCGGCGGCGGCTCAGCCGCGATACAGCTTCGCGATCAGATGCGGCGGAGTGCCCAGAAAATACAGGATGAGGCAGCTCAGATTCCGCAAGCTTCGCGGCATCCAACCGTCCTGATGCCATCGCTCGGCCGAGGTGTGCGCAGTAGCGGCAAGGACGGTAAGCCGACCACGGCCGATGCGGCGTACGAGATCAACGTCCTCCATCAGCGGCAAAGCCCGGAATCCTCCGAGCGACTGGTAGAGCGCGCGATGGATCAGCAATCCCTGATCGCCATAAGCCAGGCCGAGTCGGCGCACGCGCCATGCGACCATGCGCTCCAGGCGCCGTGCGCTGGCACTGCGGTCATCGAGCCGGAACTGGAAAGTGGCGGCGCGCAGGCGGTTGTCCCGATGGGCCGTGAACTCGCTCACCGCCCTGCTCCATCCGTCCCCGAGCACCGTGTCGGCGTGCAGAAACAGCAACCACTCCCCCTCGGCGGCGGCCGCGCCCCGATGCAGCTGAATGCCGCGGCCCGGATCGCTGGCAATGACCCGCGCGCCCGATCGACGGGCTATCGGCACAGTGTCGTCGTGGGAGCCACCGTCAACAACGACGATTTCCCCGACGCCATGACAGGCGCACAGCGTTGCGGGCAAATGGCGCGCTGCATCGAGGGTGGGAATCACGACCGACACGTCGAACAAGCCGGTCTTTGACCGAGGGTGCACGCCCATGGCCGTTCAGGACAAGGCCCGCAGCAGGCGAACCAGTCGTCTGGGCCATGGGCTGAACAGCTTTGGAGCATAGAATGCGCTCGCGGCCGCCTTGGAGATCTCCCCGAGCGTCGGATAGGGAAGGATGAGATTCGTCAGGGCGCTGAGCCGCAGTCCCCGACTGATCGCAAGACCCCACACCGGGATCAGCTCGCCGGCCTGCGGGCCGAGTATGCCCGCCCCGAGGATCGATCCGCGCCGGTCGGTCACCACCTTGATGCCGCCGGCGGTCTGTCCTTGTGCACGGGCACGATCGTTGTCCTCGAGGCTCGCCCGCACCACCTGCACCGCGGCGCCGAACCGCGCGCGCGCTTGCGCTTCCGTGAGACCAACTTGGGCGAGCTCCGGATCGCAGTAGGTGACCCGCGGCAGGGCACGATAATCGACCTTCGCCGGCAATCGGAACAACGCATTGCGGATCACGATGCCCGCCTGGTAGCCCGCCGCATGGGTGAATTGCGGCGCCCCGATGACATCCCCGAGCGCAAAGACGCGCCGGTTCGTGGTGCGCAGTCGCGCATCGACGCGGATTCCGCGCAAGGTGTACTCGATGCCCGCGCGCTCGAGCGCAAGCCCCGTCAATCGCGGCTGGCGGCCGGCCGCAACCAGAAGATCCGAGCCGACCCCCTCGCCGCCCTGGCCGTAGCGGGCCACGATGCCGCGGGCAACGCGCGCGACTTCGATGATTTCAGCGCCTTCATGAATCGAGATGCCTTCTGCCGCGAGCCTTCCTCTGAGCCTATCGACCAGCTCCGGTTCATCGCGCGGCAGCAACCGGCCGCGCTGGAACAGCGTCACTGCGCTGCCCAGCCGGCGAAAGGCTTGTGCCATCTCCACCCCGACCGGTCCTCCTCCGAGGATGAGCAGATGCTCGGGCCGCCGAGTCAACGAGAAGAGCGTTTCATTGGTCAGTGCCCCGATCTCATCGATACCCCGCACGGGCGGAATGAGGGCGGCCGAGCCCGCCGCGATGACAAAACGGCGGGCCCGGACGGTGAGCCCTCCGCCGGCCACCTCCTTATGGCCCGTGAACTGCGCCGGCGCACCGATCACGCGCACGCCCAATCTCTCGAGCCGCTCGACCGAATCGTGCGGCGCAATCTGCCCGATGACCGCGTGCACGCGGCGCATGACCGCCGCGAAATCCGCTTCAGGCACGCTGGTACGAATGCCGTAGCGTCCCGCCCCGGCGACGCCGTGCGCCGCATGCGCCGCCGCGAGCAGCGCTTTCGAGGGGACGCAACCATAGTTCAGGCAGTCCCCACCCATCGTCCCCTTCTCGAACAGGACAGTCCGCGCCCCGAGCTGCACGGCGCCGACCGCGACGGACAATCCGGCCGCGCCAGCGCCAATGACACAGACATCACAGTCAATCGCACGACTCATCGATCCGCCCCCTTCCCGGACGGCGACCAGTCCCCGCCGATCGGGATGGCCGCACGCGCCGCGTCAATCGCCAGCGGTACGCGCGCTGCGCCGATCACGGGCATGCCATCGGCCGCCGTCCCGAGTTCGAGCACCGGTCCCTTGGCCGCCTCGGCGTCCGCCCAGTCGTGCGTCACCATCAGCACCGGCAGGCCCGCCGCAACGGCATGCCCGAATACGAAACGGCGGAAATCCGCGCGCAGCATCGTATCCAGCCTGTTGAAGGGCTCATCGAGCAAGAGCGCCTCCGGTTCGGCGAGCAGCAGGCGCAGCAACGCGACACGGGCGCGCTGTCCGCCGGAGAGCGTCGCCGGATCGCGGCGTGCGAAGCCCGCCAGGCCCGCTTCGCTCAGCGCGGCATCGATGCGCGCCGCGCGCAGCTTGCGCCCGCGCACCGTGGACCTGAGGCCGAAGGCCAGATTCTCACCCACCGACAGGTGCGGGAACAGCAGATCGTCCTGAAAGAGAATCCCGATGCGCCGCCGTTCGGGCGGCTGCTCCGTGACTTCGCGCGCGCCGATCCAGACTCTGCCCGTGGCCCGAAACGCCGCGGCGAGCGTGCCGCCGAGGTAGCTGAGCAAGGTCGACTTGCCCGATCCGCTCGGGCCCATGAGCGTCACGACTTGGCCGGGCGGCACGCCGACACTCCAGGGCGGAATCAGCACTCGCCCCTCGAGAGCGATCGAGACCCGCTCCAGATGCAGCACTGCGCTCATGTCTCGCCCCCGGCCTGGCGCCTGTGAAACTGCAATCGCGCCGGCAAGCCGATGGCGAGCGCATAAGCGGCCAACGGAATGAGCGACTGCAGCAACGCGAAGACGCCGGTGATCCGGCGGTCACCGCCGCTCGCGAGCGCCACCGCCTCGGTGGTCAGCGTCACGACCCGCCCGGCCCCCACCAATAGGGTCGGCAAGTATTGATCCACGCTGACGGCCACGCCGATCGCTACGGCAACGAGGATCGGACGCAGCAACAGGGGCAGCTTGATCCGCAGAAACACACGGCGCGGGGGAGTCCCGAGACACAACGCGGTACGGGCATAGCGTGCATCGAGCGATCGCCACGGTTCGGCCAGGCAGAGGAACACGTACGGCAGCACGAACAGCAGATGCGACCAGATCACGGCGATCAGCGAGCCCTCGAGGTGAACGACCGTCAGCAGCACCTGCGCCCCGAACAGAAACGCGATCTGGGGCACCAGCAGCGGCACGTACAGCAGCCACAATGCGCGCAAGGTGGCCGCCCGGCCGCTGCGCTGCTCATTCTCCAGGCAGCCCAGTACGAGCAGCAGCGCCAGCGCGCTGGCGAGGACGGCCACGATCAGCGTGGTTTCCAGGGGCCAGGCCACCATGCTGAATTGCCGGGTCCACGTGTGAGCGCTCCAGTGCTTGGGCAGCAATTGCGGGAAGGGCCATCCGTCGGCGACCGACCAGACCCCCAGATCGATCAAGGATGCCAGCCCCAGTCCCGCCAGTCCCGCCACCGCCGCCGCGGCGATCCGGGTCAGCGGCGCCAAGCGCGTACGGCGCGCGCCCTGAGCGATCCACCGCCGGCCGAGATGCGCAATGACCGTCTCGCCCGACCGCCACAGCAGGATGCTCGCCAGGACGATGGCGAGTTGCAACAGCGCGGCGGCGGCGGCGGGGAAGTACATGCGGATATCGGGCGCGGTGAACCAGCGCAGCGCCAGCACGCTCAGGGTCGGCGGATTACCCGGTCCCAGAATGAGCGACATATCGACCACGGACAATGCGTACGCGAGCACGGCATAGATCGGCAAACGGATCTGCGGATAGATCTGCGGGAGAATCAACTTCAGCCACGCCACCGTGCGGCCATAGCCCAGTGTCGCAGCCGCCTCGAGCTGGCGGGCCGCGGACACCTGCCCGAGCGCCGTGATCGTCATCAGGAGAAGATACGGCACCTCCTTCACCAACAGCCCGAGCGTGAGCGCAATGCCGTACGGATCCTGCACGGTGGCGATGTCGGGGGGCTGATGCCAGCCGGTGAGCCAGGGTGACAGCAGCCGCACCACCCAGCCGCTCGGTGCGATCAGGAACCCAAGACCGATCGCCATTGCCGCATGCGGTGCCGCGAGAATCGGCGCCATGAGGCCCCGGCCGGCGCGTCCGGGCGTACGCCCGTGGAGCTGCGCACAGAGCCCGAAAACGAGCACGACCGACAGTACGGTGGCCACGAGTCCGGTGCCGACGGTCAGGGCGATGGCCGCGCCGATCCCGGGTGCGGAAAACAGCCGGGCCCAGGGCCCCAGCGTGAACTCTCGGCCACCGATCGCCGGCAGCCAGCCGAACGCGGGCAACAGCGTCCCGAGGAGCCCCGCCACGATCGGCGCAAGAAACAGCGCCACGGTGATCAGCGGCGCGCAGCGCAGCCAAGAGCGCGAGCGCGCCCGGAGCGGCGCGAGCCGATGACTCGCCGCGCGCGCCGCGGCGCGCGTCACGGCGTATAGCGCCGCTCCCAGGCCTCGGCCAGACGGCGGGCCCAGGATGGATGCGGCTCCGGAAGCACGCGCTGCAACGCCGCGCGCCGCGGCACCCACGGACTGGCGGGCAGGGATGTGAAGCGCGCGCGCTGCGCGGGGCTCAGCTTCGCCAGATCGAGCACGGTCGGTCCGCCCAGGTAGCGGATGTTCCCGGCACGGGCCTGTGCCGCCGGCGAGAGGAGGAAGTTCGCCACCACCATCGCACCGGCCTTGTGCGGGGAGTTGTACGGGATGGCGACGAAGCTGGTGTTGCCGATCGTCCCGTGCGCGAGCACGACGGTGCGGACTGTCCGCGGCAGCAGGCCGGCCTCGACGTCCGCGGCGGCCTCGGTGGGGTTGAAGGACGGCATCATGTCGATCTCGCCGTCCTCCAGCAGCTCGCGCTCGGCCGGTCCACTGGCCGGGAACTCGCGCCCGTGACGCCACAGATACGGGCGCAGCCGGTCGTACCACGCCCAGAGCGGCGCGGTCACCTCGGCGAAATCGGCCGCGCGCACCGGCCGCAGCAGCACGGCCGGGTCGGGTGTCAGCGCATAGAGAGCCTGCTCCAGGAACGCGACCCCGAGGAAATTCTGCACCTGCGGGAAGGTGAATCGTCCGGGATGCCGCTTCGCCCAGGCCGGAAAGGCTTGGATGCTCAGCGGGACGTGCTTGACATAGGCGGAGTTGTAAACAAAGACGAGCTGGGCCTTGCGCCAGGGGGACTCGTAGCCGCCGACCGCAACGGTGAAGTCATAGAGATTCGACGGGTCACGGGTGTTCACCAGGGCGTAATTCGGCAGCCGCTGCGTGAACGGTCCATAGAGAAGCCCGCGGCGCTTCAGCGCATAGAAGTTCGGGCCATTGATCCAGATGAGATCGACGGTCCCGTCGGTATTGTCACCGGCGGCCTTCTCGGCGATCACCTGGCTGACGGCTTGCGAGGTAGCCTCGAGCGGCACCTGCCGCAACGTCACATCGCAACAGGCCGAAACCTGTTGTCCCACCCACGCGATATAAGCATCCATGCGCACATCGCCCGCCCAGGCATCGAAATACACGGTCTGGCCGCGTGCTTGCGCCAGGATGCTCTTCCACGACGCCGCCATAGCGGGTGAGACCAATATGCTCGCAAGAACAGCTGCAGTCGCGGCACCCTGCAGCACCTTCGCCCGCCTCACTCGCGGCAACTCCGCTGCGCGGCGCGCCGGGCCCGAGCCGCCTCGATCACCGCTCCAAGCACCGATTCGTGGAAGCGATCGCAGCCGATGCACAGGTTCGCATACGGGGCACCCGTGGGCGTTACGGTGCCGGACTCGGCCATGAAACGCGCCTCGCTCCATCCATAGGCGAGCCCCATGCGCTCGGGGTGACCCGCGGAAATCGCCTCGAACGCCGGCTCGTGCGCCAGGGAATCCAGGATCGAGATCAGATCGTCCTCCAGAAGGTTGCCGATCGGCACCCGGGTCTTGATGCAGCAGGGGAATACGTCGCCCCTCGGATCAATGGACACCTCCGAGCCACTATAGCCGTGCCGGAGGAAATTCAGCCCACCCGACCAGCGATTGCAGAAGTTGTCCGCCAGCGTCGCACTCGAGAGGCCATTCTCCCACGCCCGCCCTCGCGGCCACAGCCGGCCGATCCAGGCATCCGGGGTCGCCCCGAAGAAATTGTAATACGGCCCCGACGCCGCCTGCGACCCGGTCCCCGCGGTCACCGGCCCGTCCGCTGGATGCAGGCCGTGCGCTTCGAAAAGGCGGCTCAGACGCTCCTTGAAGGCGGCCTGCCGAGCCGGGCTGTGCATGCCGGAGTGGAACGAATCCACACCCGAGACCGAGATCGTCGATGCGCCGCGCGCGAGCAGATCCTCGAGGATCGCTTCGGTCAGCAGATCACCCGTTGTCTGGACGATCAGGTCCACGCCGCCGCAGGCGGCATAGCGCTCTCGGATCCGCTCCATGGCCGGGTACAGCACGCGGGTGCGGACCGGATCGATCAGCACTTCGCCGCCCGAGAGAATGATTCTGCTGCGCCGCTGCGGCAGGCTGCCATCGCCGGCCGGATGCTCGCGATCGAGATAGCGCATCCGCGGCGGAAGGTGATCGATGATGCGCGGAAAATTCGCGATCGCCTCGCTGACGACCCCCTCGAGCGCCGCGCGCACGTACGGCCGGAAGCGAGGCTCGTAGCAGTGCCGGCACTTGCGATGACACGCCCAGGACAGCACGTAGTAGATGGATTCCACGGGTTCGAACGACTCTCCCGCCGGCGAGTGCGCCGAAGACCTGCCGCGCACACTGGATCACGAGGACCGGCGCCCCTCGGTCTGTATTGCACGAGCGGCGAAGTCTACACCGGTTCGACCCGCGGCCAGACCTGCGCGCGGGCCGCGCCTCACCGGCGGCCTCGAGGCGAAGGCCGAGGCGATATACGTAATTCTACCGATAGTCACTCCGGTACGGCCCGCCAGACTGTCAAGGATTCGCTGATGCCCGCGAGTCCGGCCGGTCGCCGAATCGATGGTGCTGCGCCGGCGCCCGTAGCGACTACGGCGCAGAGGGATCGGCCGCCGCGGCCAGGGGAAGCGGCACGGAGCGCGCTGAACGGTGGTCGACCACTGCCGACACGGTGCGCAGACTGGCCCGCGGCGCGGGCAGGCAGATAGCTGCGGGAGTACGGCTATGAAACGACGGATCCTGTGCATCTTTCCACGCTATACCCCTTCTTTCGGCACCTTCGAGCACGCCTATTCGTTGCGCGGCAATACCCGCGCCTTCATGCCTCCCCAGGGCCTGCTGGTCATCGCCGCCGCTGCGCCCTCGGATTGGGAAGTTCGTTTCCTCGACGAGAACATCGCCCCGGCGCGGGAAACTGACTTCGCCTGGGCCGAGGCGGTGTTCGTCAGCGGCATGCATGTACAGCGCGCGGCCATCGAGGACATCAACCGCCGCGCGCACCGGCTCGGCAAGACGACGGTGCTCGGCGGTCCGTCGGTATCCGCCTGCCCGGAGCAGTATCCGGATTTCGACTATGTGCACATCGGCGAACTCGGCGATGCCACCGATCAGCTGTTCGAGCGGCTCGCGGCATGCCCGGCCAGACCGCGGCAGCAGATTTGCCTCAGGACGCTCGAGCGCCGTCCGCTCCGCGATTTTCCCGCTCCCGCCTACGCGCTGGCGCATCTGCAGAAGTACTTCATCGGCAGCGTGCAGTTCTCGAGCGGCTGTCCCTACCAGTGCGAGTTCTGCGACATCCCGGCCCTCTACGGCCGCGTGCCGCGCCTGAAGACGCCCGAGCAGGTGCTGCGCGAGCTCGACACCCAGCTCGCCGCCGGACAGTCCGGAGCCGTCTACTTCGTCGATGACAACTTCATCGGCAACCGCAAGGCCGCGCGCGCGCTGCTGCGCGCGCTCATTCTCTGGCAGCAACGCAACGGGTATCCCATCGAGCTCGCATGCGAGGCCACTCTCAACATCGCCCGCTATCCCGACATCCTCGCGATGATGCGCGAGGCATACTTCACGACCGTTTTCTGCGGCATCGAGACTCCCGAACTCGGGGCGCTCGAGGCGATACACAAGCGTCACAACGTCTCGGTGCCGATCCTGGAGGCGGTCGAGACATTGAATGCCTACGGCCTCGAGGTTGTTTCCGGGATCATACTGGGCCTCGATACCGATACCGCCGAGACGCCGGCGCGCATCGCCGAGTTCATCCGCCGCAGCCGCATTCCAATGCTGACGGTGAATCTGCTGCAGGCCCTGCCGCGCACCGAGCTGTATGCCCGCCTCGCCGCGGAGGGCCGAATCGCCGAGGATCCGAGCCTGGAATCGAACGTTCGCTTCCGCCGGCCCTATGACGCGGTGGTCTCGGCCTGGCGGCAGCTCATCGCGGAAGCATACACTCCGGAGGCCGTATACGAGCGCTTCGCCTGGAACAGCGCGCACACCTATCCGAACCGCAAGGCGTTACCGGCGAACTCTACGCGGGCCTCATGGTCGAACATGCGCCGTGGCCTGACGATCATGGCCAACCTTTTGTTCAAGGTCGGTATCGCGTCGGACTACCGCACGACATTCTGGCGCACTGCCTGGCCGCTTCTGCGGCAAGGACGCGTGGAGGAGGTGATTCACGTAGGGCTCGTCGCCCACCATCTGATCAGCTATACGCGCGAGGCCCTCGCAGGCCGCCAGAATGCGTCGTATTATTCGCCGCGAGCGGCGCCGGCAGGAAGGTCCGCAGCGATCTAGCGAAGACTGGTTCGGCTCGCGCGCCCGACATCCATGCCCGAGGTCCCGGGCGCAAGACGAACACATCGGGACTTCGGGTCGGCCGAGCACATGCGCTCCCCGCTGTAGGGTATGCGCAGTTTGCACGTACGCCGCGTGGCAACTGCCTATTGTCGGCGGGGCTCCTTGCGTCGTTTCCTAGCTGAAGGTCGCGGCGCACGGTTGACGATTGCGGTGCGAGCGGCCACCGCACCGCTCGCACCCGACGTAACCACGGCCGGCGGTGCTTCGGGGACACGGCGGTTCCGGTGGCAACAGGAGCCACGGCCCGAAGCTGGAGGTGCCGGCCCGGTGCAGGGCCGGCATGGTGGGTAGTTACGAAGGATGGTACGGTATGATTTACGGTCCGCTGATCACGGTCCTCGTACTGGCCTTGTTGATCGCCGTCGCTGCGCCCCTGCTGCGCCGGATGGCGAGCCTGTCACGCTCCGTCGCGACGCACCGCCGCGACATACCAACCCGCGAACCACGCGACGTTCCCTCGTATGCCGCACACGCTTCGCTGCTGGACGGGTCGGCGGGCGCGGTGGAACGGGTTGCGCTCCCGGCGCGTGGACCGGCGCGGGCGGCGCGACGGCCAGGGGCTCGGCTGCTCGATCGCATCGCGCCGCTCGATGCGGCCGAACTCATCGATACCGCACTGCGTCGGCGCGGGTGCCGCGAGTTTTCCGACTGGACGTTCGCCACACCGCTGCAACGGCTGCTGCGCTCCCTGCACGAGGAAGAGCAGCTGTCGACATTCGGCCGGCTCGCGGCCCGCTTCGATGCCTTGCGCTGTCTCGACAACCAACTGGCTCTGGATATCGCCGAGCGGACCGATCCGGCGATCGCGCGCCGCCGCATCGTGCGACCGATTTTCATCACCGGGCTGCCGCGCAGCGGCTCCACTTTTCTGCACTCCATGCTGGCGCTCGATCCGGCCGTTGCCGTACCGCGCAGCTGGCAGCTCATGTACCCCTACCCAACCGGCAGCCTGCTGGCCGGCGCCGACAACCGCCGCGCGCGGGTGGCGCGCCAATTCGCCTTGTTTCGTCTGCTCTCACCGGAGCTCGCCGGCATGCATCCACTGGCGGCCGACGCCCCGCAGGAATGCACCGATATCACCGCCCAGGTCTTCCAGAGCCTGCGGTTTGATACGATCTACCGCATCCCCGCCTATCGCGACTGGCTGGATCAACACGGTCACGACGGCGCCTACCGCTTTCACCGGCGGTTTCTCCAGCACCTCGATGCGCAGGCGGCATCCGCAAGGCACTGGGTGTTGAAGAGTCCCGACCACGTTTTCGCGCTGGATGCTCTGCGCCGGACCTATCCGGATGCCCGCATCGTCATGCTGCACCGTGACCCGTTGTGTGTCCTCGCCTCGGTCGCCAAGCTGACCGAGATACTCAGGCGTCCCTTCACACGTCATGTCGATCGCGAGCAGATCGGCGCGGAGATCAGCGCGCGCTGGGCCGACGGCGCCGAACGAATGGTGGCCGCACGCTCGAGCGGCGCACAGATGCTGCACCTGCACTATCACGATCTGGTGAGCGCACCCATGGACACGATCTCGGCCCTGTACGATCACTGTGGCATGACGCTCAGTGCCGAGGCCGAAGCGCGTATGGCCGAATTCCTGCGCGCGCGACCGAGAGGCGGCTACGCCGTGCACGCCCATCGCCTCGAGTCGTTCGGGCTCGAGGCGGCGGCGCTGCGCGAGCGCTTTGCCGGGTACATGCAGACGTTCGATGTCCGGCCCGAGCGGACCGGCTTCTGTGCGGCGAATGTCGGGGACTCGGGCACCGCATGAGCCGATGGAAGGTGCTCGCCGCACTGTGCGGCGCCGCGGGACTTCTTGCGGCAATCGGCTACGCGGGCTTCGATGCGGTCGGACACGCGGCGCAACGCATCGGTTTCACCGGACTCGCGCTGCTGGCGCTGATCCATCTGCCGGCCATCGCCTTGATGGGCTACGCCTGGTCGCGGATCGGCTCGGTGGTGAGCGACGGCTCACCATGGCGATACGTGTGGGCGCGTTACGTGCGCGAGTCGACCGCGGAAGTGCTGCCATTGTCCCAACTCGGGGGCGTCGTGGCCGGCGCACGGGTACTCGCCCTGAGCGGCATCGACGCCGTGTCCGTCGCGGGCTCTGTGCTGGCGGATCTCGTCATCGAGCAGACCGCGAAACTGCCGTACGTGCTGGCCGGAGCGATCCTGCTGCTGAGGGGCTCGCGAACCGCATCGCCCGCAGTCATCGCCTACGCGCTGCTGCCGGCGCTTGCCCTGATGATCACCCTGCTGCTGTGGCGCAAGCCGATCGAGTCGCTGCTCGAGCGCGGTGCTCGGGGACTGGCGCAACGGATGCCAAGCCTGCGGATCGGGAGCCCCGAGGCGTTGCGGCTGACGCTCGATCGGCTCTTCGCCGTGAACTGGCCGACGGTGTCGGCTTTTCTCGCCCACGCCGCCGCTTGGGTATTGGGCGCGGTGGAGACCTGGGTCGCCCTGCATCTTATGGGAATAGCGGTTTCGGGCACCGAGGCATTCGTCATCGACAGCCTCTTCTGCGGACTGCGCACGTTCGGTTTCGCGGTTCCGGCCGCCCTCGGCGTTCAGGAAGCCGGCTACGTTCTGGTGTGCGCGCTGGTCGGTGTTCCCGCCGCCCCCGCCGTCGCTCTGTCGTTGGTTCGCCGGGTGCGCGAATTCCTCATCGGCACGCCCGGACTCGGACTGTGGCAACTGCTCGAGGGCAGACGGGCCCTCGCCGGCGTTCCACGCGACTGAACGCAGCGCGACCGCTCCTGCGTGGCCGGCAGGCGCCACGCCGTCAGCCGCTCGAGCCGGCCCGGGCGTGCGCCGCGCGTGCCAAGCGCCGCCAGCCGAGGAACACCACGGTCTCGATCGCGGTCCCCAACACGACCGCGGCGGGGAACCTGAAGCTCGGATGCGCCATGACGAACGGCAGCAGACCCACGGCCAATGCCGGCGGCACATGCAGGTCGAGTGCGCGCACGATGAGGATACCCGCCAGAATGCTGCACATCGCACCGAGGGGATCCGCCCCGAGGAAGCTGACGCACAGTACACCGGCGGTGGCGGCCAGGCCGCAGGCGGCCCCCAGCGCGAGCGGCCGTGCGGCCCAAGGACAAACGGCCGGATGCGCGAACGCCTCGAAGCCGATGACGACGAGCGGGGGAAACAGGACGAGACGCCACCCGGTGAGCTCACCGGCCACGACCGCCAGGATGATGAACACGACGAAGAACGGCACCCAACTCAAGGTGACCGGGGCCTCCTCGACCTCGTCGTCCACGCGGTCCCGTGCCGGCGCGACCGTCGGGGCGGCCGGGGCAGTCATGCGGGCCCGAAGCAGCGCGATGCACGCCAGCATGCCGGTACCGATCAACAGCGACGGCGGATACCGGAGGCTGCGAATCCCCAGCGTCAATGGCAGCAGGCCCGCGGAGATGGCCGGTGCGATCGGTGATCGCAGTCCGGTGATCGCCAGCACAGAGAAGCCCACGTCGAGCAGAACCGACGTCAAGCCGTACGGCAGATGACGCGTGATCAGCGTGCCAACCCCTGCTGTCGCCAACGGTGTGAGGACCAGCATCAGCGGGGCCCGGGCCCAAGCACCCCGGGGACGCTTGAGGATGTCGTGACCGAGCGCCCCAAGTTCCGGGAACAGAATGTAGAAGTAGCCGCTCGCCTGGGCGGCGAGCGCGATCAGTCCAATGTAGAGCGTCGTCGAAATCTCGGCGACCCACTCCGGCGGCGCACGGACGCCGCGCATTCCTTCAGGCGTCATCTTCGACAAATCACGTTATTACTCAACGTCTTGGCGAACGCTCTTAAGACGTTACATCCTCACTTCCCCGGCCCCGGCGACGGGGTCAGAAGCCCCGGTAGCGCAGATAGCCGACGACTCCGGCCGCCACCAGACAGTAGATGCCGAAGAAATGCCACCGGCCCTTTTCCAGCCAGCGACTCAGCCACCGCAGCGCCAGCAGTCCCGCCAGAAACGCGAAAATGACGCCCAGAACGCTCGGCATGGCGGCCGGCACCATGGCCGCGAGGTGATCATGGTGCGCCCGATAGAGCCGCCACAGTTCCCGCGCATCGGCCGGGGGCGTCAGGACCACCGCCAGTGCGAAGCTGAAATCCTCTGCACACGCGCGCGTCACGCCGGTCAGCAGGCCGGTGGAAATCGTCGCGCCCGAACGGGAGAAGCCGCGGAACGGCACGCACAGCCCCTGGATGGCACCGATCCAGCCGTACTGCCGGGGCGTCATGTCGTGCGTCGCCGTGGTCTGGTGCCGGCGGTTCTCGAACAGGCCCGCCACGAGAATGAACACGCCGCCGACGGCCAATGCAATGGCGATCAGGCCGAGATGACTGAAGAGCTGCTCGATCCAGGCATGCGGCTGATTGCGCATCAGCACTCGCTCGATGAATTCGATCAGACCGCCGCCGACCAGACCCGTGAGAAAGGTTGCGATCACCAGAGCGATCGCGAAGTTCTTGAACTCGGATTTTGAATTGAAAAACGTCCGCCGCCATCGCTGCCAGAAATACACGATCACGGCCAGCATCGTGCCGGTGTGCAGCATGACCAGCAGCAGAGTCATCTTCGGCGCGGCAGGATTCATCCCCATCAACTCTTCCGCGACGATCACGTGCGCGGAGCTGGAGATGGGCAGCAGCTCGGCAAAGCCCTGAACGATGGCGAGGATGATGACGTGCAAGAGAGACATTACGATTTTTCCTTCGTTTTGCGACGCGTGCTCCGCAAGCGATGCCCCGGGTCATGCCGAGACCGGCGCGATCAGCCCGATGGCCGTTGCATGAGAGCGCTCTTTTTACCATAGGCGGCCTGCTCGTCGTCCGTCTCCTCGTTCCTGGCCGGCGCGTCGCAGCGTATCCGGCCGATCGTCGCGGCATTGAACTCGCCCACACTCCCGGGGGCCCTCGTCGGCACGCGCGCTCCATACCTGGACAGACCCTATATTATTGTATTATTTATCAGTATGTTGCGATATTTTTCGCATCTTGAGTTCCACTCGTTTGCCGCCCAGGTCCTGTACTCATTGCTGGATGTTGGTGGTCCAGTTCCGCCTGCCGTACCGCGCCGCGACCAGTTCACGGATCATCACGAGACGGCATCGGCGACCGCCGAGCGGTCGCGGCGCCGCCGCGACCCCGTACGGCCGCGGAACGCGCTCGCTCCCCGCACCGAGCGGCTGCGCCTCGCTGGGCGGCGCATGCATCGGTCAGAATGTCGATCTCTACCGCGCAGCAAGAAGGGGTTGGCCACAGTCTTTCGCGGCGCCATCGGCTGCTCGAAGCGCGCGCGCGCCAGGTTGACAACCCGTGGGCGGCACGCAAGACTGCCTGCGCGTGGAGACTGGAATGCACACCGAGGGATGGCGTTCTCTCGCCTGACTACCGCAATGCATGCGCTCGATCCGTTGACCCCTTGCGCCGCGGGCCGCAATCCCCCGCCAGCGGTTTGCAGCCCTGAGCAGCCCCTGGCCGCCCGATGACGGACGTACAAAAAGCGCTGGCGGAAATCGAGACGATCAGAAGTCATGTTGCCCGCGCGATGGAGTTTCGCGGCTACGGGCCTGTGACGCTGGCCGGCACCGGCGCATTGGCAGTGCTCGCCGCCGCACTTCAAACGGCGCTGATCAACCGGCCCGCGCTACATCCGGTCGAATACCTCAAGCTGTGGGTCGGCACGGCCGCCCTCTCCCTCGCGCTCATCACCGGCGAGACGATTTCCCGCGTGCGGCGCAGCCACTCGAGGCTCGCTCTGCCGATGCTCAGATCCGCCGGCGAGGAGTTCTTTCCCGCGATCGTGGCCGGTCTGCTGATCACCGTGGCGATCGCGCACGACTCGGTCCGCGACATCTGGATGTTGCCGGGCCTCTGGCAGGTGATCTTCAGCTTGGGCGTATTTGCATCCTGCCGTCTGCTGCCGCGCCCGATGTTCGCAGTCGGGCTGTGGTACCTCACGAGCGGCTTGGTTTTGCTGGCGCACGCGAACTGCTCGTGTACGCTTTCGCCG
This sequence comes from Pseudomonadota bacterium, assembly GCA_021843755.1. GTDB lineage: Bacteria > Pseudomonadota > Gammaproteobacteria > Steroidobacterales > Steroidobacteraceae > 13-2-20CM-66-19. Next base: position 53,837 of record JAKBWB010000064.1, read on the forward strand.
TGGGCGATGGGTATTCCCTTCGGCGTCGGACAGGTCGTGGTTGCCGCGGTCCTGTGGTTCGGCTATCGGGAGACACATGAATTCTCGTAACGCGAAGCCGGAGCAGGCGCACCGGTTCTCCTACCAGGGACTCGATCGCGTCATTCACGAGCGCGCACGACTCGGCATCCTCGCCTCGCTGCTCGCTCATCCGCGGGGTCTGTCATTCGGGGAACTGCTGGAGCTGTGCGACCTGACGGACGGCAACCTCAGCCGCCACTTGCAAGTGCTGCAAGCCGAGCGTCTGGTCGGCGTGACCCGGGCCCTCGGACCCGGCCGGCCCCAAACCATCTGTCGTCTCACCCCGAGCGGCCGCAAGCGCCTGCTCGAGTACCTGGAGGTCCTCGAACAAGTGCTGCTCGACGCTTCCGATGCAATGAGCGCCGATGCGAGCGCGGCTTCCCGGCCGGCGGCCGCGCGCGGGTGACTCCGTCCGGCGAGATTTCGCTGGCGCGCTCGAGCGCGCGCCGGAGCGAACCCAACTGCAAGGCCGGCGGCCGGCCGCGCCCAACCGCTCGATCGAGCCGGCGTGGTCACGTGGAATTCATCCTCGCGGTCATCGGCGGGGACGGCCACATGAGCTCGAGCGCTGCGTTTTCCCAATCGCCTCCGCATCCATCTTGTACTTTGTGGCATAAAGTTTATGATTGGATCTCCTGACCGGAGCGCGGGTCGGGAAAACAACTTTTGCCACAATGCCTGACGGGGCGCGCTCGATGGTTTCCGTTGGATAGTCTGGACGCTGTGTTGAGCCGCAGCTGAATGCGAGGGTCCGTCCATTGAGGAGAGTCCAATGCTCATGACGAATCGCTGCAACGCTACGCGCGGATCGCGCCCACACCCGCTGGCAGGATGGCTGCTGGTGCTGGTGGCGTTCCTGTCGCCAATCGCGCAGGCGGCAACCGCACTGCTCGCCACCCCGGCCGCGCCCGCCGCCCGTTCGTCGGCCCAAACAGCTGCGTTTGCGTCGATTCACGCGCCACGCCTGCATCTGCAGCCCCGCGCCGCCGTCGTCCCGATCGACATCGATTCGCAGTCGGCCGCCGGCCTGTCGCCTCCCACCGACGCGATAATCGCGGGCCGCGCACCGCGGCTTGGCTTTCAGTCCAGTGCAGACACCGCCTCGAGTCCGCTCGGGGCCGAGCCTGCGCCGGCGGGTTCATCCGCGCCGCGCAATCAGGCGTCGGCCACCGCCCGCTCGTCCAAGCTGCACCTGCACCCGAAGGCATGGTGGCAACAGCACGAGTGGGCACTGCCGGCCATCGGGCTGACGGCCTTCCTCGCCGCGATGAGAATCCACGAAGGGACGAGTCACGGCCCCTTCGGGATCGATTACCGGTTGAGCAAGCAAGACAACAATGGAATCATGTCCCGCACCAACCAGCTGGGCCTGGAATACGGCACCGTCGCCTTCGAGACCCTCGGCGCGCTGTTCTTGGGCAATCACAAGGGGATCGGCCACGTATTCTGGCAGGCGGCGGACTCCTCGGTATTCGCCGGTTTCGCCGCCGACGCCATGAAAATCGCCTTCGCGCGCGCCCGACCCTACCAGAACAAGGGCCCCAACGCCTTCTTCGACGGCGGATCGCGGAGCTTCCCGAGCGGCGAGGTCACGCTGCAGGCCAGCTTCGTCACCCCGTTCATCCTGCATTACCGGCATCGTTATCCGTGGATCTGGGCCGCGGAGCTGCTCCCGGTCTACGATGCGTACGGACGGATGAAGAGCCAGGGCCATTGGCAGTCCGACGTACTGGCAGGTTGGATACTCGGCACGGCGTTCGGCTACTGGGCCTCGCGGCGCAAGATACCGCTGCTCGTGGAAGTTCTCCCGCACGGATTGTCGGTGGGCTTTTATAGAGAGTTCTGACCAGGCGGTGAACCATGCGCTGGTCAAACGCCGCCGTGCCCCTTCCGCTGGCATTGGGGCTGCTGGCGCTGGCCGGCTGTGCCACCGTGCCGAGCAGCCGCAATTGGGGCCAGAACGTAACGGTGGCCCCCGGCTGGGCGCGCGTGCGCCGGGCGGTGCGCTCGGCGGCGAGCGATCCGTGGGTCTGGGGTCCGCTCGCCGGCGCCGCGGTGCTGCAGGTGGACAATCTCGACCATCGCCTCTCGCGTTGGGGCCGGACCCACACGCCGATATTCGGCTCCAACGCCAACGCCACGCGCTGGAGCTATCGGCTGCGCAGCGCCTCGGTCGGGATGGATATCGCCGCCTTGCTGTTTGCCCCGAGCGGGCGCTTCGGCAAGACCTGGCTCGAGGATAAAGCCAAGGGGTATCTGGTCAATCTGTTCGCCGCCACCACCGCGATCGAGACGAATTCACTGATCAGCCGCAGTGTTCACCGGGAGCGGCCGAACCACGCCAACGATCACAGCTTTCCGTCGAATCACACCACGACCTCGGCCGTGTACACGCGTCTCGCGATGCTCAATCTCACACAGATCCCGATGAATCCCCGTGTGCGCACCGCGCTCGATGCCGGGCTGCACGGTCTCACCTTTGCCACCGCCTGGGCGCGCATCGAGGGCGGCTGGCACTATCCGTCCGACACCCTGTTCGGCATGGCGCTCGGCAATTTCTGCGCTGATTTCTTCACACGCGCCTTCATGGGCCTGAACGACACGCGCGAAGTCATCGGCTTCTCGCCGCTGCCCGGTGGCGGGCTGTTGACATTCTCCATGGCCTTGGGCGGTCCCCGCTGAAGCCTCGCCCCGATACGGGCTGAAGCCGCGGGCAGACGACTGTTCAAGTGAGCCCGCCCGATGGTAACGTTCGCGCCTCTCCCTCGAGCTTTCTCACCCCCACCGAACTTCCTGTGCGCACCGGCGCAGCGTGGGCGGTGGTCGTAGTGGCGCATTGCCCGGCCTATCGGAGTCTGGATGAATACAATCGCTGCAGATCGAGTGGCATCGATCGCAACTTATGATCCGGTGGCGCGCGGCCTGCACTGGTTGACCGCACTGCTGGTGCTGGCCGAATACGTCGTCGGCTTCGCGATGCCGCACGTTCATCCGGCCCCACCGTTCGCCTTCCTGGTTGAAGTACATCCGGTCCTCGGCAGCGGCCTGCTGCTGATCGTGCCACTGCGCATTCTCTGGCGCCTGATCCATCGCCCGCCGCCGCCCGCCCTGCACAGACGGCTCGCCGGCGTTACTCACTTTCTGCTCTATCTGACGTTGATTCTCATGCCGCTGGCCGGCTGGGCATCGGCCTCCGCGGATGGCTACCCCGTACGCGCGTTCGGGCTGCTGCCGCTGCCGGCGCTCGTGCCCTACCGCGCGCGGATCGGCTTCACACTCGGCATGGTGCACGCCGACGTGCTCTACTGGATTCTTCTCGCGCTGATCGCCATGCACGTCGGGGCGGCGCTGTACCATCGCTTTGTCAAGCACGATTCGGTGCTGAACCGCATGCTGCCGGGCGTCTGACCGCACACCCAAGCGCGCCGGTGGTCGGCCGCGGCGCGCGCTGCGACGGCTGCTGTACTGCGGCGAATGGATCAGCAGCCACATGCTGCACATCGTGATGCTGCACGCGCCCGATTTCCCCGGCTGCGAGAGCGCCGTCGATTTGGCGCGCGAGCACGGGCAGCTGCCGCGGCGCGAGCCTCGTCACGGCCGTTTGAGGCAATGAGGAAGGGCCGGCCAGTACGTATCGGGCTGCGCACAGTACGACTGTGCGGCCGGCCGCCAGGATGAAAGGCTGCGCCCACAACCCACGAGCGCGCGCATCCGCGCTGGCCGGCCATGACTCCTCAGTCCCGCTTCATCCGCTTTTTCGACACCATCGGTGCCGCCGATGTGGCCGAGGTCGGCGGCAAGACCGCCTCACTCGGGGAAATGTATCGAACACTGCGCCCGCACGGCGTGCTCGTGCCCAACGGTTTCGCGATCACCGCGCAGGCCTACCGCGAGATGCTCGAGCGCGCCGGGGTATGGCCGGCGCTGCGCGCGGCGCTCGACGGCGTGCGGGTCGATGATGCGCAGGACCTGGCGCAGCGCGGCAAGCTCGCGCGGCGCATCGTCTACGAGGCTGGCCTGCCCGAGACCCTCGCCCGGGAGATCCTCGGCGCCCATGCCGCGTTGCGCGACGAATATGGCGTGGAGCTGACGGTAGCGGTGCGCAGCTCGGCGACCGCCGAGGACTTGCCGACCGCCAGCTTCGCCGGACAGCAGGACACGTTTCTCAACGTGCGCGGCGAGCAGGCGTTGCTCGAGGCCTGCCGCCGCTGCTTCGCCAGCCTGTTCACCGATCGTGCGATCCACTACCGGGTCGACAACGGCTTCGATCATTTCAAAGTCGCCCTGTCGATCGCGGTACAGAAGATGGTCCGCTCCGACCTCGCCTCGAGCGGCGTGATCTTTACGCTCGATACCGAGAGTGGCTTTCGCGATGTCATCCTGATCACCGCCAGCTATGGGCTCGGCGAGAACATCGTCCAGGGTGCGGTTGAGCCCGACGAGCTGATGGTGTTCAAGCCCACCTTCCTGCAGGGGCGCCGGGCGGTGTTGCGCCGCGCCCTCGGCGCCAAGCAAATCAAGATGCTCAACGCCGACCTCGGCGCTCGCGAGGCCACGCGCAACGTACCCACACCCCAGGCGGACCGCGAGCGCTTCTGCATCAGCGACGAGGAAGCGCTGAGGTTGGCCGACTACGCCCTGCGCATCGAGCGCCACTACAGCGAGCGGGCCAGCGCCGCGCAGCCGATGGATATCGAGTGGGCCAAGGACGGGCTCGATGAGCGGCTGTATGTCGTGCAGGCGCGGCCCGAGACGAGCGCGGCGCGCAAGCCCGTCAGTGTTCTCGTGGAATACCGGATCGAGAGCCACGCGCCGCCGCTCGCGAGCGGCCGTGCCGTCGGCGGCGCAATCGCCGCCGGTCTCGCCCGGGTGATCGCCAGCAGCGCGCAGATGGCCGAGTTCCGGCCGGGCGAGGTGCTGGTCACCGACAGCACGACACCGGACTGGGAGCCGATCATGCGCCGCGCCGCGGCGATCGTCACCAACCGCGGCGGCCGCACCTGCCACGCGGCGATCGTGGCGCGCGAATTCGGCATCCCTGCCGTCGTGGGCGCGCAGGACGCCACCGAGCGGCTGCGGAGCGGGCAGGCGGTCACGGTCTCGTGCGCCGAGGGCGATACCGGCAAGGTCTACGCCGGTACGCTTCCGTTCGAGGTGCGGCGCACGGACATTGCCAGCCTGGAGCGGCCTCATACCCACATCATGCTCATCCTCGCCAACCCCGAGCTCGCCTTCCGGATGAGCTTCTTGCCGAACGATGGGGTCGGATTGGCGCGCATGGAGTTCATCATCACCGAGTACATCAAGGCGCATCCATTGGCGCTGCTGCACCCTGAGCGGGTGAGCGCACAGGCCGAGCGCCGGGCGCTCGCGCAGTTGACGCGCGGATACGCGCAGGGAGCAGACTTCTTCATCGAGCGCCTGTCCGAGGGAATCGGCACGATCGCCGCAGCGTTCTACCCCAAGCCCGTCATCGTGCGCATGTCCGACTTCAAATCCAACGAATATGCCGGGCTGCTCGGCGGGCAGGGATTCGAGTCCAAGGAGGACAACCCGATGCTCGGCTTCCGTGGCGCCTCCCGCTACACCCATCCGGCCTACGCGGAGGGCTTCGCCCTGGAGTGCGCGGCCATGAAGCGTGCCCGCGAGGTGCTCGGTCTGTCCAACATCAAGCTCATGATCCCGTTCTGCCGCAGGATCGAGGAGGCGCAGGCCGTGATTACCCGCATGCGCGAGCTCGGCTTGGCGCGCGGCGAGGACGGCCTCGAGATCTACGTGATGTGCGAGATCCCCAATAACGTGCTGCTCATCGACGAGTTCAGCCGGCACTTCGACGGTTTTTCCATCGGCTCGAACGATCTCACCCAACTCACCCTCGGCGTCGATCGGGACTCCGCCCTGGTCGCCTTCGAGTTCGATGAGCGCGACCCGGGCGTGCGCAAGATGCTGCGGCTGGCCGTCGAGGGCTGCAGGCGCAATGGGCGCCACTCGGGCATCTGCGGCCAGGCACCGTCGGATTACCCCGAGATCGCCGCCGAACTGGTGCGCCTCGGCATCGACTCGATCAGCCTCAATCCCGACGCGGTGCTGAAGACGACACTGCAGGTGCTGGCGCTCGAGCGCGAGCTGCGGGCGGCGCACGCCCCCGCCGCATCCTAGGCCCTTATCCCCGCCGAACTCGAGAATCGCGGTGCGGAATAAGCGCCGGGAGGTAGTGAGGTGTTACTGAAAGAATTCTGCACATCCGACGTGGTGCAATACCCGCCGCAGACGAGCGTGCTCGCGGCCGCGCGTCTGATGCGCCAGCGGCACGTAGGCGACCTGATCGTCATCGAGTCGGCCGACGACCCCGGCACGGCCCTCGACAGCGCCCGCGGCATCTCGCGGCGGGCGGATTGCAAGCGCCCGATGCGCCGGTCATGGCACCTTGGCCGCCACGGGCGGATGAGGCTTCTTCGCGCCGGCCTTCGGCCCGCAACCGGTCGTCCAGGTCACCTTGCGGATGATGTCCTGTCGATCCGTCTGGACCGTGACGCGGCAGCCGGCATAGTTGTACTGGTTGAATTTCCAGATTGCCCGGCGTCCTCCGTGCACGTGCCGCAGCGCAATGGGAATACTCCAGTGCATTTCGAGGCTGAACAACGGTTTACCGATGAAACGTTGGGCCGTCTGCGACGGATAATGCGGCGGCGTGCTCGCACAGGCCGCCAGGAGCATCGCCGGGGCAAGCCAGGCAAGCCTGAGCGCGCGCCATGGTGCGCTGTTCGACTGCGAGGACGGCCCGAGTCCTGGGAATGCGCTGAGATCAGGTGAGGTTCGAACCAAGCGATCGGCTCCGGGAAGGCACCCCCGATGAGGTGCACTCACCATGATGCCGCAATCGGCGGCGGCGAGCATTCCCATTGTATTGCGCACGCTCGCGCTGTGAGCAACCGCCGGCGCTCGCGCACTTGGCCGGCCCAAAAGGCCTCGGGAGCGCATTCGCCCGCCAGATCCGCCCCCTCTGCCCCGGGCATCGCATCGCGGCGGCTCACGGCGGTACGCACGGCATGTCCCATTGACATGCTGCTGCAATAATTCCGCAATCGGGACGTCATCCCCGACTTCTATCGTACGGGTCCTCGGCGCGTGGCCACGCTCGCGCACTCCCAATGAACCTCACGAGGAACCGCACCATGTCTCGTCCGCCCTTGCGCCGTGTCACACATAGCTCACGCATCCTGGCGGCGGTGGCCGCAACGCTCTCTGGCGCTGCGGCCACCGCCGCTGCAGCGCCGGCCCCGGCGCCGGCAGCGATGCTGCCCATGACGTCGCTGCAGGAAGTCGTGGTCACCGCCAAGGAATTACAGCTCAAAAGCCTCAAGCAGCGGTCCATCTATGAATCGGCCTTCGGCGACAAAGCGCTCGACCGGCAGCAGCTGAAGTCCGCGGGCGTCGTCGGCGGGGCAGCCCAGGCGCTCTCCTTCGCGCCCGGCATCGCGGTTTCCGGTTACGGCCAGACCGGCGGAACCAAGGCGAGCATCAGCATCAACGGGCTGAATCAGGGTTGGGCCGGGGTATCCCCGGGGACGGTCGACAACGGAAACCTTGCCATCAGCCTCGACGGCATACCGATGGTCAATCCGGCCACCGGCCTGTGGGAGACCCCGGAGATTCCCCAGACCGCGCTGCTCCAGGGCGCGCGCATCACCTACGGCCCGGGCAATCCCCAGAGCCGCTGGTACAACAACATGGGCGGCGGAGTCAACTTCGTGCCGGTCCAGCCTGCGAGCCGGGCCGGCGCCTACGTGCAGCTCACCGGCGGCAGCTTCGGCACCGAGAACGCGGATCTCATTGTGCAGACCGGCACGATCGGGGGCTGGCAGACCGTGCTTGCGAGCGGCGCCGGACGCTCGAACAGTTTCCACACCTCGCCCGACGGATTCGCCTGGCCCACGCGCAACTACGCCGCCTTTCTCAAGACGCGCAAGGTATTCGACCACGGCAGCAGCATCAGCTTCGGCGCCTATCTCGGCGCCGGTCGCGGCTGGCGGCCGGTCCCGGTGCCGCTCACCCCGGTGCCCGGCCTGAGCGTCAACGGCATAGGGGCGCCCGGGCCGCTGCTGAGCGAGGCGACCACCGGATATTACGCGACCGTCAATCAGAATGTCTGGCGCAAGGACGACTCCAACCGCACCTGGCTCGTCTACGCGCGGCAGAACATCCGGGTCTCCGATCGGACCACATTGCACAACCAGCTGTGGTATCGGGAGGGCGATCGCCTGCATAACCACTACAACAACTTCGGCCTGGGAAGCCCGGGCCCCGGCAATCTGTACGAGCACAATAATCCGACCTCGCACATGTACGGCGACAAGATCTGGAGCGACATGTACCTGCCGTACAACACGATCGGCGTGGGCGGATATGCAATCAACAGCGTGTATGATTCGCGCAACGCGTTCTACAATCCGGGCGTGTGCGTCGTAACCCCGGGCCTGATCACTCTCGGCAATGGCGCCGGCGTTCCCGCGGGCACCACTGTGTGCGGCTCGGCGGCCGTGCCGAACGCGAATCACCGCAGTGACTTCTGGAACGTGACCGACCTCGCCGCGTTCCTCCAGGACGCGATCTCACCGCTCGCAAGCCTGACGATCACCCCGGGGATCCGCGTGGTCAATTTTCACACCGATTACTACCCGTATGGACCCACGTATTTCCAGCTGTCCGACATCTTGAGCACGCCCACGCCGTCGAATCCGAACGGCCTGAGCCTGTTCGGCGGCCACGACCAGGGCGAGCTGCCGGCAACACAGACCAATTACAACGAGACCGAGCCGTCGGTGAGCGTGCGCTGGCAGCCGCTGCGCTGGCTCGCCCTGTACGCCAATTGGGCGACGGCGTATCGCCTGCCGCAGGTCGGGGGCGGCGGCGGTCTCTATCAGAGCGAACCGGTCGGCGGCAACATCCTGCAGCGCAGCCTGGAGTATCAGGGGGGCGTCAAGCTCTATTGGCCGAGGATCGGCGAGTTCCAGCGGGTGCTCGTGAACGTGAACTATTACCACGATCACCTCAGCAACCAGATCATCGGCGTAAACAGCTCCGCCGGCGACTTTCTCGGCCTCGGCACCGGCGATTCCATCTACCGCGGCGTGAACTTCTCCGCCGAAGCCAACTGGCACGCTCTGAAGCTGTTCACGAACCTGAACATCGAGAGCGCCGACTTCAACTCTTACGCATTCACGCCCCCTGGCGGCGGGGCGACCGATTACTCCGGACTACCGGTCTCGGATACGCCCGACAAGACGTTCAACATCGGCGCCTACTGGACGTACAACTTCGCCGGCGGGCTCGCGATCAAGCCTCGCGCGTGGTATCAGTACGTCGGGCCGCAGTATATCTTCAACAACAACACGGGCGCGCCGTCGCGCCGGCAGATCGCCGGTTACGGAGTATTGAACTTCGCGCTCGCCACCACCCTGCCGGCATCCTGGTACAGCGGCGCCGCGAAATCGATCAAGGTGAAACTCGAGGTCATGAACGCGCTCGACACGCAGTACAACGCCTTCGAGTACATCTCCGCCGGCGGGTTATACGGTACTTCGAGCGCCGGTTATGCGCTCGCCTATGCCGGTCCCCCGCGCGCGGTCTACGTGACCGTTTCGGCGAGGTTCTAGCACGCCCCCCGCCCCCGGGCGGGAAGCATTCCCTGCTGCCCGCCCTTGAGAGCCGGGCAGCAGGGGATGGGGTCAATCGAGCTTGAATTCGATGGTATCCCAGCGCGTCGTATCCTCGTGACGTCCCTGGCGCCGGATGGCATCGACCAGGGCCCGTTCGTCCCAGTCGACCACCTCGTCGGCGAGGTCGAGCAGCGCCTTGGGGACCTCCGTGCCGGTCCCGAAGGGCTTCAGCAGCACCACCGGCTTCTGACTGGCCTGGGTATAAAGAAGCTGGAAGGTGAGCAGGTCCTGGTCCTGCGCATAGAGGCTGGCGAGCGCCACCACCACCTCCACGGGGCTGATCTGGGCGCGCAGCTCCTGCTTCTGCGCCTCGCGGTCGCCCGGGGGACGCCGATCCGGCGCGCCGAAATTCTTGTAGAAGAAATTCCGCGAGCTCTCCAGATACTCGAAAACCCGCAGATAGTCATCGGCGGGTTCCCAGAGATGGGTGACGAACAGGCGAATGGGATTGGCCTGCGACATGCGTGCGGGTACTCGATAGCCTCGTTGCAGTCTCTCACAACCCGATCGCGCTGCGAAGTGCGGCGTATCCCGGCTGCAGCCGGCCGGACAATTGCATACAATCCACATTTTCACGCTGCGCGCCGAATTCCCCCTTGCGCTTGGTCATCTACAACATCCGCTACGCCACCGGCACAGGTCCGGCATTTCACCTGCCGGTGCCCGGGGCGGGTTATCTGCGCAGCAACCCCCGGGTACTCACGGGCATCACCCGCTTCCTGCGCGAGGAGCAGGCCGATCTGGTCGGATTGATCGAGGTCGACAGTGGCTCGGTCCGTACGGGCATGCTCGATCAGGCCGAGCACATCGCCGCCGAGATCGGCCACTACTCCACGTTTCAATGCAAATACGGCGTCTCCTCGTTCAACACGCTGCTGCCGATCGTGCGCAAGCAGGGCAATGCGCTGCTTTCGGCGCCGCACGTGCACGAGAAGCGCTTTCACTATTTCGATACCGGCATCAAGCGGCTGATCATCGAACTCGAACTCGAGGACGTGTGCATATTCCTGGTGCACCTGTCGCTGAAATTCCGCCATCGGCAGTACCAGTTGCGCGCGCTGCACGACCTGCTCCTGACCAAACGCAAACCGGTGATCGTCGCCGGTGATTTCAACACTTTCTGGGGCACGCACGAGATCTACCTGTTCATGCGCGCCGCCGGACTGCGCAGCGCCAATACGGCTGGTCTGGCGTCCTTTCCGGCGCGTGCGCCGCGCATCGAACTCGACTTCATTCTGGTGAGCGAGCAGATCGAAGTGAGCGACTTCCACGTCCCCGACGTGCGCTTCTCCGATCACCGCCCGCTCGTGTGCGATTTTCAGGTGCGCGGACCCGAGACGGCACACGGCGTCGTCGCCTGAGCGACGCCGGGACGCGCACAGGGGGGGCGAAATGAGTACCGAGTCCGCGACCCACTGGCGGATCGAGCGCGATGCCGAGGACATCGTGTGGCTGTGGGCCGACAAAGCCGGCGCCTCGGCCAACGTGCTCTCCAGCGACGTTCTGCGCGAGCTCGATGCGCATCTTGAGACGATCCGCAGCCTAAATCCGGCCGGCCTGGTGGTGCTGTCGGCGAAGAAAAACGGGTTCGTGGCCGGGGCCGACATCAAGGAATTCACGACCATCACCGATGAGGCGGGCGGCTATCGGCTCATTCATGCCGGCCAGGCCGTTCTCGATCGCCTGGCCGCGCTCCCGTGTCCCACGGTGGCGGCGCTGCACGGTTTCGCGCTCGGTGGCGGCCTGGAACTTGCGCTTGCCTGCCGCTATCGCGTGGCCGTCGGCGACGCGCATCTCGCTCTGGGCCTGCCGGAGGTCCGCCTGGGCATTCATCCGGGCTTCGGCGGCACCGTTCGCTCCGTCCAGCGGATCGGGGTTCGCCCCGCGATGAGGCTGATGCTCACCGGCAAGCCGATGCGCGCCGAGGAAGCCCTGCGTGTCGGCCTCGTCGATCGGCTGGTCGATGCGAGCGCGCTGCGCGAGGCGGCCCGTGCGCTCATCCGCAATCCACCGCCACCGCATCGCCCCCCGTGGAGCGAGCGTCTGCTCGGCGCCTCGCTCGCGCGCCCCTGGGTCCGGCGCGTGCTGCTTGCGCAGGTGGCCGCGCAGGCCCCGCGAGCGCACTACCCCGCCCCGTACGCCATCATCGAGCTGTGGAGCCGCTTCGGGGCCCACGGCGCGGCGGCCTTTGAAGCCGAGGCACGCTCGATCGCACGGCTGTTCACCACCGAGACGGCCCGCAATCTGATCCGCGTGTTTCTACTGCAGGATCGACTCAAGACCCTCGCCGGCAGGAGTCCCATTGCGCTCGAGCGTGTGCACGTGGTCGGCGCCGGAGTCATGGGCGGGGATATCGCCGCGTGGGCGGCGTTGCGCGGCTTGCACGTGACGCTGCAGGACCGGGATGCGGCCTTGATCGAACCGGCGCTAGCGCGGGCACGGGAGCTGTTCACCAGAGCGCTGCGCGACCCGACCCAGGCCGCGGCCGCGGGCGCGCGGCTGCACGCCGATGTCGAGGGCAAGGGCGTGCCGGACGCGGACGTGCTGATCGAGGCGATCTCCGAGAACCTCGAGGTCAAGCGCGCGCTGTTCCGAGCGCTCGAGCCACGCATCAAGCCGCAGGCCCTGCTCGCGACCAATACTTCGAGCCTCGACATCGGACGACTCGCCGAAGGGCTGGCGCGTCCCGAGCGACTGGTCGGCCTGCACTTTTTCAATCCGGTCGCCCGGATGCCGCTGGTGGAAGTCGTCCAGGGTCCGGCGAGCAGCGCTGAGGCGCTGCAGAGCGCGAGCGCACTGGCGCGCAAGCTCGAGAAGCTGCCGCTGCCGTGTCGCAGCGCGCCCGGATTCGTCGTCAATCGCATCCTCATGCCGTACCTGCAAGAAGCGATGCACGCTGCGCAGGAAGGCGTGCCGCTCGCCGCCATCGATGCCGTGGCGGTACGGTTCGGCATGCCCATGGGGCCGATCGAGCTGGCTGATGTCGTCGGGCTGGATGTGGCCGGGCATGTCGGCACGATCGTGGCCCAATCCCTCGGGCGCACCGTCCCGGATTTGCGCCTGTTGCGCGAGCGGATCGAAGCCGGCAGGCTCGGCCGCAAGAGCGGCGAGGGATTTTATCTCTGGCGCGACGGCAAACCCGTCAAGCCGCCCGCCCGCGACGGCGCCCCCGAGGATCTCGCAGACCGGCTGATCCTGATCCTGGTCAACGAGTGCGTCGCCTGCTTGCGCGAGCGCATCGTCGCGGATGCCGATTTGATCGACGCAGCGCTCATCTTCGGTGCGGGTTTCCCGCCGTTTCGGGGCGGGCCGCTCTGCCATGCGCGGGCGCGCGGCATCCCGGCCATCCTCGAGCGGCTGCGCGCGCTCACCGAACAGTATGGCGCGCGCTTTCAACCGGATCCAGGCTGGAGCGAGCGGGTCGATAATAGTCACGGTCCGGCTCACGTTATGGCGTCCTGAGTGCGCGCGCCACCCAAAATCGTGACCGATGCCCGGGTCGTCTTCGGCGGCGGCACATTAGGATGCGCAGGCATCGGCGAGCCGCGCCGCCCCTACGGACTTGAACCCTGTGATCCGGGACTTCGATATGCTCGATGAGCACCCAGTCAGCATCAAGCTGCTCCGGCGGTTCGTGCCTCTGGAGGGACTGAAGCGCGACAATCTGGCGGCGCTGGCCAAGAAGATCACGCTGCAGAGCCTGCCGGCGGGACGGCTGCTGTTCAAGGAAGGGGACATCGACGGGCGGACCCTCTGGCTGGTATCCGGCCGTGTCGAGATCCAGGAGAACGGGCGCGTCCTCGCCACCATTGCCGGCGGCACGCCCGAGGCCACCACCGCACTGTGCCCGCACAGCCCCCGCCGCGCCTCGGCGCGCTCTGTGGACGACATCGAGTACGTGTCCATCGAAAGCGATCTGCTCGACGTGGCGCTGACTTGGGACCAGACCGGCACGTACGAGGTCGCCGAGCTGCAACAGCACTTCGACGTCCAGAGCGGCGATGACTGGATGACGATACTGCTGAAGACCAAGTCCTTTCACCGCATCCCGCCGGCCAACCTGCAGGCCATTTTCCAACGCCTCGAGCGCGTGCCGTACAAAGCGGGCGAGACCGTCATCCGCCAAGGCCAGGAAGGCGATTACTTCTACGTCATCGTCAGCGGCACATGCCTGGTGACCCGCGAGACGCCACTGAACCGCACCGGTCTGAAGCTCGCCGAGCTCGGCGTCGCCGATACCTTCGGCGAGGAGGCGCTGATTGCGGGTGTCAAGCGCAACGCCACCGTGAGCATGCTCACGGATGGTGTGTTGATGCGTCTCGGCAAGGAGGACTTTCGCGAGCTGATGAACGAGCCGCTGCTGCAGTGGGTGTCATTCGAGCGCGCCCAGGACATCGTCAAGCACGGCGGCCAGTGGCTCGATGTGCGCATGCCGCGCGAATTCCAGACACTCTCGGTCGCCGGCTCGATCAACATCCCACTCTACTTCATCCGCCTGAAGCTTGCCGCGCTCGATCGCAACGTGCCGTACGTGGTGGTCTGCGACAACGCGCGGCGCAGCGCCGCCGCGGCGTTCATCCTGCTCGAGCGCGGATTCGACGCGTACGTGCTCACCGGCGGTCTCAGTCATAGTCCGCAGGCGCTGCGCCGCAGCGCCTGAGAGGTCCGCGGTCTGTGCCGATCCGCATCGGCACCGTGAGGCACTCTCGGTTGCGCGGCAGATCCCGCCGGCTCGCGTGGGGTGATGACCGCAACGGGCGGCGCCCCGATCGGTCTACATGGTGTGCGTCGGCTTCTCGCCGGTGAGCGCACCGGCCAGATACGTCTCGATCTTCTTCTGGGTCTGACCGTGATCCTGCTCGCTGAACTGCACGCCGATGCCGGCCGTGCGTTTGCCCTGCGCGCCCTTGGGCGTCACCCAGATGACTCGGCCGGCCACGGGCAGCTTCTCGTCCTCACCCATGAGATTGAGCAGCATGAACACTTCATCCCCAAGGCGGTAGTTGCTGTTGGTCGGGATGAACAAGCCGCCGTTCTTCACGAACGGCATATAGGCCAGATACAGGGCGCTCTTGTCCTTGATCGTTAGTGTCAGCAGACTCGGCTTGTTGCCACCGGCTCTCACGTTCTGGTCCTCGGCTTCGCGGTCGACACCCGCCTGGCGCGCGCCGCACTCAGGCGGTGGCGCGCGGTGCCATGCGCCGCAGCAGCGCCTCGAGCGCCACACCCCGGTTGATCGGCACGTCCAATGATGCCCTCAGCTCCCGCACGCCGTCCAGGAGCTCAAATGCGCCTCTTATAGTCAGCCCAGACGCACCCGAGTGCGCGCTGGCCCGCAATTCCGCCACCGCACCCTCCCCGAGCAGTCCGCGGCGAATCCGTTCCGTGAGCCAATTCTCAAAACACGTCAGCCGCAACGCCGGCTCGCTACGCGCCCAACGCTCGGCGCTGCCGGCCGGGTCGCCCGAGCCGCCGGCGAGCTGCTCGAGCTCGCGGCGCATCTCCGCTGCCGTCTGTGCGATCGTCGCCGGATCGAGCGTTGCGGCGATGAAGGGCGCATCGCCGAGCACCGCGAGCGCGTCCTGCCAGTCAGCCGGGCCGTGCGTCGCGGTGAGCCATTGCACGGCTTGCACACGCGACGGCGAGTGCACGGGGAGACGTTGACAGCGGCTGAGAATGGTCGCCGGCAGACGCGAAGGCACACTCGCGACCAGCACCAGCAGCGTACGCGGCGGCGGCTCCTCCAGCGTCTTCAGCAGCGCATTGGCGGCGAAGCGGTTCATGCTGTCGGCCGGCGATAGAATTCCCACCTTGTAGCCGCCCTGGTGCGCGGTGAGCGCCAGATCGGCCGCGAGTTCGCGCACCTGCTCGATACGGATCTGCGTCGAGCGTTCCTGCAGGCCGAGCAGCGCCAAGTCCGGATGCTGCAACCGCGCCACGTGTCCACACGCCACGCAAGCCCCGCAGGGCGCGCGCTCCGGGTGCGCGCACAGCACGAGCTGCGCCGCCCAATACGCCAACCACTCCCCGCCCGCTCCCGGCGCTTCGTGTATCAGCAGCGCATGTGGCATGCGCCCGGCCTCGAAGGCCGCGCGCAGCCGCCGCATCTGCGCCTCGAGCCACACTGGAATCACGGCAAGCCTCCCGCCGCCGCGACGCATCGTTCCAGCGCCGCCCCGATCTGCCGCTGCACCGCCTCCAGGGGCGCCGCCGCGTCGATGACCTGGATGCGCTGCGGCGCGGCGCGCGCCAAGGCCAGATAACCGGCCCGGACGCGCTCGAAGAACGCTTGCGTTTCGCGCTCGAACCGGTCGCTCTCGGCGCGCCGCGCCCGGACTCGCGCCAGGCCCACCGCCACGGGCAAATCCAGCAGCAACGTGCACGCCGGCGTCACATCCGGGTGCACGTGCTCGGCAAGCGCATCGATCCATGCCGCATCGATGCCGCGGCCGGCGCCCTGATACGCGCGCGTCGCGTCCGTGAACCGGTCGCAAACCACCCATTCGCCCCGCTCGAGCGCCGGACGGATCAAGTTCGTCAGATGGATCGCCCGCGCGGCGAACATCAGCAGCGTCTCGGCATCAGCGGACACCCGCTCCGGCCCCGGTTCGAGCGCGATGCGCCGTACACGCTCGGCGAGCGCCGTGCCGCCGGGCTCGCGCGTCAACCGTACGCGCGCGCCGCGGCTGCGCAGCCACTCACCCGCCCAGGCCGCCAGCGTCGACTTGCCGGCCCCTTCGATACCCTCCAGGGTGATCAGCCCCGCGCCCATCAGGTGTGTCCCGCGGCGGCGCGCCGCGCCTTGTGCCGGTTCTCGAGCCGGGCCTTACGACGCGCCTCGAGCCGGTCCTGACGCAACTGCCGGATGTAGCTCAGTACCTGCGCATCATGACGCGCCAGCGTCCGTGAGAACACATGGCCGCCCTTGCCCGTGGCGACGAAGTACAGATCCCGGGTCTTGGCCGGATGCACCGCGGCGTGCAGCGCCGCCTCGCTCGGCAGGCAGATCGGCGTCGGCGGCAGCCCGGTGTGCAAGTAAGTGTTGTACGGGGATTTGACACTCATGTCGGCGGCACTGAGCGTGCCGTGGTAACGCTTGCCGAGGGCGTAGATGACGGTCGGATCGGACTGCAAAGGCATGCCGCGCCGCAATCGATTGACGAACACCCCCGCGATGCGCGAGCGCTCGCCCGTCAGTCCGGTTTCCTTCTCGATGATGGAGGCGAGGATCAGCGCCTGGTACGGGCTGTGCACCGGCAGATCGGCGCTGCGGTGCGCCCAGATCCGGCGCAGCTCCGCCGACATCTTCCGATACGCCACGCGCAGTATGGTCAGATCGGTGGTTCCGGGCGCGAAACTGTAGGTGTCGGGAAAGAAGCGCCCCTCGGGATTCTCGCCCGGATGGCCGAGCGCGGCCATGATCTGCGCGTCACTCTTGCCGCGCAGCGTCGCGCTCACATCCGGATCGGCGTCGAGTTCGGCCAGGAAATCGGCGAATGTGACACCGTCGATCACCGTGATGTGGTCGAGCACGACCCTCCCCTCCTGGAACATGCGCACGATCCGCGCCGGGCTCGCGTACGGTGGAATATCGTACACGCCGATCTCCATGCGCGGCTGCTCGTCCCTGAGCCGCAGGTACAGCTCGACCGCGCGCGGATGCGCCAGCGCGCCGAGCGCGCTCAGTCGGCTGAACACCCTATGCAGGGTGTCACCGGCCTTCACCTGCACCCGAACGGTGTGATCGGCCGGTCCGGCGGCGTCATAGTTGTACTTGAGCACGGCCAATGCGCCTGCGGCGAGCAGCGCCAGAAGCACGAGCAACGCCAGGAAATTGCGCCCGCGGCGGCGCGGCAGTGCGCTCTCAGCCATCGGCCGGCGCCTCGAGCAGCGGCTGCACGAGCGCGGCGAGTCGGGCGGTGAGCGGGCCGGGCGCGAACTCTCGCCCCGGCAGCGAGCGCACCGGCCACAGGCCCACCCGCGCGTTCGTCAGGCACACCTCGCGCGCCGCCTCGCGCATGACCACCCGCCGCATCACGCCCGCGACGCCGCAGGTGCCTATCGCGGGCGTACGCACCCGCACCGCGTTCGCTTCAGCGTCGATCAGGAACACGTTGGTCATGGTTCCGCAGATAAGCCGTCCCGAAGTGCTGTGCATCAACGCCTCATCGGCCTCGGCACCGCCCGGCTCATTGGCCGAGAGAATCCGCTCCAGGCGATTGCAGTGCTTCATGCCGGCAAGCCCCGGGTTCTCGCCGAGGCGGGTCGAGGCGATCCGCACCCGCGCGCCCGCACGCCGCTGCGCCGCATCGGCTTTGGGCCACGGAAAGCGCATGATGACACAAGTGCCCGCCTCCCGGCCCCGACGATAGCCGCGCGACTCGCCCGCACCCGCGCGCAGCAGCCCCGGGGCGAATCCCGCGGCACCGAGCGTGCCGGCCCGATCGAGCCACAGCGCCGCACGCGGTTCGGCCACCAAGATGCCGAAGCGGCTGAGCGGGCCGTCGGCGGCGCTGTCGAGCAGCAGCGGGCAGCGCTCACCCGGTGAAGCGCTTGAATATCACCGTGCCGTTCGTGCCCCCGAAACCGAAGGAGTTCGACAGTGCGACATCGATGGCCATCGGGCGGGCCACGTTGGGGACGTAATCCAGATCGCACTCGGGGTCGGGATTGTCGTAGTTGATGGTCGGGGGAGCGACCTGATCGCGGATCGCCAGGATCGAGAAAATCGCCTCCACGACGCCCGCGGCGCCGAGCAGATGCCCGGTCATGGACTTGGTGGAACTGACCGCGAGGCGCCTGGCATGATCGCCGAAGGCGCGCTTGATGGCGATCGTCTCGGCCTTGTCGCCGGCCAACGTCGAGGTCGCATGCGCATTGACGTACTGCACGGCCTCGGGGCCGAGCGCCGCGTCCTTCAACGCATTGGCCATCGCCAGGCGCGCGCCCTCGCCATCCTCGGGCGGCAGCGTGATGTGATAGGCATCACCGCTCATCCCGAAGCCGATCAGCTCGGCATAGATATGCGCGCCGCGCGCGCGGGCATGCTCGAGCGACTCCAGAATCACGGCTCCGCCGCCATCGCCGAGCACGAAGCCGTCACGAT
Organism: Pseudomonadota bacterium; assembly: GCA_021843755.1. Lineage (GTDB taxonomy): Bacteria > Pseudomonadota > Gammaproteobacteria > Steroidobacterales > Steroidobacteraceae > 13-2-20CM-66-19. Next base: position 72,722 of record JAKBWB010000064.1, read on the forward strand.
CGCGATCCCACGGGCGACTCGCCCGCTGCGGGTCGTCGTTGCGCCGCGAAAGCGCCTTGGCCTGAGCAAAGCTCGCCAGTCCGCACACGGTCGTGGCCATCTCTCCGCCACCGGCGATCAGCAGGTCCGCATCGCCGAACTGTATGGTGCGCATGGCCAGACCGATCGCATGCGTCGAGGTCGTACAGGCGGTCACGACCCCCAGATTCGGTCCCCTCAATCCATACCGGATCGACAGGTGACCCGAAATCATGTTGATGATGCTCGCCGGCACGAAGAACGGCGAGATCTTGCGCGGGTTGTCGGTTTTGACGTACTCGCCGAACTCCCGCTCGATCGTGCCGAGACCGCCGATCCCCGCCCCGCACACCGCGCCACAGCGGGTCGCATCGAGTCTGGAAAAATCAAGACCCGCGTCCTCGACCGCCTGCACGCCGGCGGCCACGCCGTAATGCATGAAATCGTCCATGCGGCGCAGATCCTTGCTGTCGAAATAGCGGTCCTGATCGAAGTCGCGCACCTCCCCGGCAAAGCGAACCGGGAAGGCCGACACATCGAAGCGCTTGACCGGCCCGATGCCACTCTGGCCCGCCAGGATGGTCTTCCAAGCCGTCTCCACCGCGCTGCCCACCGGCGAGATGATACCCATGCCGGTCACGACGACTCGACGTTTGCTCACCTTAGTCTCCGCAATTTCCGCGCCCAAGCCCGCGCATTCGTGTCGAGCGCAACCCCGATTGTGGCGGCTCGATGCTCGCTCCGAGACCTGCATATCGATGCAGATCCTCGGTCCCCGGCGCTTCGCCTCCCGCAAGCACGTGGAGCAGGGAGCCTCTAGGGGCCGTCAAACGCTACCTGTCTGAAACGACGACACCGCGCCCAACGCCACGCCGTCCGCCGCACGGCGGGGGCGCAGGCCGCGGCCGCTCAAGCCTTGTTGCGACGCTCGTTGATGTAATCGATCGCCTGCTGGACCGTGGTGATCTTCTCGGCGTCCTCGTCGGGAATCTCGATCTCGAATTCTTCCTCCAGGGCCATGACCAGCTCGACCGTATCGAGCGAATCGGCACCGAGGTCATCCACGAAGGAGGCGTCATTGGT
>JAKBWB010000051.1 GCA_021843755.1 Pseudomonadota bacterium
TCATGAGCGAGAACTCTCGCCACCCTCCTCGGGCATCCGCTGCGCCCCGTCCTGCCGCCCCGGCTCCGGCCTGATGCTCCCCTCAGCCGCAAAGGGGGGGTGACGCCAGAACGAATTCACCGTGGGGTCACTTCTGGCAAGCAAAGACCCGCTCATTCTCGAAAGCGCCCGCGCGCCACGTCACCACGCCGTCGGATGGTTCGTCTGCTCCTATGCGAGTGTCATGTCCAGAGGGATGCTTTTCGCAAGCAGAGGCGGGCTCATTCTGGATAGCGCCTCAGCCATGCGGAGCCAGCACGAGCGCGGCCGAATCCACGTAAAAGGGACGCGGAGCTACCACCCGCCGTTTTGCACCGTGGCCCAGACCGGCCAGGTGCTTGATGTATGGCACCGTCCCGGCAACGTCCACGACTCCAGCGGCGCCCGCGCCTTCATGCTCACCTGCATCAGGGAAATCCGCCAAATCCTGCCCACGTGATTTGCGAGGTGCGCATGGACTGCGTGTTCTTCACAGCGCGCCCCGTGGTGGTCGTTCGTGCGTCCCGGCACCCGCAGGATGAGGCTGATTTACCGGGCCGGCCGATTGACAGCCACCGAAGACCGCCTCACGTTGACCTTGTCCGCAAATCGTGACGTGCAGACCGGGCTGTTGCATCACCTGAAGGCCGCCACCTGAGGGCGATCACCCCGAGGGTTTTGCAAGCAGCGGGTCTGGTGTCCACCAGCACGAACAGCGGCGACGCTCCGCGAACTATCCGTCTCTTGCGCAGCACATGACCTGACCCGCTTGCGCAGGTCAGTGTTGGAAATGGAATCCACTAAACAGCCACAGAACAAGCAAAATGACCAGTACCAGCGCTAACGCGCCACCGAGTCCCGTTCCGCCGTAGCGTCTGTAGCCATAATAACCGCCGCCACCGCCGAGTAGCAGAATGACCAATATCACCACCAAGATTAAGCCCATGTTGCACCTTTCCTGTTCAGCCCGGACCGCACGAGAGACGAATCGAACACTTGATCCGCACCGGACCGGTCATGCGCCAATCTCGCACTCCATGCACCTGTAGTGCGAATAGTGCGAATCGTGACGCATTTCTCGCCAGTTCTGGAACGTCCCGGGAGGGGCGCTCCGCCGGATCTCGACGTAGGAAGCAATTCACTCACCGCAACGGCCGGGAGGCCAAAGCGTCTTTGGCGAAATCCCCTGGCGTCGGTCGCGCATGATGCGGCAGATCGCCCGGACGTCTGCTCGGACGAATCAAGGATCCCCGGAATTTCTGACGACATGAGACGGTACCTTGGTTCGAACAGTCCGGTGCTGGGGTTCGCGATCGGTGCGATCCTCGACGCAGACGGCGAAGGCACCGGCCGCACATACCAGCATCACCGTGACGGATTGCATGATCGTAGGTCAATGCGCACGAGCGATGGTCGAAGTCTGCCCGTGGACGATCCGTCTGTCAGTGCGCTGGCGTACGCATGGCTGCGCACGGTGCGCCGCGCCCTTGCGGCACGTTGCGGCGTTGTGCTCGGACCGCAGCCGGTCGATTCCCGCTCAAGCTGCCGCGGCGGCAGTGCGTGTGCGTTTACGCACAGACCACGCAGGTGATCTCTGCGAGATTTGTCGGCTATCGCGCCGGGCGGGTGCATGCGGCACGACCAGCAGACAGCACGTTCGACGGACGATTGATCGGGAAGTCGTCCACTGGGGATTGGTCGCGCGTATCTGGCGGGCGATTGTCGAGGCAAGCGGAGAGCCATCATGAAGACTGTGTTCACACATTCACGCCGGCCGCGCGCGTGTCCGCGATATGCATCAATGGCGCTCTTTGCGTCGTTCGTGATTGGCAGCTGCTTGAGATCTGCGCTCGTATCGGCGACGCCGCTACTTGGGACCGAATTGGCGAGTTTCACGGTTCTCGGCGGCTCTGCGGTGACCAATGTTCCGACCAGCGCCATCGTCGGAAACGTCGGCGTTTGGTCGAGCGGTGGCGCGAATGCAATCACCGGGTTCAATTCCTCGCCAGGCGTTGCTGTATCGGACCTGCAAGTGACCGGAGGTACGGTGCAGGCTGGGACGACGACCGGCAGCCCGAATGCGATGACGGCGCAGCAGCAACTCATCACCGCGATCACGAACCTTGGATCGCTCGGGCCCGGCACGCTCGAGCCCGCGGACTTGACCGGATTGACGCTTCTGCCCGGCGTCTACACGGTTCCTGCGGGAACGACCAACCTGTCCGGCACGCTCACGCTCGATGGCAATGGCAACAGCAACGCTGCGTGGGTTTTTCAGATGCCGAGTACTTTGATCACTTCGCCGGACTCGGTCGTTACGGTGGTCAATACCGGCGCGGGCGCGGGCGTATATTGGAATGTCGGCAGTTCCGCAACCATTGATGCGAGCACGACATTCGCGGGCAACATCCTGGCGCTCGACTCCATCACCATGGGCACTGCCGCAAGCGAGTTTTGCGGCAGGTCCTTGGCAGAGACTGGTGCCGTGACTTTGCAGCAGAACAGCCTCTCCGGTACGTGCTCGGGTGTTGCCGCTGGCAACGGCGGACTAAGCTCCGGTCTGAGCGGCGGCCTTGATGTTGCCAAGTTCGATCGGGTCAGTATTCTTCCGTACGCCTCTGTTCCCGAACCGAGCACTCTTTCCTTGTTGGTGCTTGGCCTGATCGTGATAGGGTTTGCCGCCCGTACTCGCAGACAGAAGCCGGGTGTGAGTTGAGTCTCGATGCTGAGGCAAGATCTGCGGGCACGACCCCCACTGAGCCGGCCGGAGAGTCCGGTTGAGGTAGCCTCTCCCTGTAATCCCCTGTCGATCAGCGAGTTGCGCCTCAACGTCGCTCGAGGGCCAGTGAAGTCGCGCGAGAGGCCCCCCAAGGAATCGCTCCTTTTTACCGCGGTGACACGGAGTCCCATCCCGTCGGGGACGCCAATTTGTCCTGGCTCCTCATCTAATCCAGGAACGGGTTGATGAGTCTGAGGGCTTGCTCGATCGGTTGGCCGTACTCCAAGTCTTCGGTGTAGAGAATCTCGCGTGCGACGCGTAGTGCGGATGCGACGATGATGAAGCGCCTCGGAACTGCCCATCGCACGGGCGGTGCGATCGCTCACCCGCCACGGCACCGGGTGGCCTTCCTGGCCACCCGGTGAGGCTGCTTCAAGTGAGTAGACCGCTATGCCGAGCGGGTGCCCGGGCCGCCGCGGGCGAGCGCGACGGCGCGGGTACTATGGCGATGACACGCACGGGCAGCGGCTCGATCCGCAATGGGATGACCGGCTCCAGAATGTGCAGCTCGACCGGCAGCTGCAGCCCCGGCATCGGCGCGAACAAGGGCTGGCCGAACAAGACTTGCATCGGGAACGACGGCATCAGCATCGGTTGCTGGAGCGCCGCCTGTATCAGCTGCATTTGCCGCATCTGCGCCTGCATTGCGCGCAGCTGTTGCAGCGCCCAAGCCGGAACGGCCGGAGCGGGCCCGCGGCTCTCGGACACCTCGAAGGTGGCGGAGCCGTTCGGTCCGCGCCAGCTCCAGGTGCGCACGCGCACCGGTCCTGCGCTGGTGTGGGTCACCTGAACGGTCTCGTGCACGGGCACGGTCCGCCCCTCGAAGCGGACCAGTATCGGTTGTGCCGCCAGCGCGAGTGCCGGCAGCACTAGGCCCGCAAGGGCCACGGCAAGGACTTTCTTACGCATAGGCACCTCCTTGATTCGACCGGCTCACATCGAGCCAGCGCACACGCTTCGACCGCGCCACCGAGGGGGAGTTTCATCGGAATGCCCCGGCCGGCCGTCGCCGGGGTACAGGGCCCCCAGTCTGCCCAGAGCCGGCCGCAATCCATCTGAGCGAGCCGGCCGCGGCGATTGTCCGGTGTGCCCGGGACGTGTAAGCTTGCGCGCCCTTCCCAGGGCGGGGGGCGGCCTGGGTCCGCCGCCTGCAGCGACTTGATCCGCGTCCCCATCGTCTAGAGGCCCAGGACATCGCCCTTTCACGGCGGTAACAGGGGTTCGAATCCCCTTGGGGACGCCAATGAAATCATGAACCTAGCGTTGACACGCGCCATCATTGGCCGTCGTGAGGAACGCATGGGGAAAATCCCGTGCCGGACTCGCCCCGCGAAGTGCCTCCCGCCTCATCCGTTG
>JAKBWB010000026.1 GCA_021843755.1 Pseudomonadota bacterium
ATCAGCCGCACCCCCTGGGTATTGCGCCCGAGCACGGAGATCTCATCGACCCCGGTGCGCACCAGCGTGCCGTTGGAGCTGATCAGCATGATTTCCTGCCCGGGCAGCACCTGCAGCGCCGCGACGGCCGCGCCGTTGCGCTCGCTGGTCTGCAGCGCGATCACACCCTGTCCGCCGCGCCCCTGGAGCGGGAATTCCGCGATCGGCGTGCGCTTGCCGTAGCCGGCGGCCGAGGCGGTCAGCACCTCGCCCTCGGCCACCACGATCAGTGCGATCACCTCCTGATCGGGTCCGAGCCGGATGCCGCGCACACCGGCCGCATCGCGCCCCATCGCGCGCACCTCGTGCTCGGGGAAGCGGATCGCCTTGCCCCCGCTGGTGACCAGCACGACCTCGCGCTGCCCGTCGGTGAGCGCGACCCCCACCAGCTTGTCGTTCTCGCGCAGGTCGACGGCGATGATGCCGCTCGCGCGCGGCCGCGAGAACGATGTCAGCGGAGTCTTCTTGACCGTACCCTGACTGGTCGCCATGAACACGTAGTGCTGCTCGTCGTAATCCTTCACCGGCAGCAGCGCGTTGATCTTCTCTCCCGGCTCGAGCGGCAGCAGGTTCACCATCGGCTTGCCGGCCGAAGCGCGCCCGGCCTGTGGCAGCTCGTAGACCTTCAACCAGTAGACCTTGCCCCGATTGGAAAAGCACAGCACGGTGTCATGCGTATGGGCCACGAACAATTTTTCCACGAAATCCTCGTCCTTCACGGCGGTTGCGGCCTTGCCGCGCCCGCCGCGTCGCTGGGTCTGATATTCCGAGAGCGGTTGACACTTGGCGTAGCCGTTGTGCGAGAGCGTCACGACCACATCCTGCGGCTCGATCAGATCCTCGGTCGTCAGATCCAGATGATCGCGGCTGATCTCGGTGCGCCGCGCATCCCCGTAGGTCGCGCGGATTTCCGTCAGCTCGCCTCGGATCACTTCGGTCATCCGCTTCGGGACGGCCAGGATCTCGCTGAGATCCCGGATGCGCGCGAGCAGCTCGCCGTACTCGCCGATGATCTTGTCCTGCTCGAGCCCGGTCAGGCGGTGCAGGCGCATATCGAGAATGGCCTGCGCCTGCGTGTCCGTCAGCCGATAGCCCGCGGCATCGAGTCCACCGGCGATCTCGGCGGGACGAGTGCTGATCCCGCCCGCGCGCTCGAGCAGTCCGGTCACCGCACCGGGGCGCCAGGGGCGCGCGGTGAGCGCGGCACGCGCCTCGGCAACCGAGGCGCAAGCCTTGATCAGCGCGATGAGCTCATCGATGTTGGCCAGCGCGACCGTCAGACCCTCGAGAATGTGGGCCCGCTCGCGCGCCTTGGCCAGCTCGAACACGGTGCGCCGGGTGACGACCTCGCGCCGATGGCGCAGGAACGCCTCGAGCATCTCCTTCAGCGACATCAGCTTCGGCTGCCCGTCCTCGAGCGCCACCATGTTGATGCCGAACACGCTTTCCATCGGAGTCTGCGCGTACAGATTGTTCAGCACGACCTCGGCGATCTCGCCGCGCTTCAGCTCGATCACGATGCGCATGCCGTCCTTGTCGGACTCATCGCGCAATCCGTCGCCGGCGATCCCGTCGATGTGCTTCTCGCGCACCAGCTGCGCGATGCGCTCGATCAGGCGCGCCTTGTTGACCTGGTAGGGCAGTTCCGTGATGACTATCGCGTGCCGATCGCCGCGGCCGACCTCCTCGATCGCCACGCGCGCGCGCACCGAGAGCCGCCCGCGCCCGGTGCGGTAGGCGGTGGCGATTTCCTGCGCGCCGTTGATGATGCCGCCGGTCGGGAAGTCCGGCCCGGGCACGTGCTGCATCAGCGCCGCAAGCGGCAACGCCGGGTCATCGAGCAGCGCCAGGCAGGCGTTGACGATCTCGGTGAGATTGTGCGGCGGAATATTGGTCGCCATGCCGACCGCGATGCCGGTCTGGCCGTTGACCAGCAGGTGCGGGATGCGCGTCGGCAGCACCGAGGGCTCGAGTTCCGACTCGTCGTAGTTGGGCGTGAAATCGACCGTTTCCTTGTCGATGTCGGCGAGCAATTCGTGCGCCAGGCGCGACATGCGCACTTCGGTGTAGCGCATCGCCGCCGGCGTGTCGCCGTCGACCGACCCGAAGTTGCCCTGCCCATCGACGAGCACGTAGCGCATGGAGAACGTCTGCGCCATGCGCACGATCGTGTCGTAGACGGCGCTGTCCCCGTGCGGATGGTACTTGCCGATCACATCGCCGACGACACGGGCGGATTTCTTGTAGGGCTTGTTCCAGTCGTTGCCGAGCTCGCGCATCGCGTACAGCACGCGCCGGTGGACCGGCTTCAAGCCATCACGCACATCAGGCAGGGCCCGTCCGACGATCACGCTCATGGCGTAATCGAGGTAGGACTGGCGCATCTCCTCCTCGAGGCTGACGGGCAGAACTTCGCGCGCGATCTCGGACATCGGGTCTTAAGGCTGTGCCAAAAGTCCGCATGTTAACACGGTGCCGAGGCGCGCCGCTGCGGGCGTGCGCCGGATGGACCGGAGGAACCGGATGGACCGACAATAGAGGCTGTCGCCGCCCGGAGCCGCAGATCCGGCGGCCCACGCGACCATCGGACCAGCAGGTGATCATGGCTTCCGCAACACACCACAACGCAGCGCACGACCCCGCGACGATGAACGTCGCGGACGGCGAGATCGGCAAGTTTGACGCGATCGCCGGACGGTTCTGGGACGAGCACGGCCCGTTCCGTCCGCTGCACCAGTTAAATCCGCAGCGCGTCCGCTTCATCACCGAGCACTCCACGTGCGCGGGGGCACGTGTGCTCGATGTGGGCTGCGGCGGCGGTCTGGTCTGCGAGGCGCTCGCGCGGACGGGCGCCGCGGTGACGGGTATCGACCTCGCCGGGGGCATGATCGAGGTCGCGCGCATACACGCCGCGGCGCACGGCCTCGACATCGACTACCGGGTCGCCTCGGCCGAGGCATTGCTGGCAAGCGCACCGGGCGCGTACGACCTCGTGACGTGCATGGAGATGCTCGAGCACGTGCCGGAACCGCGCGCCATGCTCGCCACGATCGCCGGTCTGGTCCGGCCCGGCGGCTCGGTGTTCATCTCGACGCTCAACCGCAACCTCAAGTCGTTCCTGGTGGCGATCGTCGGCGCCGAATATCTGCTTGGCGTGGTGCCGCGCGGTACGCACGAATACGAGCGGTTCATCCGGCCGAGCGAGCTCGCCCGCTGGGGGCGTGCGGCGGGTCTGGCGGCCCGCGCCCTCGCCGGCATTGAACTCGATCCCGTCGGGGGCGCGCGTCTGACGCGCGATCCGGCAGTGAGCTATCTCACCCAGTTCGTGCGCGAGGCGTAGCGAGGTGGCCTTGGCCGCGCTGCTCGGCGCGCTCGCGCTGCTGCTCGGGGGGCTGATCGGCTTTCTCGGCGCGAGCCTGCACGCCCAGCGGCGCGGTGCTGCGCTGCGCGTGGAGCTCGAAGCGGCCCGCGTGCAGTTGGATTCCGAGCGCCGCGCCGCGAGCGAGCGTGGCGCGGCCCTCGAGCAGGCCGAATCACGCCTGCGCGCGACGTTCGAGGCGCTGGCGGCTCAGGCCCTGAAGAACAACAGCGAGCTGTTCCTCAGCGTCGCGCGCGAGGCACTCGGACGCGAGCAGGCGCTCGCCCAGAGCGGCTTGAAGGAGCGCGAGACGGCGATCGCGCAGCTGGTGCAGCCGCTGCGCGCGGCGCTGGAGAAAACCGAGCAGCAGATGCAGGTGATCGAGCGGGAGCGGCGCGAGGCGCACGCGGCCCTGCGTACCCAGATCGAGTCGCTCTCGAGTGGCCAGAGCCAGCTCACGCGCGAGACACGCAATCTGGTCACCGCCCTGCGCCGCCCCGAGGTGCGCGGCCGCTGGGGCGAGCTCACGCTGCGCCGGCTGGTCGAACTCGCCGGGCTCAGTGAGCATTGTGACTTCACCGAGCAGGCGCATCTGCATGGGCCCGAAGGGGCGTTGCGGCCCGATCTGGTCGTGCACATGCCCGAATCGCGCGACCTGGTCGTCGACGTCAAGACCCCTCTGGATGCCTACCTCGAGGCGCTCGAGGCCCCGACCGAGGAAGCGCGCCAAAGCGCGCTGCGCCGCCATGCGCAGCAGCTCGAGGCGCAGGTCCGCCAACTCGCCTCGAAGGCCTACTGGGCACAGTTCGAGCACAGTCCGCAGTTCGCCGTGCTGTTTCTGCCCGGAGACCAGTTCCTTTCCGCCGCGCTGGCCGAGCGGCCGGAGCTGATCGAGGCGGCACTGAAGCAGAACATCATCATCGCCACACCCTCGACGCTGATCGCGCTGTTGAAGACTGTCGCCTACGGCTGGCGCGAGCGTGCGATGGCCGACAATGCGGCGCTCATCCGCGAACTCGGCCAGGAACTGTACCGGCGGCTCGGGAATTTCACCGGACACATGCAGCGCATGGGACAGCGCCTCGATGCGGCACTCGAGGCCTACAACAGCGCGGTCGGATCGCTCGAGCGCCAGCTGATGCCGCAAGCACGGCGTTTTCACGAACTCGGCGTTCCAGCGGATGCTCCTCTGCCGAGGCTCGAGCCGCTCGAGCAGTCCGTGCGCACGCTCGGCGCGCGCTCGGACGAGGCGCCCTCAGAGGGGAGCTGAGCGGGCCGGCGCCTCAGGCTCGTCCGTCGCGAGCAACGCGTCGATCTGGTCGGCTTCGAGCGCGCGGAAGTGCCCGCGCGGCAGTGCGCGCCCGAGGACGAGGGCACCGAGCTGGATGCGCAGAACCCGGCTGACCCGTGCGCCCTGGCGCTCGAACAGCTGGCGGATGGCTTTGCCGCTTGCCCCCCGCGCGCGCACCGTGTACCAACGATTGGTGCCCTCACCGCCGGCGCCGTGGCACTCGAGCACCGTCAGGCACTGCCCGTCATCGAGCATCCCGCCGAGCACGCCGGCCTGCTGCGTCTCGGCGAGCTCGCCGATGACCCGGACGCTGAAAACGCTGATCCACTGGCGGACCCGCCGCTGCAGCCGGGCCGCGCAGGCTCCATCAGCGCAGATCAATTCCAGTCCCCCGTCGATGCGGGGCATGGGACTGATCACGATCAACCGTCGCCCCGCCCGCCGTGGTAGACGCTCCAGCGCCGTCGCCGCCTCCGGCGCGTTCGGCGGCGGCTGCTCGAGCGGCTCACCGCTCGAGCGGTGATAGACAAAAGCGACCGCCCCCGCCGCGCCGGGCCGCCGGTGGACCAGCCGGCCATCGAGGCGGATCTGGTCAGCCGGCCCCACGCGCATACCGAGGGTGGCCGGCTCGCCATTGACGGTCAACCGCCCCTGACGGATCCACACCTCGGCTTCGCGCCGCGAGGCGAGCCCGGTGCCGGCGAGTGCCTTCTGCAGCCGCTCGCGCAAAGCATCCCGTTCCCTGCCCTGGGCCGCAGACCGCCGTCGGTGCGGACGGACCATGGCCGGCTCAGGCGCGCCCGTCGTCCGCAGCGGCGCGCAGCTGCCGCCGCTCACCCGGCAGCGCCTCTGTGTCGGCCTGCGGCTCAGCCGAGCTTGCCGGTCCCGCTTCGCCCTCGTCGGCGGGAGCCGGCGCGCGCGGCGCGGTCTGTTCGTCCGATTCCGACTCCGGCTCCGCGTCGGACACCGGCGCCGTCTCGAGCGCCTCTCCTGTGCATTCGGCCGCGGCGGATGTGGCCGCGGCCGGCACGCCAGCCGCTTCGGCAGGCAGATCGAGCTCGAGATTCGGCTCGCTGAGGGCCTTCAGCTGCGCCAGCGGCGGCAGCTCCTCGAGCCTGCGCAGGCCGAAATAATCGAGAAATTCCCGGGTCGTGCCGAGCAGCTCCGGCCGCCCCGGCACGTCGCGGTGACCGAGCACGCGCACCCAATTGCGCTCGAGCAGAGTCTTGATGATGTTCGGATTGACCGCCACGCCGCGCACATCCTCGATCTCCCCGCGGGTGATCGGCTGGCGGTAGGCGATGAGCGCCAGGGTCTCCAGAAGCGCACGCGAGTAGCGAGCCGGACGTTCCGGCCAGAGCCGCGAGATCTCCTGGGCGAACTCGCGGCGCACCTGAATGCGCCAGCCCGAGGCGATCTCCTTCAGTTCGATGCCGCGCTCGGCATATTCACCGGCCAGCTGTTCGAGCGCCGCGCGCAACGCCGCATCATCCGGGCATGACGGCGCGTCGAACAGTTGCTTCAGCTCCTCCAGCCCGAGCGGCCGCCCGGCCGCGAGCAGCGCCGCTTCGATCACATTGCGCACATACGTTTCGATCATCACGCCTCGCTCTCTTGCTCACTCGCCGCGCTCTCCGAGGGCTCTTGCGCCGCTTCCGCGGGCTGAGCCTCGAGCAGCTGCAGCGCGCGCCCCGAGCTCCCCGAGCGCACGTGCAAGGGCGCATAGGGCTCGGACTGCACGATCTCGATCAGGCCCTCGCGCACCAGCTCGAGGATGGCCATGAATGTCACCGTCACGCCCATCCGGCCTTCCTCGGCCCGCAACAAGCGCACGAATTCCACGAAGCCGCCTCTGTGCAGCGCACCGAGGATGTCCGTCATGCGCTCGCGCACCGACAACCGCTCGCGCTGGATGCGGTGGTGGGCGAACATCTCCGAGCGCGCGAGCACCTCCTGGAACGCAACCAGCATCTCCTTCAGCGACACCTGCGGCAACACCCGCACCACCCGCCGCTCATGCAACTGCGCGCCTGTGGTGAAGTGATCGCGCTCGAGCCGCTGCAGCGCATCGATGCTCTCGGCCGCGCGCTTGAAGCGCTCGTACTCCTGCAGGCGGCGCACCAGCTCCGCGCGCGGATCCTCCTCCGCGCCATCCTCGGGGCGCTTGGGCCGCGGCAGCAGCATGCGCGATTTGATCTCGGCGAGCGTTGCGGCCATCACCAGGTATTCCCCGGCGAGCTCGAGCTGCAGATCCTGCATCAGCTCGATATAACGCATGTACTGCTGAGTGATTTCCGCGAGCGGAATGTCGAGAATGTCGAGGTTCTGGCGCCGGATCAGGTACAGCAGCAGATCGAGCGGTCCCTCGAAGGCCTCGAGAAACACCTCGAGCGCCTGGGGCGGGATATACAAGTCGCGCGGCAGCACGGTAATCGGCTCGCCGTTGACGACGGCGAAGGGCATCTCCACCTGCTGCGGCGCTTCGGGACGCACAGCCTCGGGCGGCACCTCGCTTGCGACGACCGCCAGTTGGGAATTCGTGTCGGTCATCGCGCCTCAGTCGGTGCGTAAATGCATCGCCCGGCGCACCTCCTCGAGGGTCTCCCGGGCCGTATCGCGGGCTTTCTCCGAGCCTTCCGCGATGATGTCGCGCAGCAGCTCGGGATTCTCGATGTACTCCTGGGCCCGGCCGCGCATGGCGGTCACCTCCTCGACGATCTTGTCGATCACGGGCTGTTTGCACTCCAGACAGCCGATACCGGCCGACCGACAGCCCTCGGCGGCCCACCGGCGGACCTCCTCGCCGGAGTAGATCTTGTGCAGCTCCCACACCGGACAGCGTGTCGGCTCCCCTGCATCGGTCCGGCGCGCCCGGGCCGGATCGGTCTTCATCGCGCGCAGCTTGCGCATCACCGCTTGCGGGTCCTCGCGCAGCTCGATGGTATTGCCATAGGATTTCGACATCTTGCGCCCATCGAGACCGGGCACTTTCGGGGTCTCGGTGAGCAGTGCCTGCGGCTCGGGTAGTATCGTGACGCCCGTTCCTTCGAGATACCCGAGCAAGCGGTCCCGATCGGCCACCGTCAGGCGGCTGACGCCCTGGACCAGCGCCCGCGCGCGCTCGAGCGCCTCGTGATCACCGCTTTCCTGGTACTTGCGCCGCAGCTGCCGATACAGCGTGGTGTTTCGCCCGCCGAGCGCCTTGACCGCCCGCTCGACCTTCTCTTCAAAGTCAGGCTCGCGTCCATAGAGGTGGTTGAAGCGCCGCGCCGTCTCGCGCGTGAGCTCCACGTGTGCCACCTGATCCTCGCCGACCGGCACGTGCTGGGCGCGGTACACCAGAATGTCCGCGCTCTGCAGCAGCGGATAGCCCAGAAAGCCATAAGTGGTGAGGTCCTGGTCCTTCAGCTGCTCCTGCTGGTCCTTGTAGCTCGGCACCCGCTCGAGCCAGCTGAGCGGGGTGATCATCGAGAGCAGCAGGTGCAGCTCGGCATGCTCGGGCACGTGCGACTGGACGAACAGCGTAGCCACCCCGGGATTGAGACCGGCGGCCAGCCAGTCGATGAGCACCTCGTGCACATATTGCGGCAGCGCGGCCGTGTCCTCATAGCCGGTGGTGAGCATGTGCCAGTCGGCGATGAAGAAGTAGCACTCGTATTCGTACTGCAGACGCACCCAATTGCGCAGCGCCCCATGGTAGTTGCCCAGGTGCAGCCGGCCGGTGGGGCGCATGCCGGACAGTACGCGCCCGCCGGGGTTGGGAGTGCTCATCGGACCGCTTCTCGCATTCTTAAACGTTCAGTATAGCGTGTCCGCGCCGGCCTCCGACGTTTCACGCCGAAGGGTGGCTCAGCAGGCCGGCAGCCCCGATCGCAGCCAACGGCCCCTTCCCCACCCTGATGATCGTCGCTGGAAGAACGGACAGATCGACCACGGTCGTCGCAGCCACGCCGCAATCCCCCCCGTCGAGCACCGCGTCGATCTCATGCTCGAGTCGCTCGAGGATCTGCCGTCCCGAGGTGAGCGGTGCCGGATCGTCGGGCAGCCAAAGCGTACTGCTCATCAGGGGCTCACCGAGCTCCTTCATCAGCAGCCGCGGCACGGAGTGATCCGGTACGCGCACCCCGATCGTGCGGCGGCGCGGGTGCTGCAGGCGCCTCGGGGTCTCGCGCGTGGCCTTCAGCAGAAAGGTGTAAGGGCCGGGCAGACAGCCGCGCAGCATGCGGAATTGCCAGGTGTCGAGCCGCGCGAAACGCCCCACCTGGGCAAGATCGGCGCACACCAGGGTGAAGTGGTGATGGCGGTCGGCCCGACGGATCCGCCGCACCCGCTCGAGCGCCCGGGCATCCCCGATGTGCCACCCCAAGGCATAGCACGAGTCGGTCGGATAGGCGATGACCCCGCCGGCGCGCACGATCTCGGCGGCCCTGCGGATCAGACGCGCTTGCGGCGTCACTGGATGCAACTTCAGGTAGTCGATCACCCGCTCCCGGTTCCTTCGAGCCTGTGCTCGGGCGTTCCCTCGGTTATGATACGCATCCCGCAGCTGAACCGGCGATGGCCCCGGCCGATGGACGTGACTTCTCCAGCCATTGTGAACGAGATCCGAGCGACCCTCGAGCGCTCATTCGCTCCCGTCTCGCTCGATATCCTGGATGACAGTGCGCGGCACGCCGGGCATGCGGGTGCGCGGGCAGGCGGGCACTTTCGCGTCGCGCTGGTCTCCGCCGCCTTCGCCGGGCGATCAGCGCTCGAGCGTCACCGCATGGTCTATCGAGCCCTCGAGCCACTGATGGGAAATGGCATTCATGCCCTGAACATCAGCGCGCGCGCTCCCGAGGCCGCCAACCGCCCGGCGATCTGACCCGACCGGCACGGCCGGGCACCCCCCCTTGGAACCCATCACGCAACGAGAACCTCATGAAGCATCTCAGGATCCTCTGTCTCGGCCTCGCCGTACTCGCCTTGACCGCCTGCCACCAGGCTCCGACGAGCAGCGCCTCCACGGCGGCGGTGGCTTCGGTCAACGGCGTGCCCATCACGCAGCAGTTCTATGACAGCTACATCAAGATGATGTCGGGCGGGCGCACCGCCGCGGACCTCACCCCGAGCCAGCGCGCGGCTGTGCTCAACATCCTGATCCGTGCCGAAGCCGTGGCGCAGCACGCCGAGAAGATCGGACTGACCAAAGAGCCGCATACGCAGGCGATGCTGGAGCTGGCGCGGCTGAACATCCTCGAGCAGGCGCTTTCGGACCAGTTCCTGGCCAAGCACACGCCGACGGAAGCGCAGCTGCAGGCGGATTACAATCAGCAGCTCGCCCACTTCCCGAAACTGGAGTACCACGCGCGGCACATATTGGTGAAAACCAAGGCCGAGGCCGAGAAGATCATCCAGGATCTGGATCGCGACCACGGGCGCAATTTCGCCGCGCTCGCCCGGGCCTACTCCATCGACCCGTCCAAGGCGAACGGCGGCAACCTGGGCTGGTTCCCCCTGAGCGGCATGGTCCCGCACTTTTCCGCGGCAGTCGCCAAGCTCAAAGTGGGCCAAATCACCCAGACTCCGGTCCACACGCGATACGGCTGGCACATCATTCAGCTGCTCGGCACCCGGCCGATGAAGGCACCGAGTTTTGCCGAGGTCAAGACGAAGCTGAAGCAGGACGTGGAGAACAAGCAGTTCCTGGCGTACGCCAACTCGCTGACCAAGACGGCAAAGGTCGTGACCTATCTGGATCCGACGACCAACAAGCTGACCTCGGGTGTCAAGGGCGCGCCGGCCATGCCGGCCCCGACCGCCCCCGCGGGCAACACCACCTCGGCGGCGGGCGGCTGAACCTGCCGAAATCCCGCAGGACCGGCCCGTTGCGGTCCTGCGGGGCGCTCATCGGCGCGGATGCGCGGCGAGCAGTTGCCGCAGTCCCGCCTCATCGAGTACGGGAATGCCGAGCGCCTTGGCCTTCTCGAGCTTCGAGCCGGGATCCGCCCCGGCGATGACGTACCGCGTCTTGCGCGAGACACTGCCGGAGACCTTGGCGCCGAGCGCGCCGAGGGCAGCCTGGGCTTGCTCGCGGGTCATGCTCGGAAGCGTTCCAGTCAGCACGAAGGTCTGACCTTTGAGCGGCAACTCTGCCGTGCTGGGCGCGAAGGGCTCCCAGGTCACCCCCGAGGCGCGCAGCGCGCCGATGAGCTCGCGATGCGCCGGGGCACTGAAGAACGCGTGCAGGTGCGCCGCAACCACCGGTCCGACATCGGCCACCTCCTCGACACGCTCGGGGTGGGAGCAGGCCGCTTCGATCAGTGGCTCGAGCTCCCCGAAGTGGCGCGCCAGAGCGAGCGCCGTGGCCTCGCCGACCTCGCGGATTCCCAGGGCGTACAGCAACCGCGGGAGCGTCGTGTGCTTGCTGCGCTCGATCGCGCGGCGCAAATTCTCAGCCGACTTCTTGCCCATCCGCTCGAGCGTCTGCAACTGCTCGACCGAGAGCGTATAGAGGTCGGCCGGCGAGCGTACGGCTCCCCCCTCCACCAGCTGCGCGACGAGCTTCTCGCCCAATCCCTCGATGTCCATCGCCAGACGGCTCGCGAAATGCCGGATCGCCTCCTGGCGCTGCGCCGCGCAACTGAACCCACCCGTGCAGCGGGCCACCGCTTCGCCCTCGGGCTTGAGCACCTCCGAGCCACAGACCGGGCAACGCTCGGGCCGCTGTACCGGCAGGGCTCCCTGCGGCCGGCGCTCCGGCAGTACACGCACCAACTCCGGAATGACGTCTCCGGCGCGGCGAATCACTACGGTATCCCCGACGCGCACGTCCTTGCGGCGCACCTCGTCGAAGTTGTGCAGCGTCACATTGCTCACCGTCACGCCGCCGACGAACTTCGGCGTGAGGCGCGCCACGGGCGTCACCGCGCCGGTGCGCCCGACCTGCCACTCGATCGCCTCCACGCGCGTCAGGGCCTCTTCGGCCGGGAACTTGCGTGCCAATGCCCAGCGTGGCGCACGTGCGATGAAACCCAGGCGCGACTGGTATTCCAGCCGCTCAACCTTGAAAACGACTCCGTCGATCTGATACGTCAATCGTGCGCGCCGCTCGGCCATGGCGCGATAGTAGTCGATGCAGCCCGCTACGCCGTGCACCCGCTCGGCGTGCGGACAGATGGGCAGTCCCCATGCCTTCAGCGCCCCGAGCACCTCACTTTGCAGCGGCGGAGGCACCCAACCCTCGAGCGCACCCAGGCCGTAGCAGTACACGCGCAGCGGCCGGGAGGCGGTCACGGCCGGATCGAGTTGACGCAGGCTGCCGGCGGCGGCGTTGCGCGGATTGACGAAGGTCTTCTCGCCGCGCGCCAGCGCCTCGCGATTGATGCGCTCGAAGCCCTCGATGGGCATGAAAACCTCGCCGCGCACCTCCAGCAGCCGCGGCGCATTGCCCCTCAGCCGCAGCGGAAATGCGCGTATCGCGCGCAGGTTGGCCGTGACGTCCTCGCCGCGCACGCCGTCGCCGCGCGTTGCGGCCTGTACGAAGCTGCCGTCCCGGAATATCGCCGTCATGGCCAGCCCATCGAGTTTCGGCTCGGCCCAGTACCACAGCGGCTCAGTGACGCCGAGCCGCTCGCGCGCCCTGCGATCGAAGGCCACCACGTCCTCGTCGGTAAAGCCATTCTCGAGCGAGAGCATGGGGACGGCATGCACCACTTCGCCGAACGCGGCGCTCGGGGCGCCCGCGACGCGCTGGGTCGGAGAATCAGGCGTGATCAGTTCCGGATGAGCCGACTCCAGCGCCTTGAGTTCGGCCATCAGCCGGTCGTACTCGGCATCCGGGATCTGCGGATCGTCGAGAACATAATAGCGATAGTCGTGCCGGGCAATTTCGGCGCGCAGCGCTGCGACACGCCTGCGCGCATCGGTGCTCACCCACCCTCCCAGCCCGCGCGCGCCGCCAGATCCGCGCGCAGACTCTCGATACCCTCGGGAGTCAGTGGCTCGCCCCGCTCGTCCTGCACCACGCCCTGCAGGCGCTCGTTGAGATTCTCGGCAGCGGCGAGCAGCATCTCGAAGGCCTCCACGGCCGGCAGCGGTCCCGGCAGCACCGCGAACAGGTTGAGCCCGGCATAGCGCTGCGCGTCCATCGAGTCCAGATCGAACGTGCCCGGACGCGTCAGCGAGGCGGCGCTCAACACCGCTCGGCCCAGATCATCCGGCCGATGGAAGATATCGAGCGGACCGAGCCGAAAGCCCTCGGCCGCGAGCGCCAAGCGCAGCGTCCGTCCGCTGAAGCGCTCGGCACCCGCCACCACGCGCAGCGCGATGATGTGCCGCCCGGTCTCGGCCGGCCACTCGAGCACCAAAGGCGGGGGATCGACGGCACCGATGGAATCGAATCGCGGCTCCGGGTCGACCTCGCGCTCAGCCGCGTCCGCGCGGGACGGCTGTGCTGCGAGCGGCGGCGCCGCAGGCGCATCGTAGCGGCCGGCCGGCTCGATGATCCTGACCGATCCGACGCCCTCGGCCACTCCCTCGAGCTCCTGCGCCGGATCGGACGCCCCAACCGGCGCGCGCTGCTTGGGGGGATCGGCGGCTCGCGGCTCGATCGGCGCATCCTCCTCGATCAAGACCGTGGGCAGCTGCGAGAGGGTATCGGCCGAGGTGGAGCACTCGCCAATGTACGGCTCACCGGCCTCGGCGTGGTCGGCATCGGTCGGGCTCAGGGTCGGCGGCGAGGGCTCGGTCGCACTGGGGGCGTCCTGCCCCCGGGCATGCCGGGGCCGCAGCCGCTCCCACAGCGCCAGCGCGGCGATGAACGCTCCCCCGAGGATCAACAGCGTCCAACGCAAGGTCGACACGATTACACCTCCGCGCGCTCAGACCGCGGCCAGCCGGACCGCCTCGGCCACATCCACGGCCACGAGCCGCGAGACTCCGGGCTCGTGCATGGTGACACCGATCAGCTGTGCAGCAAGTTCCATGGTCGTCTTGTTGTGCGTGATGAATATGAACTGCACCCGCTGTGACATCTCGCGCACGATGTCACAGAAGCGCTCGATGTTGTACTCGTCGAGCGGCGCATCCACCTCATCGAGCAGACAGAAAGGCGCCGGATTGAGGTCGAAGATGGAGAACACCAGTGCCACCGCGGTCAGGGCCTTCTCGCCGCCGGAGAGCTGATGGATGGAGCTGTTCTTCTTGCCCGGCGGCCGGGCCATCACGGCGACGCCGGCATCCAGCACGTCCTCCCCGACCAGCTCCAGGTACGCGTGCCCGCCGCCGAAGAGCCGTGGGAACTTCTCCTTCATGCCGGCGTTGATCTTCTCGAAGGTATCCTCGAAACGGCTGCGCGTCTCCTTGTCGATGCGGCGCATCGCCTCCTCGAGCGTATCGAGTGCGCCGGTGAGATCCGCAAACTGCCGATCGAGGTATTCCTTGCGCTCGGTCTGCTCGGCCAACTCGTTGATGGCCGCGAGATTCACCTGCCCGAGCTTCTCGATGCCGGCGCGGATCGCCCCGAGCCGCTCCTCCCACAAGGGCACGCTGGCCTCGGCGGCGAGTTCGCCCTGCACGGTCTGCAGCTCAAAGCCCGTGGTGGTGAATTGCTCGAAGAGCGTCTCGCGACGCACGCGATTCTCCTGGGCCGCCAGGTGGGCCGCATCCATCGCCTCGCGCGCCTCGCCGACGCGCCGCTGCGCTTCGAGGCGCTGGTGCTCGAGCGTGCGCAGCGCGCTGTCGGCCTCCTGGAGGGCCGCGCGCGCGGCCGCCAGCTCACTCTCGATGCTCAACCGCTGCGCGAGCGTATCGTTCAAGCGCGCCTCCAGCTCGAGGATCGGTCCATCGCCGCCGGCAAGCTCCGCCTCGAGCTCCGTGCGCCGCTGCTCGAGCTGGGTGCGCTGCTCGGCCATGCGCGCCAGAGCGCTCACCGCGGCGCCCTCGGCCGAGCGCCGTGACTCAATGCGGATGATCAAGTCGCGCGCCGCGAGCTGAGCCGCTTGCGCACGCGTGCGTGCCGCGGAGAGCGCCTCGCGCCTCACCTCGCGCTCCTGCTCGAGCGTATGGCGCTGCGCATTGAGTTCGGCAAGGCGATCGACGCTGGCCTCGAGCGCCCCGCGCGCGCCCCTGAGCGCCTCGCGAGCCCCGTGCATCTCGCGCGCGAGTTCCGCGCTCTCCTCATCGATGCGCGCGCGCCGTGCGCGGGTATGCTCGGCGCGCGCCCGCGCCGCCTGCAGCTGCCCGGTCAGCTCGGCATGGCGGCGTTGAGCAGCCTGAATCTGGCCCTGCACAGTCTCACGCTCCGCTTCGGCCTGCGCGAGACGCCCGCGCACCTCCTCCAGATGCGCTTCGGCCTCGCGCACGAGCATCTCGGAGCGCTCGGCATCGACACGCAGGCTCTTGAGCCGCTGCTCACGCTCGATGATGCCCGCGTGCGGATCCACGCCGCGGCTGACACGCAGCCAATGACGGCCGAGCCACTCGCCGCTGCGCGTGATGACCGACTCGTTGGCCCCGAGCGAGCCGCGCAGACTCAGTGCCTCGGCGAGGGACTCGGCGGTTCGCACGCCAGCCAGCGACTCGGCTGCCGCGGCACAGCCGCGGACCTTGTGCGCCAAGGAGCGCGCATCGGCGGCGGGCTCGGCCCATGCCGTCTCGTGCACCAGCATCAGCCGGCCCCGGGTCAGCGACTCGAGCGAGCCGGCGAGCGCATCGAGCCCCTCGACGCACACGGCCTCGAGATAATCGCCGAGTGCGGTCTCGACGGCCCGCTCCCAACCGGACTCGACCTCGATCCGCTCGGCGAGGCGGGCCCGGCCGGTGAGCCCCGCCGCGCCGAGCCACTCGCCCACTTGTCCCGCGCTGCTGCTGAGGGCGGCGCGCTGCACCGCCTCGAGCGACGTGCATTCCGCCCGCGCCTGCTCCCGCTGCGCCCGGGCGGCTTCCAGGGCCCGCTCGGCTTCGAGCTGCGCACTGCGCGCGCCGTGCACCCGCTCGAGCGCCGCGGCCCGCTGCTCGGCAAGCGTCTGATTCGCCGCGCGCGCGGCACCTTCCTGCTCATCGAGCCGCGCAAGTTCCTCGCTCGAGTCCTGCGCACCGAGGGCCTCGCGCTCGAGGGCAAGCCGCTCGCTCTGTCCGGTGAACCGGCGCAGCTGATTCTCCAGCTGCTCGATGCGCGCGCGCTCGACCTGCGCGGTGCGGTCCGCTCCCGCGAGCGCCGCGTTGAGCCGCTCCCAGCGCTCCTGCCAATCGGCGAGCTCCCGCTCGCCCGCCTCGAGCGCCTCGCCGGCCGAGTGCTCGGCCCGGCGGGCCGCCTCGAGCTGCGGGGCGCACTGCTCGAGTGCGCTGCGCACCGCGGCGAGCCCCTCGGTCTCGCGCGCGAGGTGCTCGGCCAGCTGGGCGAGGCTCGCACCGCACTGCTGCAGATCCGAGCGTTGGCGCTCGCGCAGCGCCCGGGTGTGTTGGATCGATTGCTCGAGCCGGGAAATCTCGGCGCCGAGCTCGTAGTGACGTCCCTGTACGCGCGCGAGCTGCTCGCCCGCCTCCCCGTGCCGCTCGCGCGCCCGTTCGATGGCCGCCTCCGCGGCGCGCTGATCGGCAAGCGCCGACTGCATCGCGAGCTCCCGCTCGCGCGTCACGCTGTCGTGCACCTCGGCGCCGCTGTCGAGTTCGCGCATGCGCAATGCGAGCAGCTCGGCGGACACGCGCCGCTGCTGCTGCTGCAGATCCTGATAGCGGCGTGCGGTGGCGGCTTGGCGCTGCAAGTGGCGGATCTGCTTCTCGACTTCCTCGCGCACATCCTGAAGGCGCTCGAGGTTCTCGCGGGTCTGGGCAATGCGGCCTTCGGTCTCGCGTCGGCGCTCTTTGTAGCGGGAGATGCCGGCGGCCTCCTCGACGAACGCGCGCATGTCTTCGGACTTCGCCTCGATGATGCGCGAGATGGTGCCCTGCTCGATGATCGCGTAGCTGCGCGAGCCGAGCCCGGTACCGAGGAACAGGTTGGTGATATCCTTGCGCCGGCAGCGCGCGCCGTTGATGTAGTAGCCGGAAGAGCCATCGCGTGAGACCTGGCGCCTGAGCGCGACCTCGTTGTAGCTCGCATAGGCGCCGCCGATCTGGCCGTCGGAGTTGTCGAAGACCAGCTCCACCGAGGCCGTACCGACGGGCTTGCGGGCCGAAGAGCCGTTGAAAATCACGTCCGCCATGTTGTCGCCGCGCAGGTGCTTCGGGGACAGCTCCCCCATCACCCAGCGCACCGCATCGATGACGTTCGACTTGCCGCAACCGTTCGGACCGACGACGCCGGTGAGGCTGCTCGGAAAGCTGATTTGAGTCGGATCGACGAAGGACTTGAAACCGGCGAGTTTAATCTTGGTCAGCCGCATCTGCGCAATCTTCCGTTCTCTTCTGAATCGCCGCCGCAGCGAGGCGCGCTAGTGTAGAGTAATTGTCCATGCCCTCACAGCCTGCACACGCCGTCGAAACCTTCGCCAATCCGGCGCCCGAGGCGGATTACACCATCCGCATGCGGATTCCGGAGTTCACCTGCCTGTGCCCGCTCACCGGGCAGCCGGACTTTGCCACCCTCGAGCTCGCCTACGTACCCGATCGGCGCTGTGTGGAGCTGAAGTCGCTGAAACTCTATATCTGGTCGTTCCGCGACCGGGGCGTGTTCCACGAGGCCGTCACCAATGAGATCGCCGACCACCTTGTACAGACGCTGAGCCCTCGCTACCTGCGCCTCGGGGCGCGGTTCAAGGTGCGCGGCGGCATCGCCACACGGGTCGTCGTCGAGCGCCGCCAGAGCGGCTGGGCTGGCTCGCTCCTGTGATCGGATTCGGGCACCGCCCCTGTACAGCCACAGGTGCGCCGGTATAATCCCGCGTTCCGCCACAAGCCCATGCGTAGGAGCGATTGATGCCGGCCAAGAAGCCCGCGCCGAAAACCGCGAAGGGTAAGAAGGCCGCGCCCGCGAAGGCCGCTGCGAAGAAGGCTGCAGCAGTCAAACGGCCGTCCACCCGCAAAGCCACCCGCGCGCCGGTGCACAAACCGGCGCCGGGCCGCGCAGCGAACGCGCATCCGGGTGCCGCGGCGGTCGAAGAAGCGCGCAAATCAGCGGTGCGTCAGGCGGCGGACACGGCCAAGGCGCCGCCGCAGGCACCACCACAACACTCTCGGGTGCCGAGCACGATGGACACGGATGAGGTCGAAGCGGTCGAACCCGGGAGCCTGCTCGCAGGCCCACGCAACGTTCAGCCGTACATTCCCAGGCGCGGCGAGCAGTACATGAGCCAGGAGCAGCTCGAGCACTTCCGCAACATCCTCAACGACTGGAAACGCGATCTGATGGTCGAGGTCGACCGGACGGTCTCGCACATGAAGGATGAAGCCGCCAATTTTCCAGACCCTTCGGACCGCGCCACCCAGGAAGAGGAGTTCAGCCTGGAACTGCGCACGCGTGACCGGGAGCGCAAGTTGATTCGCAAGATCGACGAGGCGCTCAAGCGCATCGAGGACGGCACGTACGGCTACTGCCTCGAGACGGGCGAGGAAATCGGCATCAAGCGCCTGGAGGCCCGTCCGGTGGCGACACTCAGCATCGAGGCGCAGGAGCGGCGCGAGCGACGCGAGAAGCAGTACGGCGACCGCGACGACCGCTACCGGTAATCGGTTCGCGGCGAGCGCCTGCGGGTACACGGGACGCTTCGCACCCTCTCCGACCGGCGCATTGCATTTCGGCTCGCTCCTGGCCGCAAGTGCGAGCTTCATCGATGCCCGCAGCCACGGCGGCCGCTGGCTCGTGCGGATCGAAGATCTCGACCCGCGCAGCATTCCGGGCTGCGCCGCGAAGATGCTGCAAACCCTCGAAGCCTTTGCGCTGCACTGGGACGGCGCGGTCGAATACCAGAGCCGGCGCACGGCGCACTACCAGTGCAGCCTCGATCGCCTGCGTGCCGCCGGAGTCACTTTCGAGTGCAGCTGCTCACGAGCAGAGCTCGCGCACGCCGGAGTGACGAGCAGCCGCTATCCGGGCACCTGCCGCTCAGGTCCGCGCCGCCGGGGGCCCACCGCGACGCGAGTGCGCATCGACGCGCATCGCGCGATCAGCTTCGAAGACCGCTTTCAGGGTCCCTGCACCTGCCCTCCAGGCAGCCTCGGGGACGTCATCGTGCGCCGCCGCGACGGGGTGTTCTCCTACCAGCTCGCAGTGGTCGTGGACGATGCGCTGCAGGGGGTGACGGATGTGGTGCGCGGGGCGGATCTGCTCGAGAGCACCGGCTGGCAGATCCTGTTGCAGGAGGCGCTCGGTCTGCCGCGGCCGCGCTATGCGCACCTGCCGCTCATCACCGAGCCCGCCGGGGCGAAACTCGCCAAATCGCGGCGCTCCGTGGCGCTCGACCCGGCACGCGCCGGCGCGCAGCTGCACGAGATCTTGCGGCTGTTGAAGCAAAGGCCGCCACCGTCGCTCAGCCACGCACCGGCGAGCGAAGTCCTCGCCTGGGCCGTCGCGCACTGGAACCCCGCCGCGTTCCACGGCGTGCGCACGATCGCCCTCAGCGGCACGGGCTAACGTCCTCGGGCGCCGCCCGAGGGCCCGGGGCTCGGCCGTTGCGGCCGAGCCCCGGCGGATTGCCGCACGCGATCAGGCCGCGTCGACGTCGCGCATCGACAGGCGAATGCGGCCCTGGCGATCGACCTCGAGCACCTTCACGCGGATCACATCGCCTTCCTTGAGCTTGTCGCTGACCCGTTCCACCCGTTCGTTGGAGATCTGCGAGATGTGCACCAGGCCGTCGCGACCCGGCAGGATGGTGACGAATGCGCCGAAATCCATCAGCCGCACCACCTTGCCCTCGTAAATCCGGCCAACCTCGACATCCGCGGTGATCAGCTCGATGCGCCGCTGCGCCTCGCGCCCGGCGGTGCCGTTGACCGAGGCGATCTTGACCGTGCCATCGCTCTCGATGTCGATGGTAGTACCGGTCTCCTCGGTGATCTGGCGAATCACCGCACCGCCCTTGCCGATGACGTCGCGGATCTTCTCCGGATCGATCTTCAGCGTGATGATCGACGGCGCCCATTCCGACATGTTGGACCGCGGCGCGCTGATTGCCTTGCTCATTTCCCCGAGGATGTGCAGCCGGCCCGCGCGCGCCTGCTCGAGCGCCACCTGCATGATCTCGGGGGTTACACCCTCGACTTTGATATCCATCTGCAGCGCGGTCACGCCGTCTTGCGTGCCCGCAACCTTGAAATCCATGTCGCCCAGATGATCTTCGTCGCCCAGGATGTCGGTGAGAACCTTGTAGCGGGTGCCCTCCAGGACCAGACCCATGGCCACACCGGCCACCGGCGATTTGATCGGCACCCCGGCATCCATCAGCGACAGCGAAGCGCCGCACACGGTGGCCATCGAGCTCGAGCCGTTCGACTCCAGGATCTCCGAGACGATGCGGATCACGTACGGGAACGACATCATGTTCGGCATCACCGCGTTTACGCCGCGGCGCGCGAGATTGCCGTGACCGATCTCCCGGCGCTTGGGCGAGCCCATCATGCCGGTCTCGCCCACCGAGAACGGCGGGAAGTTGTAATGGAGCATGAACGGCTCGCGACGCTCGCCCTCGAGCGCATCGATGATCTGCGCATCGCGGGTGGTTCCAAGCGTGGTAACCACCATCGCCTGGGTCTCCCCGCGCGTGAACAGCGCCGAGCCATGCGTGCGCGGCAGCACACCGACCTTGACGGTGATGGGGCGCACGGTCTGGCAGTCACGCCCGTCGATGCGCGGCTCACCATTCAGGATCCGCTGCCGCACGATATCGCTTTCCAGCTTGAACAGCGCCGCCTCGACCTGCTCGCTGCTCCACCGGGGCGCCTCGCCCCCGGCCAGTGCCTCGGTGATCTCGGCCTTGATCTGCCCGATGCGCGTATAGCGCTGCTGCTTCTCGGTGATGGAATAGGCCTGGGCGAGCGGCTCGCGCGCCTTGCCGGCCACCGCGCCGGCCAGTTCGGCGTCGTGCGCGGGTGCCTGCCAGTTCCAGCGCGGCTTGCCGGCCTCGCGTACCAGCGCGTGAATCGCGGCGATGGCGCTCTGCATCTGCTGGTGACCGAAGACCACTGCGCCGAGCATCACCTCTTCGGACAGGCACTTGGCCTCCGACTCCACCATGAGGACGCCGTGTTCGGTACCGGCAACGACTAGGTGAAGCGCGGACTCGGCGAGCTCGGCGGCCGTCGGGTTGAGCAGGTACTGGCCGTCTTTCCAGCCGACGCGGGCCGCGCCGATCGGACCGTTGAACGGAATGCCCGAGAGCGACAGCGCCGCCGAGGCACCCAGGAGCGCGGCGATGTCCGGATCGACCTGCGGGTCGAGCGACATCACGGTGGCCACCACCTGCACGTCATTGTAGAAGCCGTCGGGAAACAGCGGGCGGATCGGCCGGTCGATCAGGCGGGAGGTGAGCG